>NZ_QTWY01000006.1:0-209818 GCF_003461365.1 Clostridium sp. AF17-21AC
ATGCCAATGCAGATGGGACCGGATGGCAAGCCAATGAACGGTCGGCCAATGCCGGGACGACCAATGCCAATGCAGATGGGACCGGATGGCAAACCAATTGTGCCGCCAATCCCAAATCGTCCGGCATCATCAATGCCGGAAAAGAAACCGGAGGCAGCACCGGTACCACCGATGCCGGAGAAGAAACCGGAAGCAGCACCGGTACCGCCAATGCCGGAGAAGAAACCGGAAGCAGCACCGGTACCACCGATGCCGGAGAAGAAGCCGGAGGCAGCACCGGTACCGCCGGTTGAGGAGAAGAAGCCTCAGGTGCCAGTGCCGTATCTGTTAAGAATAGCAACAAATGAAAAAATATATATAAATAAACCGGAATTTTCAATCGGAAGATCTGCAACCAAAGCAGATTATACAGTAACAGACAATTCAGATGTCAGCCGGATCCACTGCATCATTGAGAGAAAGAATGGTGTCAGCTATATCAGAGATAATGCTTCTACAAATGGTACATTTGTGAATGGACAGAACATAGCTGGACAGAAAAATGTATTTTTGACAAATAATGCAAAGGTTTCTCTGGGTGATGAAGGTTTCATTTATTTTGTCAGATAAGGATATGGGGATAATAATCAGGAGAAGCGTATGAAATATAGAGCGGCATATCACACAGATGTGGGTATAAAAAAGAAAAATAATCAGGACTCTCTTGCGATCAAGATTGCAGAGACTCCGAATGGACAGGCAGCCTTTGCGATTATCTGTGATGGCATGGGCGGACTGGCAAAAGGAGAGCTTGCAAGCAAAGAGGTCATAAATGCATATTGTGGCTGGTTTGAACATGATTTTGTAAAACTGGTCAGAACAGGAACATTTAATACAGCGATCTTGAAGGAGCAGTGGGATCGCATAGCTGTAACAGAGAATGAAAAGCTGAAAGCATATGGTGAAAGCCGGGGAATTATGATCGGAACCACGTTGTCAGCCATTCTTATGTATGAGGACAGATATTATATTATACATGTGGGCGACAGCCGGGTATATGAGTTGACAGATAAAATGGAGCAGCTTACACAGGATCAGACATTGGTTGCAAGGGAGATTGCAGCAGGAAGACTGACCCCGGAGCAGGCAGAAACAGATAGCAGACGAAGCATACTGTTACAGTGTGTAGGCGCATCACCGGTAGTGGAACCTGATTTCATCAGAGGTTATATTACACAAAATGCATCGTATTTGTTATGTTCAGATGGATTCAGACATAAGATAAGCGGAGATGAGATTATGGCGAAACTCAGTCCGCTGGCAGCACCAGATGAAGATAAGATGAAAGAGGGCTGTATTTTTTTAACAGATCTTGTAAAGTACAGGAAGGAAACAGACAATATAACAGTATTGCTGGTCAAGGCTGAGTAGTGGGGAGATAAGATGACAGAATTAGGAACAGTATTAGATGGAAAATATGAAATACTGAAAAAAGTTGGTCAGGGTGGAATGTCAATTGTTTATCTGGCGATGGATAACCGTCTGAATAAACAGTGGGCTGTAAAAGAGATAAAGAATGATGGTTCCAAGAGTGTAGAAACACTTTTAAAAGGCTTGGAGCGCGAAGCAAATATCCTGAAAAATGTGGACCATCCGGTATTGCCTCGAATCGTTGATATCATAAATGAGAATGGAACGATTTATGTAATCATGGATTTCGTAGAAGGTAAGCCGTTAAATGAAGTTCTGAAGGCAGAGGGTGCACAGAAGCAGTCTGATGTAATTGAATGGGGTCGTGCGCTTGCCAGTGCACTTGATTATCTGCACTCCATGAATCCACCGATCATATACAGAGATATGAAACCATCCAATGTTATGTTAAAGCCGGATGGTTCAGTAAAGCTGATCGATTTTGGAACAGCAAAAGAGTACATAATTGAAAATAACGCAGATACGACAGCACTGGGTACCAGAGGATATGCAGCACCGGAGCAGTTCGGTGATGCGCAGGGACGTGGTATCTATAATACTGATGCCAGAACGGATATTTATAATCTGGGAGCGACGCTGTATCATCTGGTAACCGGAAAGAATCCATGTGAGCCACCATATGAGATTAAACCGATCCGTCAGTGGAATCCAATGCTTTCATCTGGTCTGGAGCAGATCATTATCAAGTGCTGCCAGTCAAATCCAAATGACAGATATCAGTCCTGTTCAGAACTTCTGTATGCGTTGGATCATTACAATGAGTTGGACAATGAGTACAGAGCAAAGGCAAAGAAAAAGCTGGTCACATTTGGCGTGATGGCAGGATTATCCCTTCTGTCTGTTGGCTGTGCCATTTTTGGCGGGGTAAAGAAGAATGAGATCAAGGAGAAGAACTACAGCAACAAGATACTGGAGGCAGAAGATGCGCTGCAGGATAATGATATAAATGGAGCAATCAAGATCTATAAAGAAGCAATTGCTCTGGATGAATCATCCTCAGATGCCTATCTGGGACTTCTTGATACGTATGCATATTATTATGATATGGATCAGAACACTGACACTGTGTCCGAGAACGTGGACAGTGGAGCAAAATTAGGTGTACGTTACGTCACCAAGTATATTGACAAGGTAAATGCAGATGTTGTCTATGAGGTTGCGATCATTTATTACAACGAAATCCAGGATTACAAAGCTGCAATGCAGTATTTTAATCAGGTAAATGATTCGGCAAACTTCCCGGATGAGACAGCACAGGCTGCATACTATTCGGCAATTTGCGAGAATAAGATCAAGAAGAATTCCAATTTTGCAAACAGTAAAGAGAATCTGGTTAATTTTGAAACCTATAACAGTGAGGAACTGGAAGATACAAATCCAAGCAAATATGTAAATTATCTGAATATCGCTTCTATCTATGTTGATAATCTGGGAAGTGATACGGCAGATATGCCGCAGAGAACGATTGCATTGCTGACGGAGGCAAACGAAAAGCTGGATGAAAACAGTACAGCGCTTTCCAATGCACTTCCGGAGGATCGTAATGTAAAATATTACACGGCACAGTATGCGAGAATCCTGTACTCCGTATATTCCTATCAGGCAAAGAATACAAATGTAGATGCAGAGAAGGAAACCTATTATCTGAGTGCAATCGACTCACTTAACCGTTATCTGGCAAGTATCGATATCACGGATCCAAATCTTCCGGATACAACAAAGAAATCGTATGTAAAATATATGAAGGAAGAAGCGGAAACTTACATAGCGCTTGAAAAGATCAGCGACAATAAGGATTATTATGATCAGGCTGAAAAGGTATACAGTTCCGCAGAGAGCAGCATGGGAACGGTTGATAATGCAGCCGATATTTATGTCAGTCATCTGACATATCTGTATGATCGGTATTCCGGAGAATACGGATCCAATCCGAAACGCTGGAAGCAGGATGGCATCCAGAAGATCAAAGCGGTATACGATGCGGGCAGTAAGATCAATATTCTTGCCTCCCGTGGTAATAATGAATGGAACTCGTTGATCGTAAACTCTGCAATTTCTGATATTATAAATGGAAATACTGCAGTGACAGGGAGTGAGGAGTGATAACAATGAATGAAACGATATGTAATGTAATGTTATTCGGCGGTATAGCTCTTGCAGTTGTCTTTGCAGTGATAGCAGTTATATTATTTGTAAAACTGGATATTCCGAAGGTGATCGGAGATCTTTCCGGAAGCACAGCCAGAAAACAGATCAAAGAGATTCGCGAAAAGGGTTATGAAAGCTTACAGGGAAGCGGTGCTTCCAAAAAAGATGCGATCAAATCAAAGGGCAGTACCAGTAAGATCGAGGTGCGTGATATCAAGGGCAAGTCAGCATCCGAAGAAGTTTCCAGGAAAGGAAATGAGAGATATAAGAAGGCTGTGGATGAGTTGAATAAGAGCAGAAGCCATCATCATACCAGACCGGAAGAAGCAGATTCTGAGAAAGAAACCGATATCCTGAGACCGGAAGAGGATTACGAAAAAGAAACCGACATCCTGAGACCGGAAGAGGATTACGAAAAAGAAACCGACATCCTGAGACCGGAAGAGGATTATGAGAAAGAAACTGATGTCCTGAGATCAGAGGAGGATTATGAAAAAGAGACCGATGTTCTTCGGGCGGATGATGAATATGAGCGTGAGACTGATATTCTGACATCAGAGGACGAAGCAGATGCGGCAACGGATGTCTTAAGTACAGACAGTGATGCAACAGACGTATTAAGTACCGATGATGATGCAACTGATGTTCTCACTATGGATACAGAAGTTTCTGACAGTAGTGAGACCGATATACAGGGTGAAGAAGCTGAGAAATTCCCACTGTTAGTTGATGTTGTTGTAGTTCATACGGATGAATCGATATAGAAGGGAGTGACCAAAATGAAGAAAAACAAATATTTACATCGTTTTGTGGCTTTGGTCATGACGGCGGTTATGCTGTTATCACTGGTGGTAATTGATAACAGAATCGGAATGAAAGCAGAAGACGAATATACAAAAGAAGTGATCGATCTTGAAACGTATATTCCCAAAAAAGTTACATATAAGAAAAATAAAGATGGAAGCGTAAAGACAGGCAGTGTAGAAGAGGTTGAGATTTCTGTTCCGGAAGAGACTGCTGTCACATTTAAGGGTGACTACCTGATGCAGGAACTGGATGCATCTGATAAGAAGCAGATTATAGCAACATCCTGTGATGCATCTGATAAGAAGACCACAAAGCAGGCTTCGGAGATCGAGAAGATCCGGATCACAGATTCAGAGGATGAATATCAGTATGCAGTGTATAAAGCAGCAGATGAGAAGGATACTTATGAATTTGCGGGGATAATACGTGTATATGGAGAAAATGCTGAAAATGGGGATAATCTATCTGTTGCTGGACCAACTATGCATATTTCAGCAGAGGCGGGAAATAAAAGCATTCCACAGATAAATGATAAAAATGGAGATAGTTTTTATTATGCTGAAAAAGGGGATGTTGTGTCTGTAAAGGGGTATGTGTCAGATGGAACGGAACAGGTTGACGGATATATAAAACAGACACCGGAAGATCCGGCGGATATTGTTAAACTTACATATACATTAAATGGTGGAAATGAGAAAGAAATACCAATCGGTAAAGATGGTGGAGCCTTTGATGTAAAGGTTCCGGAATCCGGATCATATGTATTTACAGCATATAGCAGGGAAGGAAAAAAGGTATTTATTCCGGTGACGATCCGGTATACTTCAGATATCCGGATTCAGGATGTAACGGTAGATGAAGATTCTGAATTAAAGATTACGGAAGGGATACTTGGTGAGTTCCTGAATAAAAAGGGTGATGGTATTCGTGTAACGGTATCGGCGCTTGAGGATATAGGCGACAGTAATTTTGCAGATCTGGATCTGGAATATTGTTTTGTGAATGGAACGACCATGAATAACTGGCAGTCGGTATGTATGGATAAAGATGAAGATACCGGTATCTGCAGTAAAACGGTATTGATTCCGAAATCGTCTGTAGCAGGTGCGGATTATAAAGTAATCTTCAGAGTCACAGATCATATATATGAATCTATCGGTACTTACAAATTTGATGAAAATGGATCATTTGTATATATCGATGAAAAAGCACCAGAAATTACAAAGGGCTCTTTCCGTGGCATAAAGGGAAACGATAGTGCAACGATTTCGATCCAGAATTATACATATGATGCAGATACATGGTTCAGTGGTGCAGAACTGACAGGAGTAGCGGCAGTTGAGGATTATGCACCGATCGATACGGCAAGGATCAGCCTTGATGGTGAGATCATTGAAACTGTAACAGATATATCAGCAGATGCAAATCAGTATTCTTATATATATGATGATATTACGATCTCCGAACTGACAGATAAAGCAGGAAAACATACAGTCTTATATGAGGCAGTAAACCGCCTTGGTCAGATCGGTACCAAAGAGATTACATTTAATCTGGATCCAAAAGCACCACAGGCACTTATCCTGAGTCAGGTAAATGGTGGTGTATCACTGCAGGATCAGGCAGAATATACTGTAACAGCCAAGACAGGAGAGACTTTGATATTCCGGATTTCTGATGCTGACAGTCAGATCGATACGGCTAAAACAAAGGTCTATGTAAATGATGAGGAAGTTACATTGACCGGAGATGAGCTGTCACTGCCGGATGCTGGTGTATATAAAGTAACACTTGACGCATATGACTGTGCGGGAAATATAACAAAGAAAACTGTAACCGTTTATGTGAATAAAGAAACATTACAGGATTCTTTGACAGTTTCCTCTGAGGGGAAAACAATAGATGCAAAGGATCAGGCACTGGTATATGCCGGACATAATGGAAGTGCAACAACGGTTACATATAAAGTAACAGGTCTGGATTTGGATGCCGATGATATTGTAAAGACGGTAACAAGAAAGGCTCCGGATGCCGCAGCGTCTGCTGTCGGTATTGATGTA
Source organism: Clostridium sp. AF17-21AC (assembly GCF_003461365.1). Classification (NCBI taxonomy): domain Bacteria; kingdom Bacillati; phylum Bacillota; class Clostridia; order Eubacteriales; family Clostridiaceae; genus Clostridium; species Clostridium sp. AF17-21AC. The sequence continues at coordinate 6,486 of NZ_QTWY01000006.1, forward strand.
GCACCGTCCAGAACAGATATATCAGCAAATGGAAATCTGAAAACCGTTACACTGACCTATGATCTGACAACAGAGGGAGTGTATGCATTTCACTTTACATCAAAGCATCATTATGTGGCTGCGAATGAAGATGCAAACACAACGGATGCATCCATTCAGGTGTTATATGACAAGACAGCTCCATCAATAGCAGCAATGGAATTTGCCGGAGCAAAGGCATCAGCAGATGGTATTTATTATTTCAGTAAAGATCCTTCCATTCATATAACGGCTGAGGATGCGTTTTCACTGGGTGATTACAAGGTCACAGATCAGGTGGGAAATACCATTCTTACAGGAAATATAGCTGCGAATGGGGATAAAACATTTGATAAAACACTTGTATTAACAAATGGAATTGAAGAGAATAAGATTTATACGATCATATTCTATATCAGTGATAAATCAGGAAATATTGCAACAAAATCCAATGAAAATGGGGTTGCATACCGGTTTGCGGTTGATACTGAAAAGCCAGCGGTTGATATTGCAGATAAAGAATCCACAAACAGTCTGAAGCTTACGCAGTACTGGAATGGTTCAGATGTAACAGTAAAGGCGTCTGCATCTGATAATTTTCTGATCAGCAGGATTACTGCATCAGCAACCTGTGACGGCAAGGCTGTTGCAGATCAGGAGCAGAAGATGGATCTGGAGACTGAAACGATCGGTCAGACCATGAATGCATCCTTTATTTACAAAAAAGCCGGTGTATATGAAGTTACAGTAACAGCATATGATGAGGTTGGCAACACAAAGACTGCAAAATGTACCTTTGTTATCGACAATGAACTGGCAGATATCAGCTTCTCCGGTATTCCGGTAAGTGGTGTTTATAAAAATGATGGTACACAGACGATTACAGTTAAGGCAGCAGATGATTATGGCATTGCAGCTTCCGATGTGGTTGTGAAGGTAGTGTATGAAACTTACGACTATGATGCAACGACAGGTGCCGGAGTAAAGGGTGAAGAGATCATCACAGCAAAGAACAGCTCGGATCAGACAGTTACAGCTACGATCAAAAACTGTAAGGTTATTGATGGAAAGCCAATGAAATATTACATTGCGGTAAGTGCAACTGATAGATCCGGCAACAGCTCAGAAAAGAGAAGCAAGACCTTCTATTATGATCCATATAAACCGGAAGTAACGGTAGAACCGGCAATCGCGGGTACCGGAACAAAGTATTATAATGACAAGGTCAGATTCAATATTACAGTGGCAGAGCAGTTTGAACTTGGCGCAAATGTATATGTGTTAAATACAGACGACTATAAGAACTGTAAATCAGAAGCCGATTATGCTGCAAAAGCATATAAGACATTTTCTTATAAAGATGTAAAGCAGAAAACATTTGGTTTCACTGTATCAAAGGCTGACCGGTATAAATGGACGGTTGTAGCAGTAGATGCATCCGGAAATGCAGCAACAGTATCCGATATCCGGTTCACGATCGATACAGAGAAGCCTCTGGTCGAGATTGAAGGTGTTCCGGATGACAAGAAGTCAACCGGTACAACGATCCGTGTTGTGATCACAGATAATGAGAGACTGGATCCGGAAAGCTTTAAAGTCGTTGAGTGTTATAAATATTTTGATGGTACAGAATACATTGAGAAGGAACTCAAGATCAAGCAGGTAGGTGCAAAGGAATTAGAGGCATCTGCATACTGCGGACAGAAGAGCGGCAAGGCATGTTCTTATGTATTTAAGGTAACCGGTAAAGACAGAGCCGGAAATGATGTGGAATATGAAATCAATGATTCCAGATTCAAGGTCGATTCCACACTTCCGGATATCGTGCTGGATCGCTATCCGGATTCTGAGAATGATGGTTACTACAACAAGAACGTAAGCTTCAAGTTCACAGTAACAGAGCAGTTTCCATTAAAAACGAAGATCACAGTAAGTGATAAGAACAAGGACGTGAATGGAGACGAAGATGAGACATACGTTCTGAATGAGACAACCGGAACTTACACAGTAAAGAGAAAAACACCTGGTGTATATAACCTGACGATCAAGGCAGTGGATGCATTTGGAAATGTAAACTATGTAAGAGATATTAAGTTTGTGATCGATAAGGAAAGCCCGGTAGCGACAATTGAAGGTGTACCGGAGAATGGTCTGACACAGGGTACAAATGTGAAGATCACAGTTACAGATAATCAGAAGCTGTTGTTGAAGGATTTCCAGATCACAGAGTATTACAAATGCTTTGATGAAAGCAAATATACACAGAAGAAGCTGGCGATCAAGAAGGTGGATGGCAAGACACTGGAGGCTTCTGCATATTGCGGTCAGAAGAAGGGAAAGGCCTGCTCCTATTACTTCAAGGTAACAGGAACGGATAAGGCAGGCAATAAGGTTTCATACGATGTAGCAGGTTCCCGCTTCAAGGTAGATGCAACAAAGCCGAAGGTAACGATCACACCACGGCTGGAGCAGACAAATGACGGTTATTACAATAAAGATATCGCATTTGACATAGCAGTAGAAGAACAGTTTGCCGAAACACACAAGATCGTGGTTTCCGATAAGAATAAAGATACAAATGGTGATGCGGATGACACTTTCACAATGAAGGGAACGAGTGGAACCTATACAGTGAAACGGAATGCACAGGGAATTTATAATCTGAAGGTTACAGTTACGGATGCATTTGGAAATGTAACAGAGGATGAGGCTGCATTTGTAATTGATAAGACAAAGCCTACGATCGGAATTGCAACTGTGAATAAGCTGAATAATGGAAATGTAGCACTTAATGTGAACCTTGCAGATAATTATAAAGGAAAGTCCTATACCGTACATGTAAAACGGAAGGATGCTTCCGGTGCAGTTGCATATGACGGAGATTACAGAACAGTAGAATGGAATAACACTTCTGTAAATCCGGAGATCGTATTCTCAGATGAGGGCGATTATGAGATCACTGTTTCTGCGGATGATAAGGCTGGTAATGAACAGATCGCAGAGAATGTATCCTTCCGGATTGATAAGACAGCACCTGTATTATCGATAACAGGCGTTGCGGATTCACAGAATACATCCTGTACGGCGACACTGACAGTAAATGAGGCATTTGCATTCTCTTATGATGGAGAAGCAATGAACAGTGCTGACATTACGGCAACGATCACCAAAAAGACGGATGGAACAGGAGCATCAACAGTTGCAACCTTAAATACCGGTAATTTTTCATCCGGTAATCCGCATACTGCGACCTATACCTTTGATGAAGATGGTGAATATACAATCACTTTTAATGCAAAGGACATGACAGGTAATGTTGCAACGGCTGTTACTAAGACATTCAAGGTAGATAAGACAGCACCAGAGCTTAAGGTATCAGCAGTGAACAGCAAGAACAGTGTCGTAAATGAGTATGAGACAGTTGGTGGAAGCTCTGTAAACAACACAGATTATGTAGATATGAACATAGAAGTAACAGAGTCCTTCTTTGCTTCGAATAAGGTAAATATATCTGTACAGAAGGATGGCGAGGACGTATCTTCCTCTTACTTTACAAACTTTGGCAGTAATGCGGCAGTCAGCCGTGGAAGCCAGAGATTTGATGAGGATGGTGTATATACCATAGCAGTTACAGCAGAAGATGCACTTGGCAACAAGGCAGATGATTACAACATGGTATTTACGGTAGATAATACACCGCCAACAATTGACAAGACTGCAAAGATGGCTGAATTTACTGAGAGAAGATCAGAAGATGGAGAACTTCTTCTGAACAGTCAGGATTTTGCGGATATCAAGGAAAAGGGATATGATGCACTCTGGTCAGTTAATGATACATCTGTATTTAAGGCAAGTGTAAAGCTGGATGGTATTGATTTTGTAGATTTCTCAGATCTGACAGATGGATATCATACAATGACGATTTCCGTTACCGATGAGGTTGGTCATGTGACAACTGAAATATTTGACTTTACCTATGATGGAACAGCACCTCGTATCATTATCACAGGCGTTGATGATAAGAGCGTTGTAAGAAATCCGTTTACCATGAAGATCGGTCTGGAAGATGCAGATGATATGCTGACAGAGATCGTGATCAACGGAGATACTATTGATCCGGCACTGTATGAGGATACGAATTCGTATGAGTTCCAGGTTGAGAACTATGGTAATTATAAGGTTCGGGTATCTGCAAGAGATACAGCGGGAAATGTTACATCGACCTATGACAGTGCAACAGATGAGGTATTCTCCTTCCAGTTAAAGGAAAAGACATCACCGATCCTGATCGTTATCATTATTCTTGCAATTCTTGCAGTTGTGGCAGTGATCCTTCTTCTGATCATGAAAAAAAGAAGAAACAGCCACAGTAGTAAATAAAACATGACTATAGAAAGAAAGGGACCACGCCCGAACAGGCGTGGTCTTTCAATGAGGTGACATAAATGGCATTAAGAGCGGTAGCATTTGATATGGATGGAGTCCTGATCGATTCCGAGAAGGTATACAGAATGTGCTGGTTGAAGAATGGATTGTCCATCGGTATCCCGGAGAATGAGATGTCGAAGATCTGTGACCGGATGGCAGGTGGAACCAAGAAGACAAATGCACATGTGATGAAAGAAAAGATGGGCGAAGATTTTGATTATCTTGCATTCAGACAACGTACGGTGGATATGGTCGAAGCATATATGAATGAGCATGGCGTTGAATTAAAGCATGGCGTGATCGAGACACTAAAGACTTTAAAGGCAAGAGGGATCAAGATGGCGGTTGCAACCTCGACGGATCGGGAACGGGCAGAGGATAAACTGGTTCGAAGCGGACTGCTTCCGTATTTTGATGATGTGATCTGTGGGGATGAGGTCGAGCGAGGAAAACCATACCCGGACATCTATCTGAAAGCCTGTGAGAAGCTTGGTACGAAGCCGGAGGAGACAGTTGGAGTAGAGGATTCCATTAATGGTGTGACAGCCTCCCACGATGCAGGGCTGTATACCCTTATGGTGATCGATCTGATCCAACCGGATGAAGAAACGAAGAAGAAAGCAGACCGTATCAGCAACGATATATTTGAGCTGACGGAATTATTTGAAGACTGATGAAGCAGTTTGACTTCGAAAATGACATCTGAAAATGATTGATATAGCAGAATAGAGAATGATCTCTGGAATGAAAGAAAACCTTCCGGCATATAGTAGTGTCAGGAGGTTTTTCTATGATTACAGGACAGAAAATTTTCAGCCTTTTAAAGGCACTTGCGGTATCTTACATAATAACGGCAATCCTGCTGCTTATAACGGCATTCCTCATGTACAAGCTGGGACTGGGTGATACGGTGATTCATCTGAGTATTATCATCATTCATGGCATCTCTGTATTCCTTGGTGGTTTTCTTACCGGCAAGATGGTAAAGGAGCAAAAATATATCTGGGGATTAATGCTTGGAGTGTGTTATGTTTTGGTGATCGGTATTGTATCTTTCATTATGAATGGTACGATCCATATCTCTGCCGGAGGGACATTGACGAATGTGATCCTGTGTCTGGCGGCCGGAATGCTTGGCGGAATGCTAGGTTAGAGACAAGTTTTTCGTAAAAATACTTTGACTTTAAAGCATGTTGTGTTATAATTTCGCTATATGACATAAAAAGGAGAAGTGTACCTATGAAGAGAATAAAGACACTCACAAACAGAACAATGAAGAACACAATGGTTAAGGGCGGATGCGGCGAATGCCAGACATCATGTCAGTCAGCTTGTAAGACATCATGCACAGTCGGAAATCAGAGCTGTGAGAATGCTGAGAACAAGTAAGAGATCATTGTAGACAGACAACCACAAAGGGGACCGTCAAACAAATGACAGTCCTCTTTCGTTGCGTGTCAGAAAAATTAATTCACAAGATGGGAGAATTTGTATGGTACATCAGTACAAAAGTAATGGATATAATATCGTACTCGATGTATGTAGTGGGTCTGTTCACGTAGTGGATGACCTTGTGTATGATATTATTGCAAATTACGAAAATCATACAAAAGAACAGGTAATAGAATTGCTGCCATCCTATGATAAGGATGAAGTATCGGAAGCCTATGACGAGGTAACCGGCCTGGTAGAAGACGGAACACTATTTACAGAAGACATATTCAAAGATTATATCATTGATTTTAAAAAGAGAAAAACAGTGGTAAAGGCTCTGTGTATCAATATTGCACATGACTGTAATCTTGCATGCAGATATTGTTTTGCAGGAGAAGGTGAGTACAAGGGTGACAGAGGTCTGATGCCACTTGACATAGCAAAGAAATCTCTGGATTTCCTCGTTGCCAATTCCGGTAACCGTGTAAATCTTGAGGTCGATTTCTTCGGCGGTGAGCCACTTATGAACTGGGATGTCGTAAAAGAGACCGTTCGATATGGAAGAAGCCTGGAGGAGAAGCATAATAAGAAATTCCGTTTCACACTGACAACAAACGGTGTGTTGTTAAATGATGAGGTAATGGAATTTGCCAATAAAGAGATGGCAAATGTCGTATTATCCATCGACGGAAGAAAAGAGATTCATGATTACATGCGTCCGACCAGAAATGGAAAGGGAAGCTATGATCTGTTACTTCCAAAGTTTCAGGAATTTGCAAAGAAGCGTGCCGGAAAGAGTTATTATGTAAGAGGCACTTATACGCATAACAATCTGGATTTTTCAAAGGATGTATTACACATGGCAGATCTTGGATTTGACCAGATCTCCATTGAGCCGGTTGTATCTCTGCCGGACGAGCCTTATGCGATAAAGGAAGAGGATATCCCATATCTGTTAGATCAGTATGATATCCTTGCAAAAGAGATGATCAAAAGACATAAAGAAGGAAGGGGCTTCAATTTCTTCCACTTTATGATAGATTTGACAGGGGGACCATGCGTGGCCAAACGTCTGTCGGGGTGTGGTTCAGGTACAGAATATCTGTCAGTTACACCATGGGGCGACCTTTATCCGTGCCATCAGTTTGTCGGTGAGGATGGGTTCTGCATCGGAAATGTAAATGAAGGTATTACGAAGCCGGAACTTGTTGATGAGTTTAAGCTCTGCAATGTCTATGCAAAGGACAAGTGTAAGGACTGTTTTGCAAGATTCTATTGTAGCGGTGGCTGTGCGGCGAACTCATATAAATTCCATGGAAATATATTAGATGCGTATGATATCGGATGTGAACTTCAGAAGAAGCGTATCGAATGTGCGATCATGATCAAAGCCGCATTAGCAGATGAAGAAGAAAATCAATAAGGAGGACAAAGGTAAATAAGATGAAGAAAGCAAGAAAAAAAGCCATATGGGTATTGATCCTGTTCCTGCTTGTGCTTGCGGGTTCCATCTACGTTGCATTGTTTGGTGTAGGCGACAGAGGAAAAGCAAAGTATATCAGCCTTGGACTTGATCTGAAGGGTGGCTTAAGTGTAACGTATGAGATTCAGGATGGGGATTATAGCGATGAAGATGTTCAGGATACGATCTATAAATTACAGAAGCGTATCGATTCCCATACAACAGAGCATAACGTATATTCAGAAGGAAATGGTAAGATCACAGCCGAGATTCCGGGTGTAACAGATGCAGATGCCATTCTGGAGGATCTGAGTATCGAAGGTAAGTTAGAGTTCTTAGACCCTGAGAATTATGAATTATGGTCACAGGGAAAAGATTATACACCAGCACTGACCGGTGATGATATCAAGGGTGCAACCTCAAGAATTAATTCTACCGAGACTGGTGAGGACAATGAAGTACAGTTAGCATTCACCACAGATGGTGCTCAGAAGTTCGCAGATGTAACATCAGCAAATGTTGGTAAGATCGTATATATCGTATACGATGGTAAGGTTGTAAGTGCACCAACTGTACAGCAGGCAATCACAGACGGAAATGCTGTTATCAACAGCATCTCAACCTATGAAGAAGCAGAAAGCCTTGCTACCACGATCCGTATCGGAGCACTTCCGCTGACATTGAAGCAGGTACGTTCTAACATCGTCGGAGCAACTCTTGGTTCAGAAGCAGTATCAACAACGATCAAAGCAGGTATCATTGGTATTATCTGTATCTTCATTATCATGATCTGCGTATTCAGAATTCCGGGTCTGATCGCATCGTTATCATTGACACTTTATACATTTATGATCCTACTTGTTATGAACCTGTTCAATGTTACATTGACACTTCCGGGTCTTGCAGGTATCATCCTTTCCGTAGGTATGGCAGTCGATGCGAACGTCGTTATCTTTACACGTATCAAAGAAGAACTGGCAACAGGTGCTTCTGTTAAGCAGTCTGTAAAAGCCGGATTTCATAATGCGTTATCAGCGATCATCGATGGTAACGTGACAACGCTGATCGCAGCACTTGTGCTTGGTATCTTCGGAACCGGTACGATCAAGGGATTTGCAATCACACTGGCAATCGGTATTGTATTATCCGTATTCACAGCACTTGTTATCTCTCAGATGGTACTGAATGCACTTGTAACACTTGGCGTAACAGATGTAAAATATTTTGGAAAAGCAAAAGAGCCTGGTAAGGTTAATTTTGTAAAGGGTGGTAAATATTGTATTATCGCTTCTGTTCTTGTCATCGTGATCGGCTTCTGTTTCATGCCGATCTTTGCAAAGACAAAGGGAAGCGCATTGAACTTAAGTATTGATTTTGCAGGTGGTACATCAATCACAGCAGAATTTGACAAAGCATATTCATTATCTGAGGCAGAGAAGGAGATCGTTCCTGTTATCGCAGAAGCAGCAGGCATCAGTGAGGCTGATATCTCCGTTCAGACTGTTTCCGGTACAAATGAGATCGTATTCAAGACCACAGAGCTTACGACTCAGGGTGATGATTCTCAGTTGACAAAGGTAACAGCTGCACTCAGCGAGAAGCTCGGTGCGACAGTAACAAATTCCGATAATATCAGTGGTTCAGCCAGCAACGATATGACAAGGGATGCATTCCTTTCTGTAGCACTTGCAGCAGTTCTGATGCTGATCTACATTGTTATCCGTTTCAAGGATGTGAAGTTTGGTGTAAGTGCGGTATTAGCCCTTTGCCACGATGTAGCTATGGTATTTGTTCTGTATATCTTACTTCGGTTATCCGTTGGTAATACCTGTATCGCATGTATGCTGACAATCTTCGGTTACTCGATCAATGCGACGATCATCGTATTCGACCGTATCCGTGAGAATATCGCAAATGCAGGAACAAAGAAAGATTACAAGCATATCGTTAATTTAAGCATTAACCAGACGATCACCAGAAATATCTATACATCCTTAACAACATTTGTTACGATTTTTGTATTATACGTAATGGGTGTAGCAGCAATCAAAGAGTTTGCATTTACTCTGATGGCAGGTGTTGTAATCGGTGCATATTCATCTATCTGCGTAACAGGCCCGTTGTGGTACTACTTTAAGACCGGATTTGGTAAGAAGAAGGATGCTGCTGCAAATGGCAAGAACAGCAAGAAAGCGGTAGAGAAGAAGAAAACAGCAAAGGCGCAGTAATTAGCTGTCGTCGATAGAATGAAAAACAGACAAGTATGTAGGATTTACATATTTGTCTGTTTTTTCGTTGTGTTACAGGAATGTTTATGCTGTGTGTTATTAGAATTAATACATAATGACAATGCATTGACGGGTGATAAAAGCTGTGATATGTTGAAGCAAAGGAGGTGCATGATTGAAACAATGAAACGATTTGAAGCGGTTATATTTGATATGGATGGGGTTATATTCGACTCGGAGCTGCTGGTTATAAAGTGCTGGCAGGTCGTTGCAGATAAATATGAAATCAAAAATATAGAAGACACCTGTCACAAATGTTTGGGACTGAATAAGGATGCGACAAAAGAACTGATGCTTGGGGTGTATGGAGCAGATTTCCCTTATGATGAGTATAAGGCGGAGATGTCGGCACTGTTCCATGAACAGGCGGCAGGAGGAAAGCTTCCGATGAAACCGGGAGTTACCGGTCTGTTGCAGACATTAAAAAAGAATGGAAGAAAGGTTGCGCTGGCATCTTCTACCAGGAAAGCAGTTGTCGAACAGGAGCTTCGGGATGCAGGTATCCTTCCGTATTTCGATCGGGTAATCTGCGGAGATATGGTAAAGCGGAGCAAACCGGAACCGGATATCTATCTGGAAGCATGCAGACAGATCCATGTGATGCCGGAGCAGGCATATGCCATAGAGGATTCTTATAATGGTATCCGTTCTGCACATGCGGCGAGACTGCATCCGATCATGGTGCCGGATCTTGCACCGGTCACGGAAGAAATGCAGGAGCTGTCGGATGTCATTCTGGATTCACTGACGGAAGTAGAGAAATATTTGTTTTTTATTTAATAGCTTCTATCTCTCTTTTCCGATATTGAGAGGGGGAGAAGCCCTTCTGTTTCCGGAACAGCCGGCTGAAATATAACTGGTTATCATATCCTACGACCTTGGCTATTTCATTTATAGAATAGTTCGTCTGTTCTAAGAGAAGCTGGGCGTTGTTGATCCGGCGGGATACGATGAACTGCATCGGGGTCATGCCTGTGTATTTCTTGAAATTCCGTATGAACCAGCTCACGCTCATTCCTCTTGATTCGGCATATTGTTCTATGCTGATGTCTTTATTATAGTTTTCATTAAAGTAGGAAACTGCATAGTCCATTTCACGATCCAGATATTCATTTTTCAGGATATGCTCGCGTGACAGCTCCCGTTTGAATACGATTAAAAGGCGTGTTAGCAGTAAAGCCAGCATTTCTTCATAATCATCCTGACAACGCTGCAGCTCCAGGATGATCTGTTTAAATATATGTTCATATTCCAGAGAGGAACCGACAGGGAATACTCTCCGGTTATCTTTAAATCCATATTTCCTCAGAAGATTCTTCACATCGGAGCCGGTGAAATGAATCCAGTAAACCTCTGTTTTATCTGCACCGTAATATTCATATTTCTGTAGTTCCTTCGGGCGGTAGAGTACCATATTGCCGGCAGGAACGATCGTCTCATTCTCAGCTTTATCAAAATGAAAATGTCCAAGCCCGGATGCGATATAGATGATCTGGTAGTCCTGTCTGCCCTTAGGACGATAGGTAGGCATCTTCGGGTCGCCACTTAAGCGGTATGTTCCGCAGCTTCCGACAATAAGCGGCCTGCGCTTGTCCTTGAAGTCAAGATAGGAATGATTCAGGTATCCGGTATTTATATACATGATGAAGCTCTCCTTTATTTGTAGGATTGTAATATAAAAAGATTTATTGATATTGTATCATTTTGTCCATATTCTGTCCATTCCGGTTCATAGACAGAAATGCTGTTAAAGTGTATGATAAATACAGATAAAACGAAATAACAAGATAATATTTGCAAATAATATCAAAAACATAAGAATAGTCGAAAACAAAAAAGTACATATAAGGGAGGATGACTTATGATAGTGCCACGTTATTATGAGAATTTGAATGTATTACATGAAAATACACAGCCTGCAAGAGCATACTATGTACCGGCTTCCTGTAGGATGGATGATCTGGTCGAGCACAGAGAAGGATCAGATCGGTTACAGTTATTAAATGGAAAATGGAAATTCCAATATTTTAAAAGTATTTATGATGTGAAGGATGCTTTTTATGAGATGGGATATGACACCGGAGCATTTGACGAGATCGAGGTTCCGGGCGTATGGCAGATGGCAGGATATGATACACACCAGTATACAAATATCCGCTATCCATTTCCATTTGACCCACCATATGTCCCACAGGATATACCGTGTGGAGCTTATGTGCATACCTTTTCTTATGCAAAGGATGTGGATGCGGCAAAGGCATTTCTGAATTTTGAAGGTGTGGATAGCTGCTTCTATGTGTGGATAAATGGGGAATATGTCGGATACAGTCAGGTATCCCATATGACCAGTGAGTATGATGTGACAGACATTTTAAAAGAGGGAGAAAATACGATCGCTGTCCTTGTCATGAAATGGTGTGATGGTTCTTATCTGGAGGATCAGGATAAATTTCGGATGAGTGGAATTTTTCGTGATGTCTATATTCTGAAAAGACCGGAGTGCACCATTCGCGACTACCGTATCACGACCTCTGTTTTAAAGGAAAAGGCTGAGGTGAAGCTCGATCTGAGCTTTTATCAGGAGACAGCGGTTAAGGTTACGATCGAAGACAGGAATGGTGTGGTTGTAGCGGAAGGACAGGCAGAGCATGACGGAGCTTTCATATTTGAGATTATACAGCCGACACTTTGGAACACCGAGAATCCATATCTGTATACCCTCATTTTGCAGAGTGAAAATGAGACGATCGTTGATCATATCGCTGTCAGAACGATAGAGATAAAGGATAAAGTTATTTACTTCAATGGACAGAAGATCAAATTCCGCGGTGTCAACCGGCACGATTCTGATCCGGTAACCGGCTTTACAGTGGATGTGGAGAAGATAAAAAAGGATCTTACCCTTATGAAACAGCACAACTTCAATGCGATCCGTTCCAGTCATTATCCAAATGCACCGTATTTTTATCAGATGTGTGACAAATATGGCTTCATGGTATGCGACGAGGCGGATATAGAAGCACATGGCCCATATATGTTATATCGCAAAGAGGATACTGACTACAACCGGTTCAAAAAGTGGAATGAGAAGATTGCAGACAATCCGGAATGGGAGGCGGCTATTCTTGACCGGGTGAAGCGGATGGTCGAGAGAGATAAGAACCGTTTCTGTATCGTGATGTGGTCGATGGGAAATGAAAGTGCATATGGCTGCAATTTTGAAAAGGCACTTGCATGGACGAAGCAGTATGATCCATCCCGTATTACCCAGTATGAAAGTGCAAGATACAGAAATTATGATGTGACCTATAATTATGAGAATCTGGATCTGTACAGCCGTATGTACCCAGCGCTGTCAGAGATCGAGGAATATCTGGAAAAGGACGGAAGCAAACCATTTCTGCTGGTTGAATACTGCCACAGCATGGGAAATGGTCCCGGAGATTTTGAAGATTATTTCCAAATGATCCACAGTGATGACCGTATGTGCGGTGGATTTGTATGGGAATGGTGCGACCATGCAGTTGCGCATGATCAAGCGGAAAACGGAAAGACGAAGTATTACTATGGCGGAGATCATGGAGAGGCGATACATGATGGTAATTTCTGTATGGATGGTCTTGTGTATCCGGACAGAACCCCGCATACCGGACTGCTCGAATACAAAAATGTCTACCGCCCGGTCAGAGTTCGGTCATTTGATCAGGAGAGAGGAACGCTTACCCTTCATAACTATATGGATTTTGATGATATTCAGGATTTTGTGGATATCTGTTATGAGGTAACTCAGGATGGCTTAAGTGTTCAGAAGGGCAAGGTAGTGGGTGCTTCGGCTGCTCCGCACAGTGATTGCACCGTGGGGCTTGATATCGATGTTCCTACGGCAGGCAGAGTATATCTGAAGCTTTCTTATCAGTTAAAGAAAGAGCTTCCGTTAGTTTCTGCGGGTCATGTATTGGGCTTTGATGAACTTCTGCTTGAGAATAAAGATGGAAGAAACCAGACAGCTGCCAAATGGACGGCTTCGGATGTGGAAGTATCCGATATCAGGGTAGAGGAAGACGATGCATGGATCGTGTTAAATGGTGATGGCTTCACATATCGGCTGGATAAGCGTACCGGCTTGTTCAGCGGACTTCAGTATGCAGGCAGGGAATATCTGAATCATCCAATGGAGCTTAACATCTGGCGTGCGCCTACAGATAACGATATGTATATCCGGGCAGAATGGGAGAAGGCTCATTATGATGAGGCATACACAAGAGCATATAGTGAACAGATCCTTCAGAACAAATTCGGAGTAATGATCATGTGCCATGCAGGTGTGGTAGCTCCAACCGTTCAAAAGCTGATCGATGTAGAGATTATGTGGAAAATAGATGGTGCAGGCAGAATTGCTGCGGGAATAACAGCAGTAAAAGATGAAGAACTCCCGGATCTTCCAAGATTTGGTATAAGAATGTTTCTGGATAAGAAGCTTTCTGAGGCTGCCTATTATGGCATGGGGCCACAGGAAAGCTACCGCGACAAGCACAGAGCTGCCAGCCACGGCTTGTTCAGAAGTTCTGTGCAGGAGCTTCATGAGGACTATATCATGCCGCAGGAGAATGGAAGCCACTATGACTGTGATTATGTGGAACTGACAAATCAACGATATGGAATGGCTGTTGCAGCAGAACATACATTTTCATTTAATGCCTCTTATTACACTCAGGAAGTGCTTACGCAGACGAAACACAATTATGAGCTTACGGAAGCCGACAGTACGGTGCTCTGTATTGATCATGCACAGAATGGAATCGGTTCGAACAGCTGTGGCCCGGTTGTTTCGGATGAATACAGGTTCAGTGAAAATGAGTTCCGGTTTGATTTCACGCTGGTACCGTTTGTGAGGGGTTAATTAGGAGGAGATACGGATGGAAGAGAAGAAATATTTAAAATGGTATAATAAAGTAGGTTATGGTTCGGGAGATATCGCTGGAAATGTGGTATATGCGTTTCTGACATCCTTTGTCATGGTATACCTGACGGATACGGTCGGACTTGCTTCAGGCATTGTCGGCACACTGATCGCGGTATCCAAATTATTTGATGGATTTACGGATGTATTTTTCGGATCCCTGATTGATAAGACACACAGCAGACTGGGAAAGGCAAGACCATGGATGATCTATGGATATATTGGCTGTGCAATCACGCTGGTTGCATGTTTTGCAGTTCCAGCCGGTATGGGTAAGGCTGCACAGTATACATGGTTTTTCATTGCATACACATTGTTAAATGGTGTGTTTTACACGGCAAATAATATTGCGTATTCGGCACTTACCTCACTGATCACAAAGAACAGCAAAGAACGGGTTCAGATGGGTTCTTAAGAATAAGAATCTGTTCGGGCAGTTTGCCTGGGCAGTAAATATTCCCCTCATTATAGCACTGATATTTACACCGACGCTGGTTGGCAAATGGAAGGGCATGTATAAGCTGAACCTTAGAGGATATATCATAGCGGTTATTGGCAGAGCCTTGGTTGTTGTTGCCGGCTATATTGGAAACATCCCGCTTATGCTGGCATTTACAGCTCTTGCAGCGCTAGGCCAGGGACCTTGGCAGGGAGATATGAATGCGGTTATTGCTTCCTGTTCCGAATATACCTACCTGACACAGGGAAAGCGGGTTGACGGAACTATGTACTCCTGTACTTCGCTTGGTGTAAAGATCGGAGGAGGAATCGGAACGGCGGTTGTCGGCTGGCTCCTTGAACTGTCCGGTTATAAAGGAACGATGGCGGTTCAGCCACAATCGGCTCTTGATATGATGCAGTTCATGTATCTGTGGCTGCCGTTGATATTTGATATACTAATCCTGCTTATACTTTCCAGAATGAATGTGGAAGCGGCAAATGAAAAGCTTAAGGCAGAGCGGGGAATGTGTGCAGGAGAATAATCTACAAGACTTCACAGATTTTTCACAAAAATTATTAGCACTCGCTATTGACGAGTGCTAATACAAGTGGTATAACATAATCAGAACGAAGGAGAGGACATCAGATAGAGACTGATGGAGGTTCCGGAGTTCCGGAAAAATAACAATTACGTGTTCTGACAATGGTCAGCACACAAAAGAATAAAATGTATGTATTTGAATGGAGGAATGACTTATGTTGATGCCTAGTATTTTTGGAGAAAATTTATTTGATGATTTATTTGATGATTTTGCACGTCCTTATAAAGTGACAACAGGTTATACACAGCCTGCTAATATTATGAAGACAGATGTAAAAGAGACCGAAGGTTCATTTGAACTGGATATTGATATGCCCGGTTACAAGAAAGAAGATGTAAAGGCAGAGTTGAAGGATGGTTACCTGACCATCACAGGTACAACGAAGAAAGAAACAGGCGATCAGGACAAGAAAGGCAAATATGTCCGCCGTGAAAGATATTGTGGTTCTTGCAGCCGTAGCTTCTATGTTGGTAAGGCAGTTGAAAAGGAAGACATCAAGGCGAAATTTGAAGATGGTGTTTTAAAGATCAGCGTACCAAAGAAAGAAGAGAAGCCAAAGGTTGAGGAAAGCAAATATATCTCAATTGAAGGATAATTCTTTCACTTCCTGTATGAAAATTATTAAAGTAAATCATTTTGTCTCCTTCTGATAGAAATGTCAGATATGAATAATCATAAATGGGGCTGTTGCTTTACGAAAAATCATTCGTAGGGCAGCAGCCCTTTTTTTCGTGGCAGTGTATCCGCTTGATTTTGAGGAATATATGTGGGCAAATGGAATACAGCAGTCAACATTTGATTATTTAAAAGAATGTTATGATAATGCTTCAAGGGTTTCGGATACGGTTCATGAAACATTAAGCAAGCTCTTTTATAGTTATCTTGTAGTGGGTGGCATGCCTGAAAATGTGTTTGCTCAAAACCTTCGTGCCGGTGGCTTATAAAATGGAAGGCTCACAAGGAAATTGCTGGAATTAATAATGTATGCTATAATGAGTGCAACTAAAAAATACAAAGGGGAAAACCTATGCCAATAAGAATAATGGGAACCGGAAGCTTTTTACCGGAAAAAAATGTGTCAAATACAGACCTCGAGAAATATGTAGACACTTCGGACGAGTGGATCTCCAGTCGTACCGGAATTAAGAATAGAAGAATCGCGGTACATGAGACAACTGCAGGAATGGCAGCAGAGGCTGCAAAGAAAGCCTTGGAGATGGCAGGAAAAGAAGCAATCGATGTAGAACTGATCGTGCTTGCAACAGTAACACCGGATTATTATACACCGAGTGCCGCATGTCAGGTTCAGGCGGAACTTGGTGCAGACAATGCCATTGCATTTGATGTAAATGCCGCATGTTCAGGATTTGTATTTGCACTTAATGTGGCAAAAATGTACATCGAGACAGGCTTTGTTAAGAATGCACTGGTAATTGGTGCGGAGACATTATCCAAGATCCTCGACTGGAACGATCGTGGAACCTGCGTGTTGTTTGGAGATGGAGCAGGTGCAGCGTATCTGGAAGAATCCGACAAGGGAATTATCAGTGTAGTACAGGGATCGATCGGTAAGAAGGGAATGGTTCTGAACTGCGAGAGCAGACGTACTCACAATATATTTACGGAAGCTGGGATCGAACATGATTATCTGCATATGGATGGACAGGAAGTATACAAATTCGCAGTCAGACAGTGCCCGAAGTGCTTGCTCGAGGCACTGGAAAAGGCAGATATGACAGCCGATGATATTGATTATTTCGTTCTTCATCAGGCAAATGTCCGTATCATCGAATCAGTAGCAAAGCGGTTAAAAGCGCCGATCGAGAAGTTCCCGATGACACTCGGATATACCGGAAATATGAGTGCTGCCAGTGTACCTGTCATGCTCGACAGTCTGGTGCGTGATGGCGGCTTAAAACGTGGCGACAAGGTTGCAATGTCAGCATTTGGCGCCGGCTTAACCTATGGTGCGATCGTACTTGAGTGGTAGAAAATGTCTAAACGACGGTCACCTGTGCGATACCAGATTCGACCTTGTGCCAAGACTCCCTGCGGTTCCTATAAACTGCATATACCCGATTCGCAAATGTTCTCGTGCCAATTCGCCCGACGGCTCAGACAAGCACTCATATTTGCTGGTATATGCAATTCATAACGGAATCCTTGCTGATGTCTTGAGACAAGGGCGTTAGTTTTGTAAGTTATAAACAGCTACAGCCTTTTCTTCCTGTCATTCAGTTATCTTGGTTCTATACTTGTTATGAAGCAAACCTTTCCGAGCGCCGGTACTTAGGTTGCGTTTTCTGCAACCTTATGTACCGCTGCGTCGAGGAATAGAGCGAAAGCGTTTTGCGGAATAATAAGTATAGGATCGAGATGGCTGGAGACAGGGAGAAAAGGCTGTAGCTGTAGTTGTTTTATCGCTCATTAATAGGAACATACTCTTTGATCTCTGCAATGCTGGTGTAGGCAGGACGGATGATCTTGTAGGAATTAACAAGCTCTTCCATACGGTGTGCGCTCCAGCCGACTACTCGTGCGATTGCAAATAACGGAGTAAACATCTCAGCAGGAATCTTTAACATTTTGTAGAGAAGTCCGCTGTAATAATCAATATTGATACAAACACCTTTGTAAATCTTACGTTCTTCGGCAATGATCTTAGGTGCAATGCGCTCGATCATCTCATAAAGCGCATATTCTTCGTCCATACCCTTTTCGGCTGCCAGAAGCTTTACATATTTTTTGAATTCCAGAGCACGGGGATCGGATATGGAATAGAATGGATGCCCCATACCATATACGATACCGGTTTTGTCATATGCTTCCCGGTTGACAATCTTACGGATATACTCGCCAACTTCTTCCTCATCTGTGATATCTGATACATTGTCACGGATATTTTTCATCATACCCATAACCTGATAGTCGCCGCCACCGTTTAAAGGTCCCTTTAAGGAACAGAGGGCAGCAGCCATTGTTGCATATGTATCGGAACCGGAAGAGGTTACAACACGTGTTGTAAAGGTTGAGTTGCTTCCGCCACCGTGTTCCATATGAAGTACCAGTGCCAGATCCAGTACACGGGCTTCCAGACGGGTGTATTTCCGATTGGAACGTAGGGTACTTAATATATTTTCGGCAAATGACAATTCAGGAAGCGGCTTATGGATATAACAACTCTTGCCAAGCTCGTAATGGCGGTATCCCTGATAGGAATAAACAGCCAGACGAGGGAACATACTGATCAACTGGATACACTGCTGTAATACATTTTCCAGAGAGTTGTCACCCATCTTTTTATCGTATGAACCAAGAGCCAGTGTACTCTTTGTCATATTTGCAATAATATCGGCAGTCGGACTCTTCATGATCACATCCTGAATGAAATGATGCGGCAGATCATAACTGATATTTAAAACCTGCTTGAAGTTCTGAAGCTCCTTTTCATCCGGCAAAACGCCGAATAACAAGAGATATGTACATTCCTCAAAACCAAAACGATTATCCAGGAAAAATCCTTTGATCAGATCATGAATTTCGTAGCCACGATAGTAGAGCTCTCCGGCACATGGAACACGATTGCCTTTTTCATCTGTTGTAAATGATTTACTAAGAGAGACATTCGTGATTCCGGCATTGATACCGATACCATTTAAATCACGGAGACTACGTTTTACACCATATTTTTCATATAAGGCATCATCAATGCTGTTGTTTTTGATACACATATCCAGATGGCTCTTTGTGAAAGGGCCGATATTATTAATTGACATTTCAATTTCCTCCTGTGAATAGGATAATACTAAAAGTCATTATCGCATTTTTTTATAGAGAATGCAATGAAATAATTGTAGCATGGCAGCACATGCTTTGGTATAATTAGTATGGTTACAAAAAAGGAGAGTGTATAAAACGGAGGATATACATGAGAAAAGGGAGATTGGCGGTTGTTACAGTCTTTGGAAGCCTTGCAGTTGGGCTTGCTGCCTGTACGGTATTGTCAGGCAGAGTTTATAATAGCGTGTTGTACGATATTGTTCCATGGCTTGTTACGGGGATGGTCTGTGTAATACCGACGGTATTGTGCGGAAAACTGGAAACACCAAGACTTAGCAAATGCAGAAACGGTTGTATGCAGCTATTTGTATTCTGTGTATCCACAGTGCTTACAATTATATATACCGTTTTATGTATGGCAAAAGTTCTTCCGGCTGAATATATACCGACAAATGGGAAAATGTGGGTATTTCATATATTGACAGCGATTCTTGTGGAAGCAGTTGTGTTCTGGAATGGAATGATCCGGATATATCTGACGTCAGAACAGCTTGGTATCAAATGGAGAGGGATCGGAGCTGTATGTGGCATGATACCGGTTGTAAATCTGGTCGTACTTGGGAAGATACTTCGCTTGACGATAGGAGAGGTTTCATTTGAAAATGATAAGGTTCGATTGAATCGGGAACGGAATAAAGAGCAGATCTGCAAAACAAAATACCCGATTCTGCTGGTGCATGGTATCTTCTTCCGGGATTTCAAATTGTTAAATTACTGGGGAAGAATTCCAAAGGAACTGGAGACAAATGGTGCAGTTCTTTTTTATGGCAATCACCAGTCGGCAGCATCGGTTCCGGCATGTGCACAGGAGCTGGATGCAAGAATCCGGGAGATCGTAGCTGAAACGGGCTGTGAAAAAGTAAATGTGATCGCACATTCAAAAGGTGGTCTGGATATGCGCTATGCCTTATCAGAACTTGGTACAGATCGGTATGTTGCATCACTAACAACGATAAATACACCGCACCGGGGATGTGAATTTGCAGATTATCTGTTAAATATTGTTCCGGAAAAAGAGCAGCAGAGCGTGGCAAAAGCGTATAATGCAGTATTTAAAAAATTGGGCGATGATTCGCCGGATTTTCTGTTGGGAGTAAAAGATCTGACAGCTTCGGCATGTAAAGCCCTAAATGATAAATTACATGATGCACAGGGCGTGTTATATCAGAGCGTTGGTTCGAGGCAGAATGTGGCAGGAAATGGCAGATTTCCGCTGAATTATACATATCGATTGGTAAAATATTTTGATGGAGCAAATGATGGACTGGTAGGCGAAAAATCATTCCCATGGGGAGCAGATTTCAAATACCTGACAGTGGAGGGGAAGCGCGGAATCTCGCATGGAGATGTGATCGATCTAAACCGGGAAAATATTCCGGGATTTGATGTCCGGGAATTTTATGTGAAGCTGGTTCATGATTTAAAAACAAAGGGATATTGATATATAAAAGAAAAGGAGCAGGTAATAAAATGGGTGAGGAAAATAAAAATGTAAAGAAGCCCGCAGTATCAAATGCAGTAGTGAAGAAAAGATCGGCGGGAACTGGAACAAAGAGCACTGGCGGCACACGTCCGGGTAACGGGACAAAAAGCACTGGCAGTACACGTCCGGGTAGTGGTACAGGTGCTGGTAGTGCGCATTCAAATAGAACAGGCAGTGGTGTAAAAAATATCGCAGCCAGAAGCAATGGAGGCAGCGCAAGAAACACCAGCGCACATTCAGGTAACGGAACAAAGAGTGCCAACACTGGCAGCGTACGTTCAAACAATACATCAGGAAGAAAGACACAGCCACAAAAAAGAAGACGCAGGAGAATAACGGCAAATCAGTTTACATTGCTGCTTGCAGTTGTTGTAGGCATTATTCTGCTTTTTATGGTAAATGGCATTATGCGTGGCCGCTATCTCAAGGTAAAGCAGATTTCAAGCGAATATGTATTGGGTTCGAAATTTGATATCACGGCATATGTAGAGCCGGTGAACAGTAAGGCGGTTGTTACCTGCGATACAGCGGATTTTGCACCGGAGAAGATTGGTTCCTATAAAGTGAGCTATATAGTAAAATGCGGAAAGCTGAAAAAGAAGAAAAAACTTACGCTTGAAGTAGTTGACAGAGATTTCCCGGAAATTATCGGACCGGATAATCTGGGCGTTTTCATAAATGAGCAGGTCGATCTGCTGGATTACTATTCAGTAGAGGATTCACAGCCGGATCTGACCAATGAACTTACGATCAACCGTCAGATCGATACAACAAAGACCGGAGATCTGGACTGTACACTTCGTGTTACAGACTGGAGCAATAATTCATCATCAAAGGATATTACAGTTACCGTATATGGCTTTGAAGGGGATATGAAGAATGCGGCGCTGGCAATCCGTGCATATAACCGGGATAAGGGATATGCGGTATCGGATAATGGAGTATATGTATACTATCCGGATAAAGATAAGAAAACAGCAAATGTATTGATCAATAACAGTATACTATATGAAGTTTCTGATGATTGCAGCAGTAAGGAAATGGATGAAAATGATGAACTGGTTCAGACGATCATAAACGAAGGAACCTGGATATCCATTGATAATCTGGGTGATTTTAATTATTTAAAATAAACACTTTCGGGTGTAGCTTGCTGGCTGATATCAGATCAGAAATTGGGAGGATGTCATTATGGATAATACGGAAATTTTCCTTGATAAATACAAGGAGCTGGAAAATGCAGCAATCAATGAATTCAAACTTCCGCCGGATGGTTCGGCGGTTGCCAAGCTGGAAAAACGGAGTGAATTCAAGGATATCCGGTTTGAACTGAATTATTGCAGAGAAGTGAGAAATCTGCTGCAGCATAATCAACGGCTGGATGAGGAATTTGCTGTACAGCCGGGCAAGAAGATGATCGAGCTTCTGGAAATGGTGCTGGATCGTATTAAGAATCCGGTGCGGTGTATGGATATTGCAGTACCCTTTAATAATCTGGTATGGCGTTCGTTGGATGATCCGGTTATGCCGGTTATCCGGATCATGAATGACAGAAATATTTCTCATGTGCCAATCCTGAAAGATAAAAGGGTAGTGGGAGATTTCAGTGACAACTGTATTTTTCCGTATTTATTGGGAGACACAAATTGTCATATTGATGAGAAAACCCGGTTTCGGGATCTTCAGGAATATATTGAGCTGGAGAAACATCCGTCTGAACGTTTCCGCTTTGTTGCATATGATGAAAAAGTTATGAATGTTAAGAAATACTATGAAGAAAGCAGAAGAGATCATGAAAGGATTGGCCTGATCTTTTTAACAGAGACAGGACACCCGGATGAACGCCTGTTGGGAATCCTGACCTCCTGGCTGATCATAGGAAATTAATAAGAAAAAAAGTGGAACTGTACCTTTGTTATCATAGGTATAGTTCCACTTTTTTATTATGACAGTGGTGGACGACGAAGTTCCTCATCCAGTTCGGAATGATCGATCGTTACGGTCTTTGTATTCTTAATCTTTTCGACACGTCTTGCTTTCCGTCTTTTGTGAATCCGTTTAACCAAAGTGACGATCAGGATTATGATAACACCAAGGCTGATCAGGACAACGGACACACCGTATTTATCCAGTATTTTATCGAAAAAATTGTAATTGTCTTCCTGCCAGATGTTTTCAGCTTCCAGTGTAGACTGGATGCTGTCGATACTGTGAGCCGTACCGGTACAGGTTGGAATACCAGGCAGCCAGTCAGATGCAGGATTCAGATCGGATGCTTCATCACTGGTAATGTTAAAATAATCATAGATCAGAACATTTTTGCCGGAGGTTGTTTCCGGATGATCATACGCAAGATCTACAATATACCAGCCATCATCCAGATAAACCATGTTCCATGCATGTGAATTATAGGTAGAATCATCGTTTTCTTTGGTATTTCCTTCTACATAAATACATTTTACACCGGTGGCATCCATAACTGCCTTGAATGCTTTGGCATATCCAAATGAAGTTGCTGTCTTATGCTTTGCGTTGAAAATACCATCTACTGTATAGGACCAGCTTAATCCGGAATGTGAGTTTTCATTGCTGACCTGGAAGTAAGTATCTTCAATGATCGCATTATGGATCAGATATTCCTTCTGGTAATCAGGAAGATCTTTTTCCAGATTGCCAGCAAGATTTGATACGGAGATATCAATGTTATTCTTAATGACCTGTCTGGAACTTCCATTTGCATAATCATTATAACAGACAATCTCGACATTATAGCATACAGCACCGCCATCTAAAGACTTGGTACTGTAATTAAAGGAAGGAGACATCCAGAAGTATGTAGGATTATCTGCCAGAAAGGCATTGATAACTGCCTGCATACCTGTCGGACCGATAACTTCCCATGTTTTGCTTGTAACATTGATCGAAAATGCTTTATAGTAGCTGTTTTCGGTATTCGCATTTTCGTATTCCGCATTCTGGTTTGAATTGTGAAATGCATCTGCTGCTTCTTTTAACTGGTTATAAGCATCCCGGTAAGCATCGTTATCGAAATTGTTATAATAGTATAAAGAAGTATCGATGGTAGCTGCGGCAGACTTTTTATCTTTTGCATCTTTGTCTGCGGTATCCTCTGCGGCGAGGACTGTCATACTTGAAAAAGTAAAAATAGCAGCTATTATAAATAATAGTAGTTTTTTCCTCATAATTACGCACCCCAGTTTCTTTTCTATATCAGAAAAGTTATAAAATTATACTTTCTTAATAATATCACAATATGGAAAGTATTGCCAGTCAAAAACTCTTTTCTGTAGGCATGAACAATATATTATGGGATAGGACTTGCAAATTGGAAATAATATGTGTAATATTTACTGAAAACAGGCAATTAATTTGGGAAAATGATAAGAAGGAGGTTGCTTATGGGAGCAGCGAGTTGTGATTTGTGCGCACACTATGTGTATGATGAAGAAGATGATTTTTCGGAATGCATGGTGAATATGGATGAAGATGATTATGCCAGATTTATAACGAGCTCATATGAAAGCTGTCCATATTTTCAGTTAGATGATGAGTATAAAGTAGTGAGGAAACAGATGTAAGCCTGTCTCCTCATTTTCTTATTTATTATGATTATACCTATTTTTTAAAGGATTCCAGAAGATCTGTAAGGTAAACATACCGTTCCATCAGATGTTCCAGCTTCAGTTCGGCATTTTCCTTTTCTGCCATCAGGTGATTCAGCTTTGTAAAATCTGTTGTGGAAGCTGCGATTTCCCTGTCCAGTCCATCAATGGTTTCTTCACAGGCAGCAATGTCGTCTTCAATGGTATCGTATTCACGCTGTTCATTAAAAGTGAATTTGGTTTTTGCACGTTTCGGTGCGGTATCCTTTTCTACTGTTTCTGATTTTGAAATATCTGCTGCAGGTTTTCCCTTGGAAGCCGGAGCAGGCTTTGCAGAACCGGAACCGGACTTTACAGAATTTGCAAATGTTCCATATTCCAGATAATAGTCGGTATAGCTTCCTTCAAACTGCCTGATCTGTCCATAGCCGTCATAGACAAACAGCCGTTTTACAACACGGTCAAGGAAATACCGGTCGTGGGAAACTACGATCAGAATGCCCTGAAAGGTATCCAGATAATCTTCCAGAATACAGAGTGTTGATATATCCAGATCATTGGTTGGTTCATCCAGGATCAGAACATTCGGCGAGCCGGCAAGGATCTTAAGCAGATACAGGCGGCGCTTTTCCCCGCCGGACAGCTTGCCGATCCGTTGGTGCTGCAGGGTGGAGTCAAACAGGAATTCCTCACAAAGGGTAGATGCCGACATATATCCATCGACGGTTCGGATATATTCTGCGGTTTCCTTCACATAGTCCAGTACAATCTTGTTATCGTCCAGCATTTCATTTTCCTGTGAGAAATATCCGATATTTACGGTTTCACCGATCTCTATGATACCGGAGTCGGGTTCCAGCTTGCCGGTGATCAGCTTCATAAGGGTTGATTTACCACAGCCATTTGGTCCGGTAATACCGATTCTGTCATTACGCAGAAAATTATAAGAGAAGTTCTCGATGAGTGGGTGAGTAAGTCCCGGAAAGCTTTTTGAAATATTATGAAGTTCTATCGTTTTATTTCCAAGTCTGCTGGCAATTGAGCTGAGATTTACTGTCTTATCAGCTTCCATCATTTCTTCGGCTGCAAGGGCTTCATAGCGCTTGATATGAGCCTTTTGTTTGGTGCTTCTTGCGCGCGCACCACGGCGGATCCATGCGATCTCTTTCCGGAGAATATTCTGGTGCTTGCGTTCGGTGGCAAGCGCAATATTTTCACGTTCGGCTTTCAACATGAGATAGCCTTCATAATTGGCATCATAGTTGTAGATGTATCCTTTGTCGATCTCAACGATCCGGTTTGTTACACGATCGAGAAAATAACGGTCATGTGTGACCATGACCAGTGCACCCCTGTAGTTGTTCAGATAGTCCTCTAGATATTCGGTCATATCATTATCCAGATGGTTAGTTGGTTCATCAAGAACCAGAATATCACAGCTTGAAAGAAGGGCAGCGGCAAGGGCTACCTTTTTCTTCTGACCGCCGGACAGACTGGAAACCGAGATGCTGGTATCTGTGAATCCAAGCTTATCCAGAAGTGCCCGTGCATCTCCTTCAATGCTCCACTTGTTTTCTTCTGTGCTGTTTGCCGTGATAACATGTTCGTAGATTGTTTCATCATCATGGAAAGTCGGACTCTGTGGAAGATAATTGACAACAACATTATTGCCTTTCACGATCAATCCGGCATCGCAGGTATCGATACCGGCGATCATTTTTAACAAGGAGGATTTCCCCGTGCCATTTATACCAATCACACCAATCTTATCACCGGTGTTGACAGAAAAATCGGCTCCCTGAAAGAGAACCTTGTCTGTATAGGCTTTATGAATATTTTTCATTGTTAATAAGTTCATTTGTGTTCCTCAAATCATTATTCAAATTTACTTATCCATTTTATGATGGTTTTCCAGCTACGTCAATAACCCTTTTCCTTACAATGAAAAAAGGATACCCGGTAATCATGACCGGATATCCTTTTTTACGACTGCTCTTATAGCTTCTGTTTGTCGTATATTCCTTTTATTAAATATAAGTTGCCTTATGCGACTGCTGGTTCAGCAATGAAAGGCTTCAGTGTTGACATGTATGAATCGGAAATACCATCATAGAATTTTACGGTTAATTCATCTCTCAGATCGAGACTGATAACACCAAGAATAGATTTTGCATCTACCATATAGTTTTTGTTTGTAGCTGATATATCGACATCGCCATGATATCCTCTCATTACATCTACAAACTGTTTTACTTCATCAACGCTGCTTAATTTTACTTTAATGTCAGTTGATTTAGCCATAAAACTCGCCTCCTTGATTTGTTGAACAATTTATAATCCTTTTTTTTGCTAAAGTCAAATTATGAAAGTGTGAACAAAAAGCAAAATTATTACCAATTTCTAAAATTTTTTAAAATAAATAGAAATTTCAGCTTAAAGGAATTCAAAAATCGGCATTTTTTAGTTAAGGATATTCATTTATATGTAGTAAAACTGTAATGGTGTTACAAATTGCTATGAAAAATTTGTACAAAATAGGAGAAATTGGTGATTTTGGTGTATATTTTCGGTATAATACAGGTAAATAGCAGTTGATATGTATCTGCTTTTGTACAAATAGCTGTAAAAAAACAGGGATTGACCGGAACAAAAGCAGACAGAAACGGAGGTGGCAGTATGATCTATCAGGAAGAATCAGGACGGGAATATCACATAAAGACAGGGAAGAACGAGATCGGAAAATATGTAATCCTGCCGGGGGATCCGAAGCGGTCAGCGAAGATCGCAGCTTATCTGGATGATGCAAAGCTGGTTGCGGACAACCGGGAATTCGTGACATATACCGGATATCTGGAGGGCGAGAAGGTCAGTGTAACATCGACCGGTATCGGCGGACCATCAGCAGCGATTGCATTGGAGGAACTGGTGCATTGTGGCGCAGATACATTTATAAGGGTTGGAACCTGTGGCGCGATGCAGTTAGATATCATGGGAGGGGATATCGTGGTGGCAACCGGTGCTGTCCGGATGGAGGGTACATCAAAGGAATATGCTCCGATCGAATATCCGGCTGTTGCAAGCTATCCGGTCATTCAGGCACTGACAAAAGCCTGCGAGACGACGGGAGTCCGATACCATACCGGAGTTGTTCAGAGCAAGGATTCCTTCTATGGACAGCATGAACCGGGAACCAAGCCGGTGTCCTATGAACTGGAAGCCAAATGGGAGGCATGGAAGCGGATGGGCTGTCTGGCGTCCGAGATGGAGTCCGCGGCGTTATTTATCGTAGGTGCTTATCTGGGCGTGAAGGTCGGAGCCTGTTATCTGGTGGTTGGAAATCAGGAGCGGAAGGCAGCAGGGCTTGAGAATCCACTGGCATACGATACGGACATGGCAGTAAAGACCGCAGTTGAGGCAGTCCGGCAGATGATTTTGGATGCGGGGAAAGAATAAAAGCTATTAATATAGTAAGAAGTTATTGAAAAAAAGTGTTAAAACATATACAATGTTAATAACAGTATTTGGTAAATATTAACAAAAAGAACCTGACGATATAATATGTCGGGTTCTAAAATATCAGATAGGAGGTCAGTAATGGACAGAAAGGATTTGGAAGCAAAGGTTTTACAGGCTGTAGCTTGTGTTATGCCGGAGATCGACATCAGCAAGCTTGACATGACAGCCGAGTTGACAAAAGAATATGGGGTTAATTCTGTATCAATTATTCAGTTGATCGTAGAGCTTGAAAATGATTTCAATATTGAATTTCAGGATTCAGAACTTGCATTGGGCTTGTATTATGATATGAATGATGTGGTTGCCGCTGTTGCAGCCAAGTTGAATTAAAGAAGACAAGGGAGGTATAATCATGAGCAATAAAAAGATATTGCCAGTCAGCTACCCGATGATTACATCATGGCAGTGGCATGCAACATTATTCTCAATTCTGGGGGATGACGAAAAAGCTAAGAACTGGATCTTCAGCAATTACATCCAGCTTAGATGTTATAATATTGAGGAGATTTTCACAGGAGATGAGATGCTTCTGGCAGATATGATGCCGGGAAGCAGTTCTTTGAAGGAGTGTCCATATCTTCTGTTCTCACTGATGACAAAAGAGCAGGTAGAGAGCTACTGTGGAGATATCATTAACTTCATTATTAAAACGATCGACCTGAACGGATATGTCTATGGTGTATTTGACGAGGCAAAGATCCTGTGCGATTCCGGTGCAGATTACAAATTCCCACATGAGTTATTTATTTTTGGCTATGATAAGGATAAGGAAGAATTCCATGTTGGTGATTTCACATTTGGTGAGCATTATTCTTATTCAACTGTATCTTTTGAGGATGTTAAGCGGGGTTACGATATCATAACAGCATCCGAAGATCATATGTTTAAGGATGATTATAAAGGCAGACGTGGTTTATATGTGATCCAGAAGAATACCGCTGAGATGTATTATGATCTGGATGTGGCATATATCAAGGATACATTGGTTGAATATCTGGAAGCAAAGGATTCCAAGAATCATTTCCGTATGATGAGAAACCGTTTCTCAGATACAGTATTCGGTGTAAATGTATACGATGCAGTATATAAGCAGATCGAAAAGCAGCTTTCAGGAGATGAACCTGATTTTGATATCCGTGCACTTCACCTGTTATACGATCATAAAGTTCTGATGAATGAACGTCTGAAGTATATGATGGCAAAAGGTGTGCTGGCTTATGATAATGAGATTCTTGACGAGTACATGGAGGTTGTCAACAATATGCTGACAGCAAGAAACCTTCTGATCAAGACATCCATCACAGGAAATGTGAACTGCCTTGATCGTTTTGAGAAGTATATCATGACCGCAAAGGCCAAAGAGATTGAAGTCCTCAACAAGGTTGTCGAGAGACTTTAAAGTAGCAGACGAAAACACCACGGTGTATGGTCAAGTGACGAATTCGGGCCGGGCTTATATCTATTATTACGCAAAACGCTTTCGCTCTATTCCTCGGCGTAGCGGTACATAAGGCTGCGCAAGACGCAGCCTAAGTACCGACGCTCGGAAAGGTTTGCTTCATAATAGTATAAGCCCGGCCCGAGTTCTGTTCCTTGAATATATACCGTGGTGTTTTCTGTTTGAGGAAGAACCAAAGACAGAAAAATATAGCCGGCTGTTCTGCAACAGATATTTTCATGAAGCAAGCCTGTTCGAATGTCGGTTCTTAGCGATCCACGGAAGTGGGAGCTTAGTACCGCTACATGAGAATAGAGCGAGAGCGTCTTGCGGAATGAAAAGTATCTGTGCCGGACAGCCGGCTATATTTTTCGTCCGGTTACTTTACAATATGGATCTCTGAAGGCTGATAGTAAAAGCTGTCGGTTGCGATATAGCGGTTGTGGTAGTCAGGATCTGTGGTTTCTGCGTCATCATCTGTATGGGTAAGGACGTCGTAGGAAACAGTGCCTTTGGTGGACACTTCTTTTATGAGCAGATAGGAAGCACCTTTTAAGGATATCGGTTCATCGGTGAGGGTGGCTGCTTTTTGTGTGTCGCTCCAAAGTATGGTATTGTCATCGGACATACCATAGAAGGTGTAGCTGTCTACAGGATCTGAAATGGATCGTACCGTAAGGGAGATCGTATTCGTTGTAGTGGCATTGGAATCGATGCCTGATTCTGTGTAGCTTTCAGAGAAGGTTTGAGTCGTTGATTCGCCTTCGTTCATGATTGAAACAGGAGAGCCGGGTGTTATAAAGAGATCACCATTTTCTTTCTGATAGATTAGATTCAGATAGATATAATAAAGATCTGAATCTGTGGAATAATCTGTTTTGTCCGGATCAACATAGAGAGTGCCGGAAAGGGATAAGGAAGCTTCTGTGGTACCATCAGGCGGATATATATAATTGCTTTGACCGGTTAGTGTATGGGATGAAGACTCATAGGAGGTAGTGCTCGTTCCATCGGAACCGGAAATGTTTATAGATGGTTCAGCCATCATATCGGAACAGAACGAATAATAGAAACCTCCTTCTTCTTCGGATACATCAACTTTAATTGCAGCAAGATAGCAGCCGGAGATATCGGGATTATCCGGTTTGAAAGTATCTGTTTTCTGATCATATGTGCAGGAAATCGGTTCTTCCTGATCATCCAGAGGTGTTGCTGTACAATAGATACCAATCAGATGCCTGGTAACTGCAGATGGGGTATTTTCTTTCTTTGCAAGCTGACAGCCGGAAAGGACAGTCAGACCTAAAATGGTCAGTATACTTATAGATAAAAATTTCTTCATGCTTCTTCCTCCTCATCAAGATTTCCGTCAAATGACAGAATATCGCCTACATCACAGTGCAGGTAGTAACATATTTTATTGATGGTTGTAAATCGGACACCTTTTGCTTTTCCGCTTCGCAAAATGGAAAGATTTGCTTCGGTTATGCCGATCTTTTTGCATAATTCTTTAGAAGTCATATTATTTTCTTTTAAGACTTTTTCCAGATTGATCTTAATTGCCATATGAAACCTCCGTGTTAAATGAATGCTTCATTTTCTTCTTCCAGCGTGTGTGCTGTCTCGAATTTCTTTGCAAGGATAAATGCCGTTACGGTCAGAAGTATCTCTATAATAGGAAGAGATACGGTAAAGGTCGTATCTGAAAGTGACGGAAGCATAAGAAGCTGCAGGATATTTCGAACAACTTCAAGTACTGCCGTAATGCAGAGAACTCTTACACACAGATGGGAGAGTGCCCCTGCATCCTGGATCGTCTGATCGGTGAAATGATTGTCTTTCAGAGAACGACACAGCCGGAAGGATGCGATCAATACCCAGATGAATAACAGGGATGGAACCAGGTCGCAGAGGAGTAACGGAATGCGGTCAGGCTGAAATGATCTCATGCTGCCATTATCAAGCATAACAGCACCATCTTCTGATGATATGATCCGGGAATACAGGTCAGGACCTGTTTGATTTGCAGAAGCCCATAGTTTTGGAAGCTTTATGAAACAGATATTAATGATTGATATGATCATTACAAGAATGATGAAAACCTGTGCGATCTTTGCCAGATTGATCTCATTTGCATACCGGATTATGGCAAGAACCCGGAGAATGATGTAACAGATAAAGATGGACCACAGGGTTGTCGATATTGCCAGATTGATCATAGGTATCGAATAACGAAAATAGGGGGTCATAAGCCCCGGATTTATCATCAGGTAAATGCCGATAAAGAGGGCAGCAGAGCATACGAGTAACAGATAGTCTGCACGGATCTTCTTTTTCCTCAGACAAAGAAGCAGAAATGCGATTGCCGGGAGACAGCAGATAATGATATAAAGTATGACCGCGATACAGTTACCGGAGTTTCCGGATAATGAAAGCTTTCGAAGCCATACTGCGATCCATTCAAACGGAGTTGTAAAAATCTGATTCATGGTTATATCCTTTCTGATAGCTGATTTTATCTAAAAATTATCGAAAAACAATAATTACAGTTTCAAAATATCATTAAAATTATCGTTTGTCAATAATTTCTATGGATTGCGAGCTTGATTCATTTATGCAGGTCTAATATAATAGAAATTGCCGTGTTCAGATTTCGTATCATTTGATTGAAGGATAAAATGATCGTTGGCATTTCGGCACCGGCATAAGGGAAAATGGGAGAGCAATATTCTCAGTGACGATATATAAATGTTTGTGAGGCAGAGATATGATTTATTCTTATCCGGATTATTATAAAAAGTTTAGATGTATAGCGGACAAATGCCCGGACACTTGCTGTTCTGACTGGCAGATCGTGATCGATGATGAATCACTGGAAAAATATCGGAATTACGCAGGAGAATACAGGCAGACACTTCACCGGAATATACAGTGGGAAGAAGGCGTATTCGGACATAACCGGAAGGGCAAATGTGCATTTTTGCGGGATGATGGACTGTGCGACATGTATAAGCATATGGGAAAAGACAGCTTATGCACGACCTGTCGGGAATATCCAAGACATACGGAAGAATTTGAAAATATAAGAGAGATTTCATTATCGCTTTCCTGCCCGGAGGTGGCAAGGATATTGATGCAGAAGACAGAACCGGTAACATTTGTCTGTGAAGAAGACGATGAGGAAGAAGTATTTGAGGATTATGATTATTTCCTGTTTTCCAATCTTGAGGATATCCGGGAGGAGATTTTGAAGATTACCCAGAACCGGGAAGAAAGTCTGAAAGCAAGGATCAGAAAGGTATTGCAGATCGGTGCTTCCGCACAGAGACATTATGAAGAAGGGGATCTGATCGACTGGGATGAATGTGAGGATACAGATAAAGTCTGCGTGAAAGATGAATATGAACTGTTCCGGAAGCATATGAGATTCCTGTCAGAGGAGCTGGAGCTGTTATATCAGGACTGGGACGATGTGCTGGTGGAATCCGAAGTGCTTTTGTTTGATCTGGGGGAAGCCGGTTTCACAGCGAATAAGAAACGATTTCTGTCATGGTGGGGAAACAGCAGCCTGCCTTCACTTGAAATCGTGCTGGAGCAGATCGTTGTTTATTTTATCTCGATCTATTTGTTAGGTGCGGTCTATGATGGGAATATTCTTGGTAAAATAGATTCCGCGGTGGGTCATGTGACAGTAATCTTCCTGCTGCTTCTCGCCAGATGGATAAAGTGCAGTGAGAAGTTAGAGATGGCTGATCTGATCGAACTGGTGTACCGGTATTCCAGAGAGATCGAACATTCGGATGAGAATCTCGACCGGGTGGAAGAACTGGACTGGTTTATAAGAATATAATTTGAATTTCAGTGAACTCTATAGCATACTATAGGATAAGGTTGCTTACAGAGCGATGAACAGTGATAAAAGGAAAATGGAGTAGCAGTATGAATATATGTATATTTGGTGCATCCAGTAATGACATTGATCAGGCATACATGGATGCGGTTTTTAATCTTGGAAAAAAGCTGGCAGAGAGAGGACATACATTAGTATTTGGCGCGGGTGCAAGAGGACTTATGGGGGCTGCCGCCAGAGGAGCAAGTGCCGGAAACGGTGAGATCGTTGGCGTTGCACCGACATTTTTTAATGTGGACGGCATCATATATGACAAATGTACAGAGCTGATCCGGACAGAGACGATGCGTGAGCGGAAACAGATCATGGAGGATCGGAGTGATGCATTTATCATGGTGCCGGGTGGAATCGGAACATTTGAGGAATTTTTTGAGGTGCTGACTTTAAAGCAACTTGGACGACATGGCAAGGCGATCATTGTCTACAACCAGGATGGATTCTTTAATTCCCTGTTTCAGATGATGGATGAATGTGTCGAGAAGGGTTTTATGAATCATGTAACAAACGAGATCTATCAGGTGATGACAGATACAGATGAGATCCTTTCTTATCTGGATGGCTATACACCGGAGGTTGGCAAGGTGTTTAAATTTTAAACGATATGGGTGCAGGTGCAGGAGGAAAAATGGGAGATACGAATGAATATACAGTTCACGATCTGGTACGGGATGAGTTGTATAAAAATATGGATGTTGAATATGGAAAATTTACAGCGAGTCTGTCACCGGGAGCAGGAAATATCATCGGCGTTCGGATTCCGGTGCTGCGCAAAATGGCGAAAGAGATTGCGTCTGTAAACTGGAAGGAGTATCTGGATGGTGCAAGGGATGATACCTTTGAAGAAGTCATGCTACAGGGCATCGTGCTTGGCTATGCCAGAGGAAAGATCGACGACATTCTCACATACATGGGACGGTTCATACCAAAGATCGATGACTGGTCGATCTGCGATACCTGTTGTAATACCTTTAAGATCGCAAACCAGTATCAGCAGGAAGTGTGGGATTTCCTGATGCCATATCTGGACGAGCAGGGAGTAATCGATGGCAAGCCTGCTAACGAGAGAAATCGTGAGTTTGAACTGCGGTTTGTAGCAGTTATGATGTTGAATTATTATCTGAATGATGCCTATATTGATAAGGTGTTATATGCATACGATCATATGAAGAATGATGGCTATTATCTGAAAATGGGTGTTGCATGGGGACTTGCAGAAGCCTATGTAAAATGTCCGGAGCCGACGAAGGTATTTTTGAATAATAATCATCTGGATGATTTCACATTTAACAAAGCAATCCAGAAGATGCAGGAATCCTTCCGTATCACACCGGAGGAAAAAGCTGCACTCAAGGCAATGAAGCGATAATATAAGTAAGTACAGCAGAATGAGCGGAGGTGGCAGTATGAGAATGTATTTTAAACAGAGACTGTTTTCGTGGTTTGACAGTTATGATATTTATAATGAACAGGGGAATCCGATATATGTGGTAAAGGGACAGATATCCTGGGGACATTGTCTGAAGATTTTCGATCCATATGGGAATGAAGTCGGTACAGTAAAGGAGCAGATATTCACATTTCTTCCAAAATTTGAGATCTATCAGGGAAATCAATATCTGGGATGCATTAAGAAAGAGTTTTCCTTTCTTAAGCCCCGATATGATATTGATTATAATGGATGGCATATTGATGGAAGCTTTATGGAATGGGATTACAAGATCATAGATGCTGCAGGTGGTATGGTTGCATCCATATCAAAGGAACTGTTTCATATGACAGATCAATATGTGATCGATGTATATGATCCACAAAACGCACTTATTGCACTTATGTTTGTTCTGGCCATTGATGCAGAGAAATGTTCGAGGAATGACTAGGAATGGTCGGCAATCCTTCCGATGGTATCGGCAAGAATCTCGATCACCTGCTCGGTATCTTCTTCCTTATATTTTAAGAAAGTATGTACGCTTCCTTGAATCAGCAGAGAAATTGTGATATTTTTCTCCAGATTGTCTTTGAATTCCGGATGCGTGATAAAGATCAGTTCCTTAATGCGGGCTTCCAGTTTGTTGGTGAGCACGCCACAGCTTCTGTCATCATCCGGGAAAAGAATGTTGAACAGATGTCCCTGTGTGATAAATGCGGTACAGAGCAGTCTGGCTGCGGCAGCCGGATCTGTGATAATAAGATCCGGATTTGGAATGTCTGCAACCAGTGACGTGATCGCGTCATTTTCCAGATATTCCGACAGATCGTAGATATCTTTAAAATGAAGATAAAATGTCTGTTTGCTGATATTTGCTTTCTGGGTCAGCTCCCGGATCGTAATCTTTTCGAGCGGTTTTGCCGCACGTAATTCTATAAAAGCACTGAAAATGCTGTTCTTGGTTTTCTGTATTCTTAAATCCATTGCAATCTCCTGATTTACTATTTGTTGACTATGGTCAATAAATTGACGTTATTCAATTATTGGCTATGGTGTCAGCTTTTGTAATCTCATATAATAAACATGTCTATTTTAATCTATAAATTTACTATAGTCAATAAAGAATCATCTGTACAAATACAAAGGAGAATGACATGGATATTTACGAATTTTATTCCGGAAGAAGCTTTGATGCATATAGAGAATTGGGGGCGCATGTGAAGAAAGAGGTCACAGGAAAGAAGACGGTTGTCAGTGGTGTGGAATTTGTCACATATGCACCGAATGCTCTGGGGGTAAATGTGATCGGTGAATTCAACGACTGGAACGAGACGGTCATGGAACGCTGTTATGACGGCAGCTTTTTCAAGGTATTTGTGCCGGAAGCAAGACCGGGCATGATGTACAAATATAAGATCTATCACAGAGACGGCAGCAGCATGGAGCATTGTGATCCGTATGGCTTCGGCATGGAGCTGCGTCCGGCATTTGCATCCATTATCCGGGATATGGATACATATCGTTTCCATGATGCCAAATGGATGAAGAACCGTAGTGTATGTCAGGGCAGTCCACTTAACATCTATGAAGTTCATCTGGGTTCCTGGCGCACAAAACCGGTCTTTGATGAACAGGGAAATCCGCTGACACCGGAGGAGATCGCAGAGAGCAACCGGGTAGCGGAGAGCTGGTATACCTATAAGGAGATCGCTCCGATGCTTGCGGAATATGTGAAAAAGCAGGGATATAATTATGTAGAGTTCATGCCGCTCTCCGAGCATCCGTCCGATCAGTCCTGGGGCTATCAGAATACCGGATTTTTCAGTCCGACATCCAGATATGGAACAGCAGATGACCTGAAGGAAATGATTGATATTCTGCATCAGCATAATATTGGCACAATTCTTGATTTTGTTCCGGTTCATTTCGCACTTGATGGCTATGGACTTGCCAGATATGATGGCACGGCATTGTATGAATATCCAAGCAACGATGTGGGATACAGTGAGTGGGGAAGCATGAACTTCATTCATTCCAAAGGAGAAGTGCGGAGCTTCTTACAGTCTGCGGCGAATTACTGGCTGTCAGAGTATCATTTTGACGGACTTCGTATGGATGCGATCAGCCGTATCATCTACTGGATGGGCGATGAGAGCCGTGGTGTAAATGACCGGGCGGTTGATTTTATCCGGAATATGAATCAGGGGTTAAAGGATCGTCATCCTTCGATCATCCTGTGTGCCGAAGACTCGACAGACTTTAAGGGTACAACGAAGGAAACAAAATATGGTGGACTGGGCTTTGATTACAAATGGGATATGGGCTGGATGAATGATACACTGAATTTCTTCCGTACACTTCCATTTGTCCGCGGCGAGCATTATCATGACCTGACATTCTCGATGATGTATAACTATAATGAACGGTATCTGCTTCCTTTGTCACACGATGAGGTTGTACATGGAAAGGCAACGATCATTCAGAAGATGGCGGGTATGTATGAAGAAAAGTTCCCGCAGGCAAAGGCATTATATGCTTATATGTATGCGCATCCGGGCAAGAAGCTGAACTTTATGGGAAATGAGATCGGACAGTTCCGCGAGTGGGATGAGAAGCGCGAGCAGGACTGGGATCTTTTGAAATATCCGAACCATGATTCTTTCCACCAGTATATGAAAGCACTGAATAAGATTTATATGAAAGAGCCGGCATTATCTGCATGGGATGATGATCCGAATGGATTTGCATGGATCCTTTGCGGTAAGGAAAATGATGTTGTCTATATCTTTCAGCGTGAAGTAAATGAAGATAAGGTGATCGTTGTATTAAACCTGTCGGGACTTGTATATAAAAATTATCACTTTAATTATGAAAATGGTGATACAATGAAGGTACTGATCAACAGCGACTGGAATAAATTTGGCGGAAGCACAAAAGATACAGAGAAAACGATTAAGGGTGTAAATGGAGATTTTGGATTTGACCTTCCGGCATTTTCCGGAATTTACCTGAAACCGGTCGATTAGAACATGAGAAGGTGAATATGATGACGACAATAGAGAAGCTGGCAGAGCTGCGTGAGAAAATGAAGGGAACAGGTGTAGATGCTTATGTGATTACTACGGATGACTTTCATGCATCCGAATATGTTGGAGCATATTTCAGGGAAAGAGAATATATGTCCGGGTTTACAGGATCTGCCGGAACACTGGTTGTGCTCCCTGATACGGCGGCATTGTTTACAGATGGGCGGTATTTCATTCAGGCGGAAGCACAGCTTGCAGGCAGTACGATCGAACTGATGAAGAGTGGACAGCCGGGCGTTCCAACGATCGAAGAATATTTGTATGACCATCTGGAACCGGAAAAGGTTGTAGGCTTTGATGGAAGAACCGTCAGCTTGGATTTTGCTGATAGGATGCTTGGCAAACTGGGCGATAAAAAGGTCACTTTAAATGGTGAACTGGATCTGGTCGATGAACTCTGGGCGGACAGACCGGAGCTGTCACATGAGCCGGTATTTGAATTACCATTTTCATACACAGGCGAAACCCGTGCGGATAAGCTTGTGCGTGTCAGAGCGTCAATAAGATCTGCAGGTGCGGATGCCCGGGTGATCTCTGCGCTGGACGAGATCGCATGGCTTCTGAATCTGCGAGGAAATGATATAGACTGTAATCCGGTATTCCTGTCATATATGCTGATCGCAGATGAAGACTGTCGTTTATATATCAATGATGCGATCTTAAACGATGAAATCACCAGAGAACTTGCCGTTGATGGGATTACACTTCATCCGTATAATGAGATCTATACGGATCTCAGGAGGTTGCCGGAGGTCATTCAAACACATAAAAAGACAGAGCAGGTAACGATATTGCTGGATGGTTGTCAGGCCAATTACAGATTGAGAAGCTGTATACCGGAGACTGTATCCGTAGTCGATGAACCGTCTGCTATTCAGTTGATGAAGGCACAGAAGAATTCTGTAGAGTGCGAAAATGAACGGAATGCGCATATCAAGGATGGAGTTGCTGTAACGAAATTTATCTACTGGCTTAAGCATCATATCGGAACAGAAACGATCACAGAGCTTTCGGCAGCAGAGAAGCTGGAGTCTTTTCGAAAAGAGCAAAAGGGGTATATCGAGCCGAGCTTTGATACGATATCTGCATATGGTCCACATGGCGCGATCGTACATTATGAACCGACAGAGGAGACAAATGTCGAACTAAAACCGGAGAGCTTCTTATTAGTGGACAGTGGCGGTCATTACATGGAGGGAACAACTGACATCACCAGAACAATCACACTGGGGGCTTTGACAGAGGAAGAAAAATGGGCGTATACACTGGTGTTGATCGGACATCTGAATCTGGCAGCAGCAAGATTTAAACATGGAACGCGTGGTGAGAATCTCGATTATCTGGCGCGTGAACCACTGTGGCGGTATGGCCTGGATTTCAATCACGGCACCGGTCATGGAGTCGGATATCTGTTAAATGTACACGAAGGACCAAACAGGATCCACTTCCGAATCATGGAAGAACGCAGACCGACAGCAGTATTCGAAGACGGAATGATCACGTCAGATGAACCGGGTATATATATAGAAGGAAGGTTTGGCATCCGTCATGAGAATCTGGTTCTTTGTAAGAAAGCAGGAAAACCGGCAGGCAAGCTTCCGGAGGTATTCTTGAAAGAAACGGAAGCAAATGGAACATTTCTGGAATTTGAAACTCTGACCTGGGTTCCGTTTGACACAGAAGCTTTGATACCGGAACTGATGACAGATCGTGAGCTCCAACGATTGAATGAATATCACAAGAATGTGTATGAGAAGATCGCTCCATATCTGACGGAGGAAGAACGCATATGGCTGGAGCAGGCAACGAGTCCAGTATCGAAAAAATATCATAATAAAATTTGATGAATTTCAAGGGGAGAAACATATGATCTATAAGTGTGAGGCATGTGGGGGTGTGCTGGTATATGATCCGGATCTCGGGAAAATGAAATGTACACAATGTGGTCAGACAAGCGAACGCAGATTCCATATGAAGTTAAAGGAAGTAGATCCGGATACAGAGGAAAAAGAAGACGGAAAACGATCATTTGATAATCTGTGGTTTGGCCTTGATAAAGATCAGAAGTGGCATGGAGAGAAGGAAATCCAGATCAATCCTGACTGGGATGCGGATCTGTTGGCATTTGAGATGCGGAATAACAGACCGGAAGATATATCGGCTGCATCAAAACAGACGGAAGCAGAAGATATATCAGAAAAATCAGAACAGCAGGCACAAGACACTGCTTATACAGGTGACCGGAGAGAGATGCAGGGAGAACGACTGATGTCGGTTCAGATATTCCGCTGTACTTCCTGCGGAGCACAGATTATGATCCATGGAAATGAGCGGGCAACTTTTTGTTCGTTTTGTGGACAGCCGACGGTTATATTTGACCGTGAATCGAAGGAAGTATGGCCGGATTATATCATTCCATTTTCCATAACGGAACAGCAGGCAGTGGATGCGATCAAAGAGAAATTCGGTACAGGCAGATATGTGCCAAGAGAGATCAAGCATCCGAAGATTGACAAGATCCGTGGAATCTATATTCCATATTGGCTGTATACAGTATATATGCGGAAAAAAGCAAATCTGCATCTGGTGACGAGTAATGAAGCTGAGAAGAAAGAACCGGAAAATATCTTTAATGCCGGAATGAACAGAAACCAATCCTTTTATACGATGCTGCAGTCATCGAAGAAGATGGGATTGTATCCGGGATCATTTCAGAATCAGAAATATGATGCGGAAACGAGAAGTGTCTCTGTAGGTATAAATGAGAAGACAGATATGTTTGCAGATGCATATGGAAATTTTGAACAGGTTACCTTTGATGCATCCAGAAAATTAGATGATCGGCTATCCAGTCGTCTGGAACCATATCATATGGAAGCATTAAAGCCATTTGATCCATCGTATCTGTCCGGATTCTATGCAGATCGGTATGATGTGCCGTCCAGAGAGGCTGCGCCGGACATCCATCAGAGGATAAGTGATGCTATGGATAAAGCAATGATAGAAGATACAGGAACGACTTACATAGAGAAGAGCATTGAACAGTACAGTGTGGATAAGATTGAGTATGCGCTCCTGCCCGCATGGTTCATGACCTTCTGGTATAGGCATGAGCTTTATACGATACTGGTCAATGGACAGACCGGAAAGGTTGTTGGCAATATTCCGGTGAATAAAAGGAGTTTTATTTCGGATGCGGTGATGACCGGAGTTGTATGCTGCACGATCGGAGCGGTTGTATTTTATGAAATCAATCAGGGAATTGCAAAAGGGTATGGCTTTTTCCATGAATATGGAGGGTCGATCATTGTATTCCTTTTTATGCTGGCGGCGGGACTTTTTACCAGAAATCTCAGTAAATACAACAGGTATAAGCACGACAAAGAACGACTTGCATCTTCAACAACGACTGATTATGTAAAAGAAA
Source organism: Clostridium sp. AF17-21AC (assembly GCF_003461365.1). Taxonomy (NCBI): domain Bacteria; kingdom Bacillati; phylum Bacillota; class Clostridia; order Eubacteriales; family Clostridiaceae; genus Clostridium; species Clostridium sp. AF17-21AC. The sequence continues at coordinate 47,868 of NZ_QTWY01000006.1, forward strand.
GGCAGGATAAGACATGGATTCGATAAATATTTTACTTACAGGATTTAAATTGTTGCCGATCATACAGGGCATTGTCTGTGGCGGACTGTTTGCGGCAGGTCTGTTGCTGTCGTGGATGCTTCGTTCCAATCTCCATGGCGAGATGGAAACAGAGAAGGAATTTGCCAGACAGCACAAAATCTCCTACTACCAGATCGACCAGGGCCACAAGATTTTATTCTTCTGATCCATCTTCGATACATATGGCTGACGTCAGGGCTACACCGGGCATTGCAATAACGAGTTCCGGGTTTCTATTCGGTTCGCACGCTTATTTGTCAGCAGTCGCCCAAACTCGTCCTTACGGACTCAGACAAGGGCTTTGTGCTGACAGCTAGTGCAAACCTCATAACGAAATCCTCACAATGTTATTGCAATGCCCGGCGCAGCCCTGACGTCAGCCATATGTATCTTATAACGATAACGGAGCAAAGCTTTTGATATAGGAAGGATTCTCTGTGCAACATTTCTGATATATAGACATCACCTTGTATCTGTAGCAGATACAAGGCAGAGGGAGAGAAATGTACATAAGTGGAAAGAATAGCTGGGGTGGGTTGTAGATGGGCTATCCGTATTTATATAAAAGATATATAGTGGAGTTTCCGTAGGGAGCTACATATTGCCAGCGAATGCGGGTGCATGTCTGAGCCCGTAGGGCGAGTTTGCACAGAAGCATGAGCGAATTAGGCATATGTAGTTCACAGGGAACGAAACGGATCTTTTATATAAATACGGATAGCCCATTCATAACCCACCCCAGCTATTCTGTTAGCCCAAGGGTATTGCAGAATGGCAGGTGGTATATTATAATGAAGCGAGAATGTAGATAACAGGAGGAACCCGAAATGGACATTGTATGTTTGGATTTGGAAGGTGTATTAGTACCGGAGATTTGGATCGCATTTGCAGAGGCAAGCGGTATCCCGGAGTTAAAGAGAACAACAAGAGATGAGCCGGATTACGATAAATTAATGAACTGGCGTCTTGGTATATTAAAAGAACATGGACTTGGCTTAAAAGAGATTCAGGAAACGATCGCAAAGATCGATCCGATTCCCGGTGCAAAGGAATTCTTAGATGAGCTTCGTTCTATGACACAGGTTATCATTATCAGTGATACATTTACACAGTTTGCAAGCCCGCTTATGAAGAAGCTTGGCTGGCCGACAATTTTCTGTAATTCATTAGAGGTAGCAGAAAGTGGAGAGATCACAGGCTTTAAGATGCGTTGTGAGAAATCCAAATACACAACCGTAAAAGCACTTCAGTCTATCGGTTATGATACAATCGCAAGTGGTGACAGCCACAACGATCTTGGAATGATCCGTGCAAGCAAGGCCGGATTCCTCTTTAAGAGTACCGATCAGATCAAAGCAGACAATCCTGATCTTCCGGCTTATGAGACATATGATGAGCTGCTTGCAGCCATCAAGAAAGTGCTGGCTTAAGATCAATCCTTTCATATAAAAATGTATGCAGTATGTGAGACAGGCATACTGAAGTCGTGAAAATTAAGTACATATAACAGAGAACCTGCATATACTGTAGCAAACAGAGTATGCAGGTTTTTTATGGCTATAAAAATAATGATCGATGCCGGACATGGTGGATTTGACAATGGGGCATCTTATAATGGAAGAACGGAGAAGAATGACAACCTGAATTTGGCTTTGGCACTCGGTGATGCGTTGTCAGAGCTTGGTTATGACGTGGAATTTACGAGAACGACAGATGTCTATGATTCGCCGACAAGAAAAGCACAGATCGGAAATGAGAGCGGTGCGGATTATTTTATTTCCCTGCACAGGAATGCTGCACCGTATCCGAACAAATATAACGGAGTGGAAACCTTGGTTTATAATACATCAGGGATTGCATATGAAATGGCAGAAAATGTGGATGCAGAGCTTGCAAAGATCGGATTTGAGAATCTGGGAGTTGAGGAACGGAAGAATCTGGCTGTTCTGCGCCGGACAACGATGCCGGCAATTCTGATCGAGACCGGATTTATTGACAGTGATAAGGATAATTATCTGTTTGATTACCGGTTTGAAGATATCGTGAATGCGATCGCACTCGGAATTGATGAAACACTTCGTGGATAGATGTGTGAAAAACGCACAAAAGAATTTACAGTTAACGAGAAAAATTGTATAATTATAAAGACTGTTTTAGAAAACGACAATCCGATTGGAGAAGGTTATCTGATTGGAAAATACGATAGAAAAGTGGGGTAGAAAACAATGAAAAATACGTTCAGTAATTCAGGCATGTTGAACTGGCTTGGCTTCTTTGCAAATAAGATGGATGTCAGCCCGGAGAAGATAAAGATGCTTAATATCTGCGGCAGACAGAAAAATGTCGTGCCAACGATTGATACACATAAGCGGGTTCTGATCTATACTGATGCCAGTCATGAAGATCTCTTCTATACATTATGGGAAGCGGGATTTGGCGAATATGATATCTGGATCGGCGAAGGAACAGAGCCGGGAAGTGAACTTACAAATGCAAAGCTCAAGAATGTTATTAATAAGAAGATATCCGAACCGACGGTTATATTTATCGTAAACGAGAAGACCAGAGAATCCGTACGGTACGGTATGAAGAATGATTTGTTTACAAAGGGATCGGTTCATTATGTATGCAATGAGATCCGCGCGGTTATCATGAGTATTCTCGGTGTAGATACTCATGACACGATTCTTGCTCTGATGGCAGAGAGTATCGTTATCGAAGCTGCGATCACAGCGAGCGAAGGTCAGATCATTGCAGTAGAGCCGGACAGTGGTTCCAGAAGATCTATGGAGGAAAATGTTGAGAAGTTTGGAGTTCATAACGTGCAGATCATTCCGGATATGAGCGAAGAATCCTTAAGTAAGATTCCGGTACCAAGACTTGCATTTATCGTTGCGAATCATTATCTGGAATCTGATATTGAACGTCTGCTTGCGATCAATCCGCAGATGCAGTTTGTTATCTACACATTAGATCTTGGTATCCTTGCAGAGACCAAGCTGATTTTTGACAAATTCGGTATTCAGAATATGGAAGCGTTACAGATCAACGTATCCAAAACAAATAAAGAAAATGTATTTGTTGCTCAGCCGGCACCATGGATCATTACAGGTGGGGCTGAATAGAACATAGATATTCAGAAATAAAGCCCCATTCTCCGGTAAGAGTTTTCTTCTGTTTTATAGACAACGTAAAAAACAGAAGAAAGCCTGAAAAGGATGGGGCTATTTTACTTTACAGAGTAGAATTAGTTATGATTTTTTTATAAAAAGTTTAGAAATATATTTTTTATTAATAAATTAATAAAAGGTGAAAAATAAAAAATGGTGTGCTATAATACGTTGTTGTTTAAAGGACAACTGGAAGCACATGGAAGAATGCAGGAGGAAATTCAAATGAAAGCCATTTTTTTCGACATTGACGGTGTGTTAAATTCAAACAAATTCATCTGTAACAATCCGGGTGAAACCGTTGACAGAAAAAATGTAAAAAACCTTGCAGATGTTGTAAAGGCAACAGATGCGAAGCTGGTAGCGATCTTTAACTGGCGGAAAGAGGTTATGAAAGATCCGGTATGTGACGAGAGAGCACAGGAGCTGATCCTGAAGCTTAAGGAGGAAGGTCTCGTTATATCCGATGTAACTCCGCCGCAGGAACATATATCCGGCAAGTATGAGGATTATGGACGGTGCTTTGAGGTTAAGGACTATGTAGACCAACACGATGTGGACAGGCTGGTGATCTTAGATGACATGGATTCAGACTGGGACAGAGTTGGACTTGCTGATTACTGGATCAATACGGAGAATACAGTAAAAGGATTTTCCGAGAGTGATGCAAGAGAAGTAATAAATATCCTTAACAGTTAGTATGCCCTTTGAAAAAATTACATGAGAGGAAGTGAAGACCTACGGGTGACCTTGCAGAAAAGTTAACAGAGGAGCTGAATTGCGAGACTCTCTTTACCATTCCAATTTTTGGTGGAATCCCGATCTCGGAATCAATCGTGGTAACATGGATCATTATGGCGGTACTTGTTCTGTTGTCCGTTATACTTGTCCGGAATCTGAAAGTTGAAAATCCGGGAAAGAAACAGCTTGCTCTGGAGTCGATCATTACGACATTTAATAATCTGTTTAGTGACGTTTTGGGAGAAAAAGGTAAGGCATATATACCGTATCTGATCACTGTCATTTTGTATATCGGAATGGCAAATATCGCAGGTATATTTGGATTTAAACCACCAACCAAGGATCTGAACGTAACAGCAGCACTGGCGATCATGAGTATAGTCATGGTTCAGGTTGTCTGTATTAGAAGCAGGGGACCGAAAGGCTGGCTTAAGAGCTTTGCAGAGCCGGTAGCAATAGTAGCACCTATAAATGTAATGGAGCTTGTAATAAAACCATTGTCGTTATGTATGCGATTGTTCGGCAATGTTTTAGGTGCATTTGTTGTAATGAAATTAATTGAGGCGGTAGCGCCTGCCATTGTGCCTATTCCGTTAAGCCTTTATTTTGATATCTTTGATGGCTTACTTCAGGCATTTGTATTCACATTCTTAACTGCACTCTACATGCAGGAAGGATTGGGAGAAGACTAAGATTAACATAAGGAAAATGAAAAGGAGATAATAATTATGAACACAGTAATCGCAATTGGAGCTGCTATAGCAGTATTAACAGGTATTGGTGCAGGTATCGGACTTGGAATCGCAACATCAAAGGCAGTAGAAGCAGTAGCAAGACAGCCGGAAGCAGACAGTAAGATCACAAAGCTTCTGATCATCGGTGGAGCACTTGCAGAGGCAACAGCCGTTTACGGTCTGGTAATTGGTCTTTTGATCATTCTTCTTCTGAAATAATATTTATAAGAATATGATGATTGCGGCACTATATCATAATAGATATGAAGGAATCGTAATTGTCGGATAACGAAAACAGACAGAAAGGCAGGAGGTCATTAAATGATAAATTTAAGTGTCTCGTCCATAGCCATAACCATAATTAATATTATAGTTTTGTTTCTTCTGTTAAAGAAATTCCTGATCGGTCCGATCAATAAGATCATGGCAGAACGTGAAGAGATGATCAAATCCTCGATCGCGAATGCCAATCAGACGAAGGATGATGCCATGAAACTGAAGCAGCAATATGAAGATACTCTCGCAGGTGTTCAGGATGAATGTGATACCATGCGGGATAAATCCAGACAGGCTGCACAGAATGAATATAACAGGATTGTGGCAGATGCAGGCGAGAAATCAAACCGTATGATCAAGGATGCGGAAAAAACTATAGAAGTACAGCGTGAAAAGGCTTTGAGCGATATGGAATCTCAGGTTGCAGAGCTTGCAATGTCGGCAGCGGCTAAGATTCTGGGTGAAGACTCAAATGACGCGAAAAATCAGTCACTATATGATGAGTTTATAGAAAAAGCAGGTGAGGCCCATGACACAGAAAGCAATTAATTATGCTGAAGTTTTGTGCGAGCTGAATATTGATGCGGCTGAGCTTTCAGATATGGAAGCAGTTGTCAGGGAGAATCCTGAATTACAGGAGGCACTTACGTGTCCGGTTGTCAGCAGAGAAAAAAAGTCAGAAGTTATCGATAAGATATTCGACGGTTCAAAGACTACGGTAAAATTCTTAAAGGTACTTTGCAACAATTCTGATTTTGATCAGTTCTTTGAGATATGCAGGGAATACAGAGTTCTTATAAAGAAGAAGGCAGATGTCCTTCTTGCAACCCTTTATTATGTGACACCTCCAACGGAGACACAGAAGAAGGGAATTGAAGATTTTCTGAAAAAGGAATATAAGACCTCAGATGTGGAACTGACATTGGAGAAGAAAGACAGTCTGATCGGCGGCTTTATTATTAAGGTCGGAAATAAGGAATATGACTGGAGTCTGGCAGGCAGATGTAAGCGGCTTACACAAAGATTGGTTACGAGGTGATAAGATTTGAGTTCAATAAGTTCAGGAGATATTATCTCCATACTGAAAAGTGAGATAGAGAATTTTGACTTCGACACCCGGGACAAAGAAGTAGGAACTGTCATCTGGGTAGGAGATGGAATAGTAACGATATATGGTATTGATAATGCCATGTATGGTGAGATTGTAGTATTTGAAAATGGTATCAAGGGTATGGTACAGGATATCAGAAGAACCGAGATCGGATGTATCCTGTTCGGAAAAGATACCGGAATAAAAGAAGGTACAAAGGTTACCAGAACAGGTAAGAGAGCCGGCGTACCGGTAGGTGAAGAATTCCTTGGAAGAATCATCAATGCATTGGGTGCACCAATTGATGGTAAGGGAGCGATCAAAGAGGCAGATTATATGCCGGTTGAGCAGGAAGCACCAAGTATCGCAGACAGACAGTCGGTCAATGAACCACTTCAGACCGGTATTCTGTCGATCGATTCCATGTTCCCAATCGGTAAAGGACAGCGTGAGCTGATCATCGGTGATCGTCAGACCGGTAAGACTTCGATCGCACTTGATACGATCATCAACCAGCGTGGAAAGGATGTTGTCTGCATCTATGTAGCGATCGGTCAGAAAGCATCCACCGTTGCAAAGATTGTTTCCACACTTGAGAAGAATGATGCAATGGACTATACGATCATTGTAGCATCAACAGCCAGTGATCCTGCACCGCTTCAGTATATAGCACCATATGCAGGAACATCGATGGCAGAATATTTTATGCATAAGGGAAAAGACGTGCTCATCGTATACGATGATCTGTCAAAGCATGCAGTAGCATACAGAACACTGTCCTTGTTACTTGGACGTTCCCCTGGACGTGAGGCATATCCCGGTGATGTATTCTATCTGCATTCCAGACTGCTTGAGCGTTCCAGTAAGTTAAAGGATTCATTAGGCGGTGGTTCGATCACAGCCCTTCCTATTATAGAGACACAGGCAGGTGATGTATCTGCATACATCCCAACAAATGTTATCTCCATCACGGATGGTCAGATCTTCCTTGAGAGTGATCTGTTCTTCTCAGGTATGCGTCCTGCGGTAAATGTAGGATTGTCCGTATCCCGTGTCGGTGGTGCAGCGCAGACCAAGGCTATGAAGAAAGCAACCGGTACCGTCCGTATCGACCTTGCACAGTTCCGTGAGATGGAAGTATTCACCCAGTTCAGTTCCGATCTGGATGAGAATACAAAGGAGCAGCTTACTTATGGTAAGGGACTGATGGAGCTGTTAAAGCAGCCGCTATGTCATCCGCTTAGTATGGCAGAGCAGGTTATTACACTGGTTGCAGCAACAAATAAGCTGTTCTTAAATGTAGATATCAAGAAAGTAAAGCAGACACAGATGGATATGCTTGCATATTTCAAGGATGCAGAACCGGATGTTATCAAAGAGATTGAAGAAGGAAAGGTTCTGACAGATGATCTGAAAGAGCATATTCTTGAAGCAGGAAAAGAGTTTATGAAGAGGGTGGAGTAATTGGCAAGTACCAAAGAAATCCAAAACAGAATAAAAAGCATTAAGGATACAATGAAGATCACAAATGCCATGTACATGATCTCTTCTTCCAAACTGAAAAAAGCGAAGAAGGATCTGGAGAATACGGAACCGTATTTCTATACTTTACAGGTTTCTCTGGCACGACTGTTACGACATCTTCCTGATATGGATCATCTTTATTTCGAAAATGAAGACGATGAAAAGAAGGAAAATCCGAAAAGAGGTTATATTGTAGTTACAGCCGATAAGGGCATGGCAGGTGCATATAACCATAATATCATTAAGATCGCAGAAGAAGAACTGGCAAATCACCCGGACAGCGAATTATACGTTGTCGGACAGGTGGGAAGACATTATTTTGCAAGGAAGAATGTGCCGGTTGATATCCATTTCCAGTATACAGCCCAGAACCCAAGTCTTCACAGAGCGAGGGTTATTGCGGATAAGATGCTGGAGAATTACGAAAGCGGTAAGATCGATGAAGTCTATATCATTTATACGAAGATGATAAACAGTGTAACGGCAGAGCCGGAGATGATCCAGCTTCTTCCGTTCAGAAAGATGGATTTCAAGATCTCACAGGCGGATGTCTATCATGAGGAGATCATCATTGAACCTTCTCCGAGAGCGGTCATGGATCGAATTGTTCCGAATTATATTACAGGTTTCATATATGGAGCACTGGTTGAATCCTTCTGTAGTGAACAGAATTCCCGAATGATGGCAATGGATTCTGCAACCAGAAGTGCGAAAGATATGTTAGCTGATCTCAGTATTAAATACAACAGAGCCAGACAGGCTGCGATCACGCAGGAGATCACCGAGGTAGTTGGTGGTGCGAAGGCTCTGCAGAATAAGAAATAGGAGGTCTGATGTTTTGAAAAACGGTAAAATAGTACAGGTCATGGGACCTGTTGTAGACGTAGAATTTCCGGATAATGATTTACCAAACATCAAGGATGCTCTGGAAGTTGATAATCATGGAAAGAAATGCATAATGGAAGCTGCACAGCACATCGGAAATAATACCGTCAGATGCATCATGCTGGCAGCAAGCGAGGGCTTATCCAGAGATATGGAGGTTGTTCCGACAGGATCAGGAATCAAGGTTCCGGTTGGTACAGATACCCTTGGCAGATTATTTAATGTAACCGGTGACACTCTGGACGGTGGACCGAATCTGGCAGATACAGAGCACTGGGTCATCCACAGAGATCCTCCGTCATTTGAGGATCAGAGCCCTGTTGTTGAGATTCTCGAAACAGGTATCAAGGTTATCGATCTTCTTGCCCCATATGCCAAAGGTGGTAAGATCGGTCTGTTCGGTGGTGCCGGTGTAGGTAAGACCGTTCTGATCCAGGAGCTGATCCAGAATGTAGCAACAGAGCATGGCGGATATTCTATCTTCACCGGTGTCGGTGAGCGTTCCAGAGAGGGTAATGACCTCTGGACAGAGATGAAAGAGTCAGGGGTATTGTCCAAGACAGCCTTAGTGTTTGGACAGATGAACGAGCCACCTGGAGCAAGAATGCGTGTTGCGGAAACAGGACTTACGATGGCAGAATATTTCCGTGACGTAAATCATCAGGATGTGTTATTATTTATAGATAATATCTTTCGTTTTGTACAGGCAGGATCAGAGGTTTCTTCCCTGCTTGGACGTATGCCATCCGCAGTTGGTTATCAGCCAACTCTGGCAAATGAGCTTGGTGAGTTGCAGGAGCGAATCGCTTCTACAAAGTCAGGATCCGTTACATCCGTACAGGCAGTTTATGTGCCTGCCGATGACTTAACAGACCCGGCTCCGGCAACTACATTTGCGCATCTGGATGCGACAACCGTTCTTTCCAGAAAGATCGTAGAACAGGGTATCTATCCTGCTGTTGATCCTCTGGAATCCAATTCCCGTATTCTGGAGGTGGACGTTGTCGGTGAAGAACATTATAATGTAGCCAGAGGCGTTCAGGAGATTCTTCAGAAATACAGAGAATTACAGGATATCATCGCAATTCTTGGTATGGAAGAATTATCAGAGGAAGATAAGATTACGGTTACAAGAGCACGTAAGGTGCAGAAGTTCTTATCACAGCCATTCCATGTAGCAGAGAACTTTACAGGTGTTCCGGGAAAATATGTACCTCTTAAAGAAACAGTAAAGGGCTTTAAGGCTATCTTAGACGGTGAGATGGATGAATATCCTGAGTGGGCATTCTTTAACGTAGGCGGAATCGAAGAAGTCAAAGAAAAAGCCGCAAAGGGACAGTAGGATAAAGGAGGCAGACAGACATGAATACATTTTACCTGAGAGTCATATCAAGTAATAAAGTATTTTTTGATGATAAGGTTACGAAGTTTGTATTGCCTTTGGAAGATGGTGAGATGGCAGTCCTTCCTCACCATGAGAATATGATCATTGCAACCAGTATCGGGGAGATCCGAATTGATACACCGGATGGAAAGAAGATCCTTGGTGTTGTCGGGGAAGGATTTGCCCAGATCGTAAATAACCGTGTAACGATGCTGGTGGATTCTGCAGAGCGTCCGGAGGATATCGACAGAGTCCGTGCTGAACAGGCACTTGAACGTGCGAAAGAGCGTTTGAGACAGAAGGAAAGTCTGAAAGAGTACAAACAGACAGAAGCATCTCTTTCCAGAGCGTTAATGCGATTAAAGGTAACGGGTAGAGATTTATAAATGACCGGATCCGGTGCGGATCGCACCGGATCAAAAAAGCAGTTGTTGGATATTGCAGTACTTTTGGACAGAGAGTTGTAAATTCAGGGGATTTAGGTGGATGATTAGATTTTTTATAGTGATCATTTCCTGTTTTTTTCTGATTTTGTATTATGTTCCGAAGATGTCATATTATGCCAGACATGGTGAGAAATATGATGAGGAGACATGTTACAGAATGGCACAGGTTATGATCGAGCATGTAAAGAAAAGAGGGCGTATCGAGACAGTTGCATCAGGCATGGAGAATCTGCCGACAGAAGGCGGATATATCATGTTTGCCAATCATCAGGGTAAGTACGATGCACTCGGTGTTATGAGTGTGCATGAACAGCCTTGTACATTTGTTATGGATGCAAAGCGGTCGCATTTGTTTATCGTCACACAGTTGTGTGATCTGTTGAAGGCAAAGCGTCTGGATAAAACCGATCTCAGGCAGCAGGTTCAGGTAATTAATGACGTTGCGACAGAGATCAAAGCGGGAAGACGATATATTCTTTTCCCGGAAGGCGGATATGACCATAACCATAATTCTCTGAGAGGCTTCCTGCCGGGAAGCTTCAAGATCGCACAGAAGGCAAAATGCCCGATCGTGCCGGTTGTATTATATGATTCATTTAAACCATTCGAAGGAAAATCCTTCCGAAAGGTTATTACACAGCTTCATTTTCTGCCCCCAATCCCATATGAGACATTTGCAGATATGAAGACCTATGAGATAAGAGATATGGTAGTTTCACTGATCCAGAACCAGCTCGACAAGATGGAGAGCCTGAATGACTGGTAGGAGATTGCCGAAGAAAAGAGAGATAGCAGTTATGTTATCTCTTTTTTTTCGTGGAAATCCAGACAGAGCAGAAATGTTGTATCTGAATTTTGGGGTTGGAGCATATACAAGTGTAGCATTTCCTTAGCAAAAATTTTAGAAATATATTGTCTGTTGAGATTTTAGATGGTAGAATAAATTTTGTCGATAATGAATATATTGTGTTATCGATGGGCTATCTGGCAGATGAGGCTGTCAGATAAAATATAGTCTGAATTATAAAGGAGAGTAACATGGACGAGAATATGAATGGAAATCAGCAAAATGGCACAAATGCCGGACAGCCGGATGGAGCAGCTCAGAATATGAATCCAAATCAGCAGGCATACGGCGGACAGCAGTATTATGATCCGAATCAGCAGGCATATGGCGGACAGCAGTATTATGATCCGAACCAGCAGGCATACGGCGGACAGCAGTATTATGATCCGAACCAGCAGGCATACGGCGGACAGCAGTATTACGATCCGAACCAGCAGGCATACGGCGGACAGCAGTATTATGATCCAAACCAGCAGGCATATGGTGGACAGTATGGACAGCAGCCACAGGGTAATAAGCCGGCAGGCAGCGGATTTGATAAAGTAAAGAATGCGATTGTGAATAATAAGAAGATCGTTATTATTGCGGCGGCAGCAGTTGTTGCATTGATTCTGATCTTTAACATTATCGGTGGAATTGCTGGTCACGGTAAACAGAGCCCAAAGGCAGTTGTTAAGGCTTATGTAAATGCAGTAGAAAAGCAGAGCGGTAAGAAGCTGTATAAGCTGATTGATAAGAAAGTCCTTAAATATACGAAGGACGAAGAAGATATGGATAAAGATGAAATGATCGATAAGTTAGATCAGATTCTGGAATTGTCAGGTGACTATCTTGAAGATGAAGTTGGTAAAGTAAAGAGCATGAAGGTCAAATTCAAGAAGGTCAAGAAGCTGAAGGGCAGCAAGCTTGAGGATAAGCAGGAAGACTATGAAGATGAGTATGATATCAAGGTCAGCCAGGTTGCTCGTGTCGAAGGTACGATCAAGGTAAAGGGTAAGGATGATGATATTGAAGAAGATTTCACGATGTATGTCTATAAGAGAGGCGGAAAATGGTATCTGGATTTTAGTTCCGTATACTAAGATAAACGCTTATAAAAGTATCAATTCGTAAATACATATAAGATGGCACCGGTTGGAGAGAGTCTGACCGGTGTCATTTTGTTTGCATATTACTTTATGAAAACAAGTCATATATGAAAAAAATGGAGAAAAATACGATTTTTGCAGAAAAAACAGAATAAAATAAAGAAAATTCAATAAAATAGTTGATATTTGAAACGAAATAGACAAGAACTTTCAATTATAGGCTTGCCTTTTTTGAAAAATGTTTTAAAATAGCTAATAGGAATTTTACAGGACATAACTGATTTAACCGGAATAGAATAAGTGAAAGGCACAGGTATGTAGAATGAAGAAATACAAAGATATGAGTAAAGATGAATTATTGACTTTAAAAGCCGCTCTTTTGGAGGAGTATAAGGAAGAACAGGCAAAAGGTCTGAGTCTGAACATGGCAAGAGGTAAGCCTGGATTCTCACAGCTTGCATTGTCGATGGGAATGTTGGATGAGATCAATAGTTCTTCGGATATGAGAACTTTGTTAGGAAACGATACCAGAAACTATGGTGATCTGGATGGTATCGGTGAGTGCCGTCAGCTTATGGCAGATATGATGGAAGTTAAGAAGGAGAATATCATCGTATATGGTAACTCCAGCTTAAATGTAATGTACGATACAGTATCACGTTCCATGACACATGGTGTAAATGGTTCTACTCCATGGTGTAAGCTGGACAAGGTGAAGTTCCTTTGTCCTGTACCGGGATATGACAGACATTTCAAGATCACAGAATTCTTCGGAATTGAAATGATCAATATTCCTTTATTAGAGGATGGTCCGGACATGGATCTCGTAGAGAAATATGTAAATAACGATCCTGCGGTAAAGGGAATCTGGTGTGTACCAAAGTATTCCAATCCAACCGGAATCGTATATTCAGATGAAGTTGTAAGACGCTTTGCGGCATTGAAGCCTGCAGCAGAAGACTTCAGAATCTTCTGGGATAACGCATACTGCATCCATCATTTATATAAGGACAAGCAGGCAGAGATTTTAAATATCATAGATGAATGTGAGAAAGCCGGAAATCCGGATATGGTATACATGTTTGGCTCTACTTCCAAGATCACATTCCCTGGCTCCGGTGTAGCAGCAATTGCAACATCTCCAAGAAATGTTGAATTTATCAAGAAGCAGCTTACCGTTCAGACAATCGGACATGATAAGATCAACCAGCTTCGTCATACAAGATTCTTTAAGAATATCGATGGCATGAAGGCTCATATGGAGAAGCATGCAGATATCTTAAGACCAAAGTTTGAAGCAGTTCTGAATGAATTCGATAAGGAGCTTGCAGGACTTGAGATCGGTTCATGGGTTAGACCGGTTGGTGGATATTTCATTTCATTTGATGCATTAGAGGGCTGTGCAAAGAAGATCGTAGCAATGTGTAAGGATGCAGGAGTTGTTCTGACAGGCGCAGGTGCAACATATCCATACGGTAAGGATCCAAAAGACAGCAATATCCGTATCGCCCCATCCTTCCCATCTGTTGAGGAGATGGAAGCAGCTTCAAAGATCTTTGTTCTTTGCGTAAAGCTGGTCAGCATCGACAAATATCTGGGTGAAGAATAAGTAATAAATAATCGAATAGAGGACATATAAAAGCAACATCAATATGTTAAAAATAAGATTATCAGAAGGTAGTCTTATGGCTGGCATGTTGATGTTGTTTTTTGTTGAATAAAAAGAGCAGACGATTGATTTATGGGCGAAAATCTTATATTATATTGTTTACAGACATAATGCATTATGCGAAAAAGAGGGGGACATATGATGAAGATTGCCATATGTAATGGTGAAAAGAAATGCCGCGATCAGATGCGGACATCCATAGAGAATTATTTGGATACAAAAGAGATCTTATATACAATTGATACATTCGATTCAGGGGAGATGTTCCTGTGTGAGGGAGGATCCCTTCCCGAAAATTCTATTATATTCCTTGATATAAATACAACTTGTGTGGAAGAATGTCTGGGTGCTGTTCTGGATAAACGGGAACCGCATACTGCCAGAAAGAAATTTACATTTAAAGAAGGGCAGACAGAGGTTTTATTCAATCACATTTTATATATTGAAAGCAAGTTACATAAACTGGAGTTTCATATTATAGAAAATGGGAAAGTTCGGATATATACCAGGTATGGCACCATGAATGATCTGGAAGCAGAGCTGAAGTCATATCATTTTATCCGAGTGCATCAAAGTTATCTGGTAAATTTGCAGCATATCAGGCAGGTATCAAGATATGAAGTTACGCTTCATAATGGTGATATTATTTCGATACCGAAAGCCAGATATAAGGAAGTAGAGGAAGCATTTACAGCATATAAATATTGATAAGTGAACAGGGATTAAAAAAAACAACATCCATGCAGCAACCTTAAGGTTTTGTAAGAAAGTCTTAAGTGGTTACCGCATGGATGTTGTTTTTTTGGTTTGTTACACTATCCGGGGTTTAAACGAAGAAATTTCATATTGATTTATAGAAGTTTGGTCATTTTCTGCAATATATTGTCGTTTTCTGCAAAGTGGGTTGTTTGGAGGGGGATAAAACAGTATAGTGCATGAAAAGGAGGAAGTAAAAAATAATTAAGTAACAAAAGAAAAAGGATCAATACATGGGAGGGTATTTATTATGAATTGGAGAAGAAAATGGAAACAGATAACAGCGGTTATTGCTGCTGGAGCAATGGTGGCAGGCAGCATGACGATATTGCCAGCAAAGGCTGAGGAGAAGACCAGGTATCCATATACTATATTTGCATCAGCACAGAAAGAAGGAGCCATTACGATAAATGCAGATAATTTCTGCTTGAATGGTGATATGGTGACGAATGGAACGATATCAGCATCGGGAAATCTTCAAATTAATGGAACAAAAAAAGAATCAGCAGAGGAATCTATGATGTATTTGTTTCATGCAATAGATGATGCATATTTTACTGATACCGATTATGTGGCATGTGAAGGAGACTATGTTTTAGAGGAGACGAATATCAATATCAGTACTCCGGTTGCGGCATCCGGAGAGATGAATCTGGAGGGAAATATTAACCTGAATACGGCAATTAAGGCATTGGAAACCATAACGCTTACCGGAGAGGTGAAAAATACAAATAATTCTGTTATCTATTCCAAATATGGAGATATCATTATTGACAGTACAAATGTGAATCTGAGTGGCTTGATCTACGCACCATTTGGACATGTGAAGATACAGGCACAGAATCTGGGATTAAATAACATTATTGTAATAGCGGAAACAGTTACGATCATAAGTAGTAGTGTAAATGTAAATTATAGTAGTCAAATGGCAGAGTTTATAGGCACAGAGTCTGAATTACCAGACATACCGGATGATGAGAAAAAATATCTGGAGGGAAGAGAGCTCCCAGATGTTACTACTGAAGAAAATAATTCAGAAGAAACAACAGAGGACAACAGTACCGAAGAAAATACAACAGAAGATAGTAGTACGGAAACGACAACAGAGGATTGGGATGCGAAACAGAAAAGATATGAGGAATTGATGAGTGATTTTGATAATTGGAACTCTTATCTGGATACTGATGAGGATGGGTTACCGGATGAAATGGAAGACTTACTGGGCAGTGACAAAAATCTTCCGGATACCGATGGCGATGGTTTAGATGATTATTACGAGTTTTTACAGCTTGGAACATCATTAACTGAACCGGATACCGATGAAAATGGCATTAGCGATGCGGAGGAGGATTTTGATGGTGATGGTTTGAATAATGCGCAGGAATATATGTATGGAACGCTTCCATGGGAGTCGGATACCGACCAGGATGGGCTGTCCGATGGAGAGGAAGTTCTGGTATATGGAACAGATCCATTAAAACCGGATACGGATGGAGATGGTTTGATCGATGGGGATGAACCGGCAATGGGATTTGATCCTACAAAGCCGGATACCGATGAAAATGGAATCCCTGATGGAAAAGAACGGATTGAACAGAGTGTTACATATGAGGTTGAGAATAAGGAGTGTGCTGTTACAGAGATTCAGGTGGATATGGTGACATCCGGCAGCCTTACGGCATCAACAACAATTGAAAGTATAATGGATACAGATTATGGATGTTCAAATGTAGCAGGTCTGGTGGGTGAACCATTTGAGATAACAACAACATGTACATTTGAAACCGCAACACTTTCTTATAAGGTTGATCAGACAAAACTTGGAGAAACGGAGTTTAATGATCTTCTGTTTTTATGGTATGATGAGGATAATAAACAGATGGTTGAGTTGGAGACAGAGCATGACGCTGAGACGGGGATTGTTAGTACGGAGACAACACATTTTAGCAAATATATGTTGGTAGATGCAAAAAAATGGGCGGAGATATGGAAGCATAAGTTCCCCTATGAGGAAAGACAACAAAGTAGGGCAGATGCATGTTATACATATATGTATTTTTTTGGTGCGGTTCCAACAGTGCTGAAAGACACAGCAGGAAATACAGAAGATATAAAGGGAAAGCAATTAACAGAGTATCATGTGAGTTATATATCTCAAACCAGACAGATTATAAATGCAGCAATTAACACCATGCATGAAAACGATCGGGTGGGATATGTGTGTGATTGTGGTCTTTACCATTCAAATAAGCAGTGGGGATCTGGCATGTATGATTATCTTCTTAATAATGAATTGAAGGAGAATCCTAAGAAATATCTTAGAGATAAAATAAATGGAAATGAACTTGGAGTTTATCTGAGGGCTGACTGGGGATATGATGATGCAGACGCACAGATGAGTGGAAATGATAATGTTAATATAATGGTATGGGATTATATAGTAACGGCAAGGGAAGATGCCAAACTCGGCAATACTGTCATTCCGGATCGAAGAATTATATTGGTTTGTGGTGGCAATATAGGGAATATTTCAGAGAATACACTAGCATTAGCAAAAAAAGAAAATATTCGAATTGATACGCTGATGATAGGAGATTATGCGTATGCGGCACCACTTATTAAAGCATCACAGGCAACAGGTGGACAATTTTATAAAGTAGAAGAGGTTAACCGTGACAATGTAGATGAGTTGATTTCAAAAATGAAAATTGGTGAACTTCCGGAAAATGAGTCTGGATTAGCCGGAGGCAGTAGTGAACTTCCAGATGAATTTAAAATAGATACGGATGAAGATGGTATTCCTGATGTAGTAGAACGAGAAGGAATGAGAAATCAGTATGGTATGATCGTATATACTGATCCAGAGAAAAAGGATACTGATGGGGATAAATTGACAGATGGAGAGGAGATGGATCCGACAAGACGAAATAAGCAGTTTTCGAATATAATGACACTGAATGTTCCTAAAAATGCTGATTTTTATTACATGAAATCCAGCCCAAATAATCCGGATACTGATAATGATGGTTATACAGATTATGAAGAGGTAAGAACATATCATTCCAATCCATTATTCAGTGATGTCCATATTTATGAGTTGAAGCACGATTATATAGCGGTAAATTATATAGACGAAGATGGTAATAGTCAAATTTCATATGGTGGAAATCAGGGATGGTTTGGAGAGGAATATAAACAAAATAATATTGAGAAATATTCAACAATTAGAAGCTATGGGTGTGGTTTGATTTCTATAAGTGATATCTTGTTGTATTTAGCGAGTGTAGATAGTAAGTATTCGACGGATATGACAGATCTTATCAGGACTGATAATGGAGCAATAGAATATAATTCTTATATTGAGTATATAAGTTATATGGAAAAGAATTTTTTTCATGTAAGAGATATTGATTTTGCTGGAGAAAAAGTAGTAAGTGGAATTAATGGAATATCGATTGCAAATGGTGTTAATAAATATAACTGGTTTTATAATGTTGGCATACATGGAAACTGGGGGAGTTGGACAGATAAAATACTAAATCGGATAGAAAAAATGCTGGAATGTGATATTCCTGTGACTTTGTCCGCTAATGCAATAAAGAAAGAGTATAAGGCACAAGCGGAGGAAGATGGATTATATATAGCGATGTATAAAAATGATTCTGAAATTCCAAGAGAGAAGAATTACAATATGGTCAGATCAACATTTAATAATCATTATGTTACGGTTACAGGGGTAATTAAAAATTCTATAGAAGATAGGATCTGGCTACAGGTATCGTCATGGGGAGAAAAGTATTACCTTGATTATGCAGAATATATGAATTACATGCAGGTATATGCCTCTATGGGAAGTGTTGCGACAAATATTTTACATATTACTATAGAATGATCGGGAGGAGATTCTGATGAAAAAAAGAATAAAATGGATCATTCCTGTCTGTATAGCGGGTGCGATAATAATAGCAATCATTATTGGAATTGTCCGTTATACCAGACCGATAGAAGAAAAAAATCCATATAATATTTATGTAAGGCAATATAGTGATATATATGAGCCGGATTGGGAATTGGATAATGTGGGTATATCGTCTGAAACGGATTATGAATATGCAAGAATTAAAGTACGTTTTTGGGGAGAAAATGATGTATGGAACTTAACTGATATGGCACATATCTGTTATACGCTTGCACCCAAAATAAGAAGTTATATGGGAGAAGAATATCAATCGTATGCATTGGTAATCAGCTTTGAAGGGTATGCAGGAGCTATATTCCAATTTATATATTATGATACAAATAAAAGAATGATTGCTTTTGATCATCAAAGATCGCATTATATCACATTAGCAGAGATTATAGAGGCATTTCCGGATATGACATCCATAAGCACAGACGGAAGTGTAGCAATGTCATTCGATGATTTAAAAGCTATTGAACAGTTGGATAGTTTACAGGATTGGTGGTGCTTTTCAGATACAATGCCGGAAAATTGGAAAGAATATATATGGTCCATATTCCCTGATTGTGAGATCCGTGACTTATCCAATTACTGGGAAATAGAAAAGGTTCCGTGGTAAGCATTGCAACGAATATTGTGTATATTACGGTGAAACAGTAGGGAGGGAGATTAGTATTGAAATATAAATTAAAAAAGAGATATATAGTATTGATATGTTTGTTAGTTGTATGTATTGGAAGAATTATATTTTATTATGCAACAACAAGTCCTTTTTATAGGTTTGTGAAAACAAACGTCAAAAATTGTAAAGGAGAATGGAAGCTTGAGAGTACAAGTATCGTATTTGATAATCATATAGTTGTGTCTTTTTTTAATAAAAAATCTGATTGGAATATGAGGAAAATAGCGTTCATATGCAAGGAACTTTTGCCTGAAATAAGAGGATATTATGGATCAGACTATGATGGATATGATATAGACTTCCATTTTGAAAGTTATGCAGGCAAGAGGCTTGCGGTTCAATATAGTGACGGGGATAAATTTTTAACTATTACTGCAAATCGATTATCAAGAGGGGTTTGTTTAGAGAATATTGTTATGAATTTTCCAGAAGTGAATTCACTTCAGTTGGATGACAGTGTTAGATGTAAATATTTTGATTGTTTAAAAGATGTTAAAGATTTAAAGTACATAGAAATTGGAAATCCTTTTTCTGATGAAGAACAGGATTATATATTATCCTTATTTCCAGACTGTGTTATAGAAGAATCGACAGAAGACTAGAGATGGTCTGGAAGAAAGGTAAAAAGATGGTGTGGAATATACCAGCTTCAAAGGTTAGATTTGAAAATCTAATATTGAAGTTTGATATATTCTGCATCATCTTTTTGATATATACTATATGGCTTATAGCATGAACCGATTTCTAGGATGTCTGGTTGCCAGAATATTACGTTGTTTGGCGACAGCTACATGAGTATATATTTCGGTTATGGTGATCGAACTGTGACCAAGCATTTCCTGTATATATCGAATATCCACATCTGCATCCAAAAGGCTGGTTGCAAATGTATGCCGAAACATATGTGGTGTAATATGCATATCAATAGATGCAAGCTCTGTATATTTATTTATCATGCGCCGTACAGCCTGATCGGATAAGGGGGTTGCCGCCTGATTAACAAAGAAAGAATCGCAGGCGAGTATTTCTTTTTGAAAAGTTATCTTATATTTTTTCAAAATACAAAGCACAGATTCATTCCCAATCTGGATGCGGCGTTCCTTTGATCCCTTTCCATAGATTAGAATTGTTCCGTCTTGCAGATCAATGGAATCATTGTGAAGAGAGCAAAGCTCGGAGATTCGAATACCCGTTGCAAAGAGTAGTTCCAGTACGGCAGTATCTCTTAATGCATTTTTTCGTTGATATTCTGTTGGAGCCAGTGTTTGCTGTCTGTGTGCTACAGACAGAAGCGTTTCGACAGTAGCTAATGGGATTGTTTTTGGTAAAATAATAGGTTCGCGAAAACGCAGTTGAAGCTTATCGAATGGATTTTGAGGCAGAAAATCCTTATATAACAGGTAATGAAAGAAGGCTTTTAAGGAAGCAATCTTCCGTTTTACTGTTCTTGGTTTATATTGTTCGTGAAGACCTGCGACATATTCCTCTAAAAGATCAGGAGTGATATCTGTGATGTCAGAAGGAATTTGTGCATGTGCAAATTGTGCCAGATCAATTCGGTATGCTTTTAATGTTTTCTCATCCAATCGCTTCTGGTTCTTACAGTAGGTGAGATAGTTTTGAATGTGTGTAGATAAAAGAGTCGTAGTCATTTGTATTTGTTCTCCTTAAAATTATTTATTAGATGCACTTCAAGATAGATCCGATATAAGTCCGGTATGGATTTTAACAAGGTCATTTTTGCTGTGCATAGAATCTCCGTAGCAGGATTCTGCCTTGCTTAGTATATATTCCAGAATTTGTAAAATGGAAGAATACAATCGAAAAATAAGAGAAATTTGGTCATTTTCTGCAATATATGGTCGTTTTATGCAAAACGGTTGATTTTGCATGGGATTGGGGATAGATTGGAGGGGAAGGAAAGTAAGAAAATAAGTGATGGATAATAAATTGTTATCCATTATTAGTTAAGGGTTAAAGAAAGGTCATGTTTATGAAAAAATGCAAATTATATTTTCAAATAAGCATTATAGTGGGACTTATTATAATTTGTATATTATTTTCTTGTGGTACTATTTATTATTTATATAAAAATGATTCTGGAAATGCCGGTGTTTTTGCTACATTAATAGGTATTCCGCTTACATTAATTTTAACGTTTTGGACATATTTATTTGATAAATCTCATAAAAGCACTTTAATTGAGCAATATTTGAATGATGAACATTTTGTAGATAGAGAAATGGAATACATAAAATTATTAAATTTGATACAAAATGAGCCAGACCGGATAATATATATTAACGGTAGATTTGGAATGGGTAAAACATTGTTCATGAAAATGTCATGTGATAGAATCAACTTTACAGATAAGAAAAAATGGAAATCATATGCCGCTTTTTATTATAATAATAATCGTACTAAAACTATAATACAGGCTTTATCTGATAAATTTTGTGGGCATTCCAATGCCTCCGTGACGGATATTAGTCAGCAACTTAATAATGCTACTCTTAAAAAAAATTGTATTTTGTTTATTGATAATATATATGAAATTGATTTATTAGAATGCACAGAATTTGCCAAAGCATTTATAAATTGCAAAAAGAGTAATCAAGTGATTATTGCTGTAGATAGTAATGATGATGATTTTCACATTTGTCCAAGCAAATTCGGTGAAAATGAGATAAAGTTACTCGCAAATAGTTATAATACAGAAATAGAAAAAGAAGATCAAAAAAAAATATCAATATTATCAAATGGATACCCTGTATATGCACGTTATAGCGTTGAAGCATATACGAAAGGTATTAAAATAACAGATTATCGAAATCTTGAAAATTATATTGAAAAATTAATATATTCATTAAATGACCTTGAAAAGAGATCATTATCATTAATAATTTGTCTTAGTCAATTTTTACAAGATGGAATAAAAGAAAAAGCTATATATGGAATAGATAATCGAATAACACAACCTATTATAAAAAGACTAAGTATATATTCATTAATTAATGTACAAAGAAATAAAATATATACTGATAAATTGATTTCTCTCAAATGTCTAGACTTTTTATCAAACTACAAAAATGAGAGCTATAAAAAAATTTATCAATATTATAAAAGTTTTTCAAGTGTTTCGTATATTGCTTTATTCGCAGCTTTAAAATCTGATTTTAAATATGATTATGCGCTTATTAAAAAGATATTACATGATCAATATGTGAATAATAATTTTTATTTATTAATAGATTTAGGAGAATTAGAAGTTAAGGGACAGATAAATTCAAATTTATATGAAGATAAAGAATGTTGGATATATATTCGTTATTATTATTTAAAGGCACTTCTTGAACTTGGGTTATATAACAAAGCTAGAGAAGTAGTTGATAATTGTGATAACCAATTTAATCTTTTGAATATCAATAGTAATATAACTTTTGAATATCAATATTTGTTAGCTGATCTTGACCACTTAACGAATTACTTTCAAAATGCAATTTCGTTTTCACAGGCTTTATTGAAAAAATCTTCTACTATAGATCAGAAAATTAAATGCCAGTATTTATATGCACATTGTTTAAGACATATAGGTGAAGATTTAAATCTTGCTTTTACTGTTTTTTCAGATTTAGCAAAATCTACGAGTTATAAAAATGATAAGATAAGAATACGTTCAATTTATTCTGCAGCATCTATTAAAATGTTTCAGAGAGATAAGAATTATAATTACAAAAACTCTTTTGAAACAATAAATGAAATTATATGTAATGATGATAAAAACGAAATATGGAAACCTTATGTAATAAGACATAAAGCAATTTATGAATACAAAATTTGTAAGGATCCTTATATGGCAGAAAAAACACTTCGAGAAGCGATAAATTTATTAGAAGTAACTTCGCTGCGCATTAAATATGATATATATTTTGAATTAGCCGAAGTATATAGAATATATGATAATAAATTAAATAATTATGAAAAAAGTCTTGCATTTTATTCAGAAGCTGAACAATTTGCAAAGAGAGTACATGACTATAATTTACAAAGCAACTCTCAACTTGGCATAATGTTATTAAATTTGAAATATGGTTATGAAATAAATATTGAAATGCTTAGAACAATTATTATAGAAACCCACAATTTGAATTTAAATATTAATTATAATTATGCTATATATATAAAATGTATTATTGCAAATGAGGCTATTCCTAGAGAATTATCTTTATATTGGAAGAAAATGCAATACTCAGATTTGCTTTTATATTCTTCTAAAAGCAAATCTGAGAAATATAATCTTAAGTTAACGGTTATGTAATCGAGAATATAATATATCATACAAGTTATTATCAAATGTATAAAATATTTTTTTGTTTGCTGAAAGTGTATTGATTTTTTGCGAGATATCTTGGGATAAATGTACATTATCCCGGATATCTCTTAAGATTTCAGCTATAATTAACATTTCTTTTTCATTCCATCCATATCTTGAAATTTCTTGTGTTCCTATGCGCAATCCGCATGTTCTATATATCTTTTTATTTCTAAAATTAATACTTACTCCATAATCTAAACATTTATTATAAAACATTTCAGCTTTATTTTGAGGCATAGAAATAAAAATTTGATGTGTATATGTATATTTGGGTGGTACTTGGATTATATTAAATTGATATATGTCGAGTGCTTTTGCTAGTATATTTGCATTATTTATAATGGAAAAGCTATACTGTTTACCATATATTTCTAGTTCCATTAATGTTAATATTAAACTTAATATATGATGCAATTGGCTGTTTCTCAAATAATCAGGATTTATTAATGTATCAAATTGACGAGCTAATTTTAAGTTATTTGTCATGATTAAACCACAAGTAGGTCCCGGCAATGTTTTATGTGTTGCACCCATTAAAATAAATTTTTGCTCATCACTAAACCAATATAAAGGGTTCTCTATATTATTTGTTGCAATTAGTCCAAGTATCTGTGTGGCATCAAATATTAAAATACAGTTTTCAGGAAGATTAATTTTTTTTAGTTGTGGCATAATTATGATATCTGAGAGACATACTAATATACCATTTATTCTTTGCGTTCTTAATAGTTTATTTATTTCTTCATAATTAAAATCATATGTATCATAATTATAAGGTAACTCTATAGTATTAATTCCTAACCTATGGCAAATTTTAGGCATTGATCCATGTCCACCACAATCTTCCGAAGAAATCAGAATTGTATCACCAGCAGAAAATAAACTCATTAATAAAGTCATAACAGCATTAACACCGGATAAAGTACGTGCATCAGCATATTTACATCCATATAAATTATTACATTGAAGCGATAATAACTCATATAGTTTATATAATTTTTTGCTACCAACAAAATTACTTTCTTGTTGATAATTCATTACTCCACCCATAATATACTTTTCCTGTAAAAACGTATCTAGAGGAATCTTACTAAAAGGAGAAAGCACGTTTTCTGCAGCACATAGGGGTAATAATTTATTTTCTTGTATTGAAAGTTCTGTACATAGGTTTATTAAATCATTAAAATATATTGGTTTCATTAAATCTCTCCTTGATAAGCACTGTATAACAATTTATTATCCATCACCCCACCTCCAAAATTCCCCTTGCCAAAATCCAGATTTGCGTTATCATAGTAAAAACAAAAGATAGTAAATTCGTTTTGAAAGGAAGTTGAAGATATATGACAAAGACAGGATTGGTTTTAGAAGGCGGTGGCATGCGTGGCATCTATACTGCCGGCGTACTGGATGTATTTTTAGATCATAATATTACTGTGGATGGCGTGATCGGTGTATCGGCGGGAGCTATTCATGGAGCCTCTTTCGTATCCAAACAGCGTGGAAGAAATATTGCATATAGCTTGGAATACCGAAACAATAAGGAATATATGAGTTTGAAGTCATTGTTGAAAACGGGAAATTTATTTGGAGTTGATTTTTGCTATGATCGACTGCCGAATGAATTATACAAATTCGACTATGATGCATTTGAGGAGAATCCAACGAGATTTTATGTATGCTGTACAAATGTAGAGACCGGGCAGCCGGAGTATCTGGAATGTACGGATCTTCGAAAGGATATGGACAAGCTACGTGCATCAGCATCACTTCCGATCGTGTCACAGACCGTAGAAGTAGATGGCAAGAAGTTATTGGATGGCGGAACTGCAGACAGCATTCCGATCTTCCAGTTCAGGAGAATGGGATATCGAAAAGATATCGTAGTTTTGACCAGACCGGAAGGTTACGTCAAGGAAGAAGACAGCATGTTGAAGCTGGAAGCAATCCGGTATAAGGAATATCCGGAGTATGTGAAACGAATAGCCATGAGGCATTTGTATTATAATAAGACATTGGAGAAGCTGGCTGAACTGGAACAGAAGGGCGAGGTTCTTATTATCCGTCCGAGTGTACAGATCGACATATCAAGAACGGAAAAGGATGATAAGAAGATTCAGGCAATGTACGATCTGGGCGTGTATGATGCACAGAATAAGATCGAGGAAGTGGCTGAATTTCTGAAATAATGTATAAATATCTGGCTGATATAAAAAGATTGTTATGATTTTGGTATCAGAGTTTGGATAGATACAGAAATATTTATTTGTCAGTTTCTTACTATGGCTATAAGGCAGGATGTCTGCATATGAAAAATGATAATGTTCAAGGTAAAACTGACAATACGAAGGATAAGGCACAGGAGAATCATGTGAAAATGACAAAGACTCCTGTGCCTTCTCTTATTTTGCGATTATCGTGTTCAACCATTGTCAGTATGCTTGCCGGAACGACGTACAATATCGTAGATATGTATTTTGTTTCGGACCTTGGAAACAGTGCAGTTGCGGCAGTTGGGGTTTTATTTTCGGTACTTGCCATGATACAGGCGGTAGGGTATACATTTGGCATGGGTGCAGGCAGCAGAATATCCCGATTTTTAGGTGAACAGAAAGAAAAGGAAGCAGGCAGAGATGCACTGGTTGCGGTCTTAATGTCGCTGATTGCCGGACTTATACTGATGGGAGCAGGATTTCTGTGGCAGAAACCGTTGGTTGAGTTCCTGGGATCGACGGATACGATCGCGACATTTGCATTAGATTATGGATTCTGGATCCTGCTTACAGCGCCGGTTATGTGTGTGTCGTATGTACTCAACAATGTTCTGCGGGCGGAAGGAATGCCCGTCTGGGCGTTAGTTGGAATTGGAAGCGGTGCTGTCTTAAATGCGGTCTTAGATCCAATTCTGGTGTCAGGTTTGGAGCTTGGAATCCGAGGAGCTGGAATTGCGACATTTTGTGGGCAGAGTGTAAGCCTTGTTATCATGCTGATCGTAATGCTAAGCGGGAAAAGTGTGATCGGGCTGAATAAAAATATGGATAGTGTGAATCGTTCACGGAAAAATGCAGGCATGGACGGTATTGCTGATGAAGCTGCAAATTCAAAATATAAACCGGTAGGAATGCGGGTTGAAATTGAGAAGATAAAGGCAGAAGAACGACAGAAAGGGCAGGCGTTTAGGCAGACGGCAGCCGATATTACAAGAACAGGTATTCCGTCTTTCTTCCGTCAGGGGCTGGTCTGCGTGGCAACGATCCTGTTGAACCGGGCGGCGAGAGAATATGGGGATGATGTGGTTGCTGCAATATCGGTATCAAATAAAGTATTTGCTATATTGTTTGCTGTTATGGTCGGATATGGTCAGGGATTTGCGCCGGTGGTTGGCTACCACTATGGGGCAAAGGAAAATGATCGGGTAAGAAAAGCAATCACGTTTACACTTCTAAGCCAGATCATCGCATCGGCTGTCGCAGGTGTTCTTGTGTGGATATTTGCATCTCCGATCATCTCGTTATTTGGTGAAAATGCAGCACTTGATCTGGGTGTGCTCTCTCTTCGGATGCACGCGGTATCATTGCCATTTATGGCAGTCTGTCTGGTCAGCGGTATGTTATTTCAGGCAATAGGGGAGATCGGAAAAGCCATTCTTATATCCTCCACCAGACAGGGCATCTTTTTCCTGCCATTGATCTGGCTTCTTCCTATGTATTTTCAGAAAAATGGTGTAGCGGTAACGCAGGGAATCTCGGATATCCTGTCGGGGATATTCTCATTGCCGTTTTTACTGGTGGCAATTCGTATGTGCAGAAAAAATAAATAATGAGTACGGAGAAATATAGTCAAGTATAGTTTAGTCAAGTATAGTTGACTAAACTATACTTGACTAAAAGTGAAAAAAGGAGGTATAGTTAAGGCATAGAGACGGAGATGGAGGTGGAGCTATGTTTATAGGAAGAGAAAAAGAATTAAGTGCATTAGAAGGTTTATATAGATCAGATAAATTTGAGTTTGTTGTTATATATGGTCGTCGGCGTGTAGGAAAAACTGCGTTGATCAATCACTTTATTGATGATAAAAAGTCTATTTACTTTATGGGTGTAGAAAGCAACGAAAAGCAGAATCTGGAAAACCTGAGCAGAAGTATCATGGAATATAGCAACGATATGCCGGAAGATACATATTTTGCATCCTATCAGGCGGCACTCGAATATGTATTTAAAATATCAGAGAAAGAGCGCGTGATCTTAACAATAGATGAATATCCTTATGTAGCAAGAGAATCTAAAAGTCTGGCATCCACATTGCAGTTATTGATCGATAAATACAAAGATACATCCAGATTAATGCTTATCCTGTGCGGATCGTCCATGTCATATATGGAAGATCATGTATTGGCATATAAAGCACCGCTTTATGGAAGAAGAACGGCACAGATGAAGATCCTGCCATTTGACTTTGGAGAATGCTGCAGATGTTTTAAGAAATTGTCGGATGAAGATAAGGCGCTTATATATGGTATTGTGGGAGGAACCCCACAGTATCTTTTACAAATGAATGATAATCTGAGCATTGAGGCAAATATTAAGAATACCTTTTTAAATCCAATGTCTTTTCTATATGAAGAACCGATCAATCTGCTGAAGCAGGAGGTAAGAGAACCGGCAATTTATACGGCGATCATTACCGCGATAGCAACGGGACACTCCCGTATGTCTGAGATATCGTCAAAGGTCGGGGAAAATACCAATGTATGCGCGCGGTATCTGAAGAATCTGATCAGCCTTGGAATTATAAAGAGGGAAATGCCTTATGGTGAAACAAATTCAAAGAAAACAATTTATTCGATAGAAGATAATATGTTTAATTTCTGGTACCGGTTTGTGTTGAATAATAACTCAATCATTGTGAGGGGGGCAACGGATTTGGTATATGAGAAAATAGAAGGGCAGCTTAGTGATTATATGGGACGAATATTTGAAGAAATCTGTACACAGTATTTGTGGAAACAGCTCCTTGAAGGAAAATCTCCGGTTGAGTTTGTATCGCTTGGCCGCTGGTGGGGAAATGATGCTGTAAATAAGCGGCAGGTTGAGATTGATATCATGGGGGAACAGGATAAGAATACGGCACTTTTTGCTGAATGTAAATGGAGAAATGAAAATGTTGATCTCGATGTACTTGAAACGCTCGTTGACAGGAGTATGTTATTTCATTATTCCAAAATACGGTATTATCTGTTTTCCAAAACTGGTTTTACAAAGGGATGCATAGGTAAGGCAGAAGAGCTGGGAAATGTAACCTTGGTCAGCTACAGCGATATTATAAAAGCATTAGCATAAGGTTATTCCATCTGATTCCATCTGATTCAAGCAGAAAAAGATAGACTTTTTTGGACGTGAATGGTATGCTGTAAGGTAAGATTGTGACGGTGGAAGCCATGTTCGACAGGCGGCTTTCATCCGGAAGACAGCTGTAGGAAGGTTGTGACACATGGAGTATATATTTGTGGATTTTGAGATGAATCAGATCGATAATTCTCATCCCGATGAATTAAAAATTTGCAAAAATGAAATAATTGAAATAGGAGCTGTTAAGCTGGACGATACATATAAGGAGATTGATTCATTCAAGACTTATGTTAAGCCGGGAATTACGCCTGTGACATCCAGAATAACAAATCTTACCGGGATCACAAATGAGATGGTAGACGATGCACCGGATTTTGCGATTGCGATGGATCGGTTCATTGCATGGGGCTTAAGCGCGGATGTGATCTATGCATGGAGTGAGAATGATCTGCGGCAGTTTAACCGGGAACGCAAGTTAAAATCCTACAATAATCCGGATGCACAGAAGCTTGCATCCAAATGGAAGGATTTCCAGAAGGAATTTGCACGTATGCTTGGAACCAGAAGAAGACTGGCACTGTCAGATGCGGTATTCTATCTGGGAGAAGATTTTCAGGGAAAAGAGCATGATGCATTGTGGGATGCCAGAAATACAGCAGAAGTATTCGTTCTTTCAAAGAACAGGGAGAAGTTTGAGAAGATCATGGCTCCGATTATGAATGCTTATAAACCAAAAGAGAATATGACCTATTCCATAGGAGATGTATTTGGAAACATCAATCTGCCGGAATAAATGGTCTTGGCATGATTGAGCAGACACGTTCTATGTGCCTGCTCAAAAAAATGTAAAAAGAAAGCAGAGGAAATTGAATTTGGAACTGAATAATTCGAATATGAAAAAGCTTATAAAACTGATCATTATAACTGTATTAGTCGTATTTTGCGTATTTCGTTTTGATAAAATCTATGCCTGCGGTACATGGATCATCGGGTTGCTTATGCCGTTCGTGATTGGATTTGCGATTGCGTTCATTCTGAATGTGCCGATGAAGGGATTTGAAAATCTGTTATTCCGAAATGAAAAAAGCAGATGGTATCGGTTCCGGAGACCGGTCTGTATGGTGCTTTCCCTTATCTGCGTCGTTCTGGTGATTGCTTTTGTGATCACGATGCTGATACCGGAGGTCAGCCGGACAATTACAGCGATCGGACAGCAGTTCCCGTCTACGATGGAGGCAATTAAGAATTGGGCGGTGAATCTGGCAGCGGGATATCCGGATATCGTTGACCGGATCATGGAGATTGATATTGCATGGGATAAGGTGAGTGAGAGTGCAATCAATCTGATAAAGAATGGAAGCGGAAGCCTGTTGTCATCAACATTTAATTTTGCAACCTCTGTTGTCAGCGGTATAGTCGATTTTGTGGTTGGATTATTTTTCGCAATCTATATTCTGGCACAGAAGGAGAACTTGAAGCGTCAGACAAAGGGTCTGATATATGCGTTATTTAAAGAGAAAACAGCAGATAAGATCATCAAGACCTGCGTTATGGCAGATGAGACATTTGCAAATTTCATAACCGGACAGTGCCTGGAGGCATGTATTCTGGGCTTGATGTTCTTTGTATCCATGAGCGTCCTTAGTATTCCATATGCACTGACGGTCAGTGTTACGATTGTGGTAACGGCATTGATTCCGGTCTTTGGTGCATTTATTGGATGTGGTGTTGGTGCATTTCTCATTCTGGTTGACGATCCGAAAAAGGTACTGGTATTTTTGATCCTGTTTATCATACTGCAGCAGGTCGAGGGAAATCTGATCTATCCGCATGTGGTAGGCGGTTCCGTCGGACTTCCATCTATATGGGTGTTGGTTGCAGTTATCATTGGCGGAGATCTGATGGGAATTCTCGGTATGTTGATATTTGTACCGTTATCCTCTGTCTTATATGCACTGGTGAAGGAATTCGTACTTATGAGATTGCGGGAAAAGGGAGTCGCCTGGGAAAAGTATGGAGAACCTTACGCTTCGTCGGATGATGGCTGGAGGGAGAAACCCCGGAAGCGGAAGCAGAGACGACAGTCCAGACGCATGAAAGAGAAAAGAAGCAAGGAAAATGCCTGAGAGAAACGAGCTGGATAAAACAGGGCAAATGCCTGTTTATATAGACAAATGAAGAAAGAAGGATAATTTAAGATGTACAGAGATATAGCGAAATTGGTATTATATAGAAATCTGGGTGAGAACAGTATTCTGATGAAGCTGTCCGGGATATTTGAGGATTTTGACCGCGGAGACTGTCCGAATGCGGAGCTGGTTGCAAGGATCTACGACCAGATCAAGCGGTTGCTGGATCTTGCTACCGATTATGGATTTGACACAAATCTGTGGCACAATTATCTGGCATTTATTCTTATCACAAATGAGAATTCATTCTCTATGACGAGTGAAAAAGTGGGTGCCAATGACGGAACCGTTAATTATTTTGCAAAAAATGATTTCAAGATTTTCAAGAAGCTGTTTGATTTTGATTTCTCTGAGATCGAGGAAGCGTTGGATATTGACTGCTTCACGATCGTGAATAATTATAAAGCCATCGGCAAGAAAGAACGTATGTATAATAAGAATGTCAGCACAAAGGTACAGGATATCAGCCGTGCGATCGAAGGGGCAAAGGATGAAAATGATATCTTCAAGATCGTGACGGATTTCTATAAGGCATATGGTGTTGGAATGTTCGGACTGAACAAGGCATTCCGTATCGTTCATCCGACAAATGGAGATATGCAGTTTGTTCCGATCAATAACACAGAGGATGTTCGTCTGGATGATCTGATCGGATATGAGATCCAGAAACAGAAGATCGTGGAGAATACAGAAGCCTTTGTTGCAGGACGTAAGGCAAATAATGCGCTGTTATTTGGTGACAGCGGAACCGGAAAGTCAACAACGATCAAGGCGATCATAAATGAATATTACGATCAGGGACTTCGTATGATCGAGATCTATAAGCATCAGTTTCAGGATCTGTCTCAGGTTATTTCCCAGATCAAAAACCGTAACTATCGATTCATCATTTACATGGATGATCTGTCCTTTGAGGAGTTTGAGACAGAATACAAATATCTGAAGGCAGTCATCGAAGGTGGCCTGGAGATCAAGCCGGATAATGTTTTGATCTATGCAACCTCGAACCGTCGTCATCTGATCCGTGAGACATGGACAGATCGTACCGATCTTGAGAATAATAATGGTATGCACAAGAGTGATACGATGCAGGAGAAGCTGTCACTGGTCAATCGTTTTGGTGTTACGATCAATTACAGCAAGCCATCACAGAAGGAATATTTCCAGATCGTTGTAGGTCTGGCAGAGAAGAATGGCATCCATATGACAGAGGAGGAACTCTGCGCAGAAGCAAACAAATGGGAGCTGTCGCATGGTGGAATCTCCGGTCGTACAGCCCAGCAGTTTATCAACTATCTGGCAGGAAAACAGGAGTAATGCAATATGACAAAAAAAGAAAAGCAGCAGGTCGCGGAGATCTGCCGGATCTTGAATGAGACATATGGAACAGATTACAAGTGTTATCTGAATCATGAAAATGCATGGCAGCTTCTGATCGCAACGATGCTGTCGGCACAATGTACAGATGCCAGAGTAAACATTGTAACAAAAGATCTGTTCGTGAAATATCCTACCTTGCAGGCATTCGCCGATGCAGATATCAAGGAATTGGAAAAGGATATTTACTCGACCGGATTTTATAAGAATAAAGCGAAGAATATAATTGGCTGTGCAAAGAAGCTTATCAGTGATTATGGCGGGGAAGTGCCGAGTGATATCGAGAGCCTGACAAAATTAGACGGTGTTGGAAGAAAAACCGCAAATGTGATCCGTGGCAATATCTACCACGAGCCAAGTATCGTCGTTGATACACATGTAAAACGTATTTCCAGGCTGCTTGGGCTGACAGATAGTGATGATCCGGTGAAGATCGAACATGAGCTTATGGAAAAGCTTCCAAAGGAACAGTGGATCTTATATAATATTCAGATCATTACGCTTGGAAGAACGATCTGTATCGCCAGACGACCAAAATGTGCCGAATGCGCGTTGAATCATGTATGTCCATCGGCAAATGTAACGGAATAAGCAGTTGGCAGAATCCGGCACAAATGCTAAATTGCTATAAAATAATGCTATTATATCTGGACAAAGTGAAAATTCAGCGTTAATCTATACATGATGTCGCTGCATAAGACGGGAAAAGGTCTGATGTGGGGCGGATAATATCAGAAAATTATAAGTTTAAAATATAAAGGAGAAATGGGAAATGATCAATTTAAGCAGTTCAAAGGGTAAAAAGGTAGCATCTGCAATTATAGTTGGAATCCTGGTAGCAGCTATGGTAATCGGTATGCTTGCATATGCATTCTAAAAGGTATCAGGGATGAATAAAGAAAAGTTTCGATTTATACAGCAGAAGCGGTCAATCTTAAGATCGTTGAATAAACAGGAACATTCTGACGTAACACAAGCCGGCATAGGAGATGACTATAGCCGGCTTGTGTTGTTGGATAGTGAGCTTGCAGTAACGGAAGGACTCTGCCTTGCAAATGCACTGGGTACGGTGACTTCGGATGTTATCAAACAATATAATAAATTACGGCTTGGCGGGTATCAGCCATTTGCACTTACAGATACGGTTATGATGCCGGAAAATGACGAGAAGAAGATGAAGAAGATCCTGCGGGAGCTTTCTGATCTTGCGAAGGAGCTTCATGTAGATGTCGTGTATGGAGATACCGCGATCAGCGGGATATTCAAGGAGCCTGCGGTAACTGTAACGATGTATGGACGAAAGATATCGCAGGGCGAGAAAAATGCAAAGATCAAGCCGGATATGGATATCGTTATGTGCGGACAGACCGGCATCCTTGGAACCCTGCTTCGGGTAAGGGAAAGAAAAGAAGAGCTTCTGACCAGATATTCTGAGGAATATCTTCGCACAGCAGAGCAATTTGACCGGTTATTACTTATGAAGAATCAGGGAGATATTGCGATGGCATGTGGCAGTATATATGCACGCCACATCTCAACAGAAGGAGTATATGGCGCATTATGGGAACTGGCAGAGGCTGGAAATGTCGGGCTTCGGATCAGCCATGACCATATACCGATCATGCAGGAAACCATTGAGATCTGTGAATTTACAGGGGATGATCCATACCGGATCGATGGATGTGGAGCAGCGTTATTTGTCACAGCAGATGGTGGAATGTTAAGTAATCGTCTGTATGAAGCCGGATTTGAGGCTGCTGTGATCGGCAGAACAACAACCGGACATGACCGCGTGATCATCCATGACGGAGAGGAAAGCTTTTTGACACCATAAGAGCGAAGGGAGAAAAACATGTTAAATATCGTACTTCATGAGCCGGAGATGCCGGCAAATACAGGAAATATAGGACGTACCTGTGTGGCAGCAGGTGCAAGACTTCATTTGATCGAGCCTCTGGGCTTTCAGATCAACGAGAAGCAGTTAAAGCGTGCGGGTTTGGATTATTGGGACAAATTAGATGTAACGATCTATGATGATTTCAATGATTTCCTTGAAAAGAATCCGGGCGCAAAGATCTATATGGCAACGACCAAATCCAAACAGAAATATACAGATGTAAACTATGAGGAAGATGCCTATATCATGTTTGGAAAAGAGAGCGCAGGAATTCCGGAGGAGATTCTGTTAGACTATAAGGAAACAGCAGTCAGGATTCCGATGTTCCCGGAGATCCGTTCCCTGAATCTGGCAAATTCTGTAGCAATCGTGTTATATGAGGCACTCAGACAGCAGGGCTTCCCAGAGCTTGAGACGAAGGGACAGCTTCACCATTATGAGTGGTAAAAAGGAGTATTTATGAGTACATACATGGTAGATGGAAAGAAAATGATGAATATCTGTATCCTTGAGATTCTTCGGAAATATACGGATTCCGAACATACAATGGATCAGAAGGATATCATAAAGAAGCTGGAAACCGAATATGGAATGAAGGTTGACCGGAAATCCGTCAAGAGCAATCTGATGAATCTGGTGGATTTTGGTTATAATCTGGAATGTACGGAGATTGAACGTGAAAATAAAAACGGAGAGACCGAGATCCTGACAAAGGACTGGTATTACAATCATGAATTTGATGATGCTGAGCTTAGAATGTTGATCGACAGTATTTTATTTTCAAAGACGATACCGAGAAATCAGGCACAGGAGCTGATCGAGAAGATCAAGGGGCTTTCGAATGTGTATTTCAGTGCGAAGGTACAGCATGTGTGCAATCTGCCGGGGTTATCACATACCGATAACCGTCAGACCATGTTAAATGTTGAGATGATCGATGATGCGATCAGTGAGGGCAAGAAGGTTGCATTTCTCTATAACACCTATGGTATCGATAAACAGCTTCATCCAAGAAAGGATACGAAGTATATCGTAAATCCATATCAGATGGTTGCAAATGAGGGCAAATATTATCTGATCTGCAATTATGATAAATATGACAATCTGTCGAATTACCGGATCGATCGTATGACGGAGATTGAGATATTAGATGAAAAGGTCAAGGATAAAAGTCTGGTAAAAGGGATGGAGCATGGACTGAATCTGCCACAGCATATGGCGGAACATCTCTACATGTTCAGTGATCCCGCAGCTACGATTGTATTAAAGGTTCAGAAAGGGAATATGGGTGATATTGTAGACTGGTTTGATAAGAACTTTGAAGTGTTGTCACCAAAATTTGTTCAGAACAATTATCCAGATAACTTTAATCCTGAGACAGATGCCAATAAGGCGTTTATCCGTGTGACCTGCAGTCAGAATGCCATGTTTCACTGGGCGATGCAGTACGGAACCAGCGTAGAGGTCATAGAGCCTGCAGATCTCCGCGAGCGTATCCGTGATGCTGTAAATGAGATGGCAGAGAGATATAAATAATGCCTCCTATTAATGGAGACATTATGAGTAAGACATAAAATAAAGCCCCACCCGCTCTTGCCACTATGCTAGGTAGGAATTGAAACATCAGTGAAACTTTCGTTATGAGGTTTGCACTAGCTGTCAGCATCAAGCCCTTGTTTGAGCCTTATAAGGCGAGTTTGGGCGACTGCTGACAAATCAGCGTGCGAACCGAATAGAAAGTGTAGCGAGTTTCAACTCCCACCCATCATAGAGGCAAGAGCGGACGGGGCTTTTTGTTAGTCCTTCTTAATACGGAACTTT
Organism: Clostridium sp. AF17-21AC; assembly: GCF_003461365.1. Taxonomy (NCBI): domain Bacteria; kingdom Bacillati; phylum Bacillota; class Clostridia; order Eubacteriales; family Clostridiaceae; genus Clostridium; species Clostridium sp. AF17-21AC. Next base: position 84,188 of record NZ_QTWY01000006.1, read on the forward strand.
CCGTTGGAGATATATTGTGTATCTTCTTCTTTTTTCACATGCACGGCCTTGATCGGAACCTGCATTTCCTTCTGCATAGGGAGAGAGAAAATGAATTCACTTCCTTCGCCAACCTTACTGGTGAGGGTGATATTCTCACCATGCGCCTTGATGATCTCTTTTGTGATGGCAAGTCCGAGACCGGTTCCGGTCTTATCCTTTCCGCGGCTTGGATCCGTTTTATAGAAACGGTCAAATACTTTCTTGATCGATTCCGGTGGAATTCCGACACCCTCATCCTTGACACTGACAAAGATTTTATCGGATTTTTCTGTGACCTGAACCGTAATCTGCCTGCCTTCCGGGGTGAATTTGATCGCATTGTCAACCAGATTGTAGATAACCTGCTGGATTCTTGTACGATCCGCATAGACAATGGTATTGTCGGTATGGAAGATTGCATGCAGATAAATGCCTTTGTCCTGGCAACGACCTTCAAAGGTGTTGATCGTAGGAAGAATAATGCTCTTGATATCAAAATTCGACTTATCAAGCTGGAGATCAAAGGAGTCGAAGTTGTTCAGTTCCAGAAGTCCCTGTGTCAGCTTGGTCAGACGCTTTGTCTCATTTAATACGATCTGTAGATATTTCTCATGCTTATCCGGTGGAATCGTTCCATCGATCATGGCTTCGATATATCCCTTGATCGAGGTCAGAGGAGAACGGAAGTCGTGGGATATATTGGAAATGAAAGACTTTCGGTATTCATTGGAACGACTCAGCTCGTCTGCCATTTCCTCCATATATCGTGCAAGTTCACCAAATTCGTTATCGGTATGCACATCAATTCGCGCATTGAAATTTCCGGCGGCATACTGCTTGGAGGTTGCAATGATTTCACGGATTGGTTTTAATGTACTGTTCGTGATCAGCATTAAGGCGATCAGAGACAACACCACAATGACCAGAAATGGCATATAGGTGGATGCAAATGTTTTCTGCGCAATATCCTTGATAAACTGCAGTGACAAGTGAATGGACAGCAGTCCTGCATAGGATTTATCCTGATAAACAGGGGTACTGAGGCTTAAGGTTTTGGCTGAAAAGCAGCCGTTCAGCGTACCGGTTTTTACTGTCTGGGAATATATATCCGTCCGGTCATAAAAATCAGTGATCATCATATCTTTTGCAGCAGGACTTTCACTGTTTGAACAGTATATGATCTCGCCATTTGCAGTAGAAAGCCAGATCTCTGCGTTCATATCAGCAGCATGTTCATCCAGCTTCTGATAAAACGTATCCTTATCGATCAGGCCGTTCATATAATCCGTTACGGTGGTGCTGATGATAAGCTTGGATTCTGTTTTCAGATTTTGTTCTGTGTTGCTTAGCAGCTTTGACTGTGTCATATTGACGGTATACAGAGCAAGTACACTGAAGATTACAATGACCAGCAGGACAAAGCCGACAACAATCTTATCAAAAATCGTTTTTTTCATGGTCATTTAACCTCAAATTTGTAACCGATTCCCCATACTGTAAAAATGGACCAGTTATATTTATCGGTCAGTTTTTCGCGCAGACGTTTGATGTGTACATCAACGGTACGGGTGTCACCGACATATTCGTAGCCCCATAATTTGTCCAGAAGCTGTTCTCTGGTAAATACCTGATTTGGACGGCTTGCAAGGAAATACAGCAGTTCCAGTTCTTTTGGCGGCATTTCCAGATTTTTGCCCTCTAATGTAACGGTATAATTTGAAATATTAACGACCAGATTATCATACTCGACATAGGTGCCGATATGATCGGCATTTGTCGGATTATAGTTCTGGAAATTATCCGTCCGTGAGTTGCAGCGGCGAAGCAATGCACCGACACGGGCAACCAGTTCGTTGGAATCAAAGGGTTTTACGATGTAATCATCGGCACCGATCTTAAGTCCGAGCACCTTGTCAAATACCTCACCTTTTGCGGATAACATGATGATCGGTACATTGGACTGCTTTCTGATTTCCGTACATACCTGATAGCCGTCCATGCCCGGAAGCATGACATCTAATAGGATGAGATTTGGCATAAATTCGACAAATGCCTCCAAGGCAGAAGCTCCGTCTGCGGCAATCTGTGTTTCATAACATTCTTTATTCAGATAAAGGGAGATCAGTTCGGCGATGTTTTCGTCATCGTCAACGATCAATATTTTTTCTTTGTCCATATAGTTCTCCTTGTTGTTGTGTATTTTATAACTCTACAATCGTAACGCCGGCTTCGCCCTCACCGTACTCACCCAGACGGAAGGATTTGACGTATGACTGCTTGCGCAGATAGTCATGGATGCCTTTTCTGAGTGCTCCGGTGCCTTTTCCATGGATGATCCTTACCTTGTGCAGGTGTGCCATCATGGCATCATCGAGATAACGGTCAACCAAAGAGGTAGCTTCGGCTACAGTCATACCGAGTACATTGATCTCTGGCTGAATGTTTAAAGCCTTGCCCATTCCACGTTTATTATTAATCGATACCTGAGCGTTGTTCTGCTTTGGTGTCTCGATGATCACAAGATCAGAAGCAGGAAGCAGAGAGCTTAAGATGCCCATCTGAACCTTGATATTTCCCTTTGAATCAGCAGGAGCAGTAACCGTTCCTGTTGTATCCATGCTGATAACATGCACGGTGTCTCCGGCTTTGAAATCCTTTGCCGTATGATGGGAGGTCATGGATTTGCGTTTTTCCGGCGTCATCTTCCGGTAATCGTCCATCTTGGTGCGGAGTTTTTTCCGCTCATTCTCCATCGTGCTCGCATCTGCTTTATGAGGATTTGTTGTCCATTTATTATATTTTTTAATGGCTGAATCCGCCATTTCCTTTGCTTCTTCCAGAATATCCGCCGCTTCCTCTCTTGCATCTGCAAGGATCTGGGCTTTCTTGGCAGAGAGTTCGTCATCCTTTGCCTTTGCCCGTTCCTTAAGCTGTCTGGCTTCTTCCTTGAACCGAGCAATCTCCGCTTTGTCGCGTTCGATTTCTTTTCGGCTGTTTTCCAGATCGGACAGCAGTGTTTCAAAATCAACCTTGTTGCTGTCGATATTTGTCTTTGCCCGTTCGATGATATCGTCGGATAAGCCTAATTTCTTAGATATTGCAAATGCATTTGATTTGCCGGGAATACCGATGATGAGCCGGTAGGTCGGCATCAATGTCGCTACATCGAATTCACAGCTTGCATTCTGAACGCCCGGAGTCGACATGGCAAATAATTTCAGTTCACTGTAGTGCGTGGTAGCCATGCAGCGGATGCCCTGATCGTTTAAGCTGCTTAAGATCGCAATCGCAAGTGCTGCACCCTCGACCGGATCGGTTCCACCGCCAAGCTCATCGAAAAGGCACAGTGTGTTCGGTGTCACATGGTTCATAATATATACGACATTGCTCATGTGGGAGGAGAAGGTCGAGAGACTCTGCTCGATGCTCTGTTCATCTCCGATATCAGCAAATACATCATCAAATACATTCAACCTGGAACCATCCAGTGCCGGAATATGAAGACCGGACTGTCCCATCAGAGTAAACAGACCTAGTGTTTTTAAGGATACGGTCTTACCACCGGTATTCGGACCGGTAATGATCAGCAGATTATAGTCCTCGCCCAGCTTGATGTCGACCGGAACAACGGTGTGTTTGTCTAAAAGTGGGTGGCGCCCCTGTTTAATGTCCACGATACCGTCCGTATTAAAGATCGGTTCGGTTCCCTTATAGGATCTTGCAAAATTCGCTCTGGCAAATATAAAGTCCAGATCGGTCAATGTCTCAAAGTCAAATTTTATATTTTCGTATTCAGATGCTGCCTGTGCCGACAGGTTCTCAAGAATCTTTTCGATCTCTGCCAGCTCCTGATTATCCAGCTCTTTTAACTGGTTGTTCAGATTAACTACCGCCAGAGGTTCGATAAATACAGTATTTCCACTGGAAGATTGGTCATGGATCATACCCGGGAAACTGTTCTTGTATTCCTGCTTGACCGGGATACAGTATCTTCCGTTACGCATCGTGATCAGGTTATCCTGAAACATCGTCTGCTTGCTCTGGTCAGTTACAAGTTTGTTCAACTGGTTATGTAACTTTTCATTTGTCAGTTTTTTGTTCCGCCTGACTGCCTTCAGACCGGACGATGCATCGTCTGCGATCTCGGATTCTGACAGGATACAGCGGTGGATCTCCTGACTTAAATGTTCCAGCGGAACAAGCTCCATGAAGCGGGAGTAGAGGCTGTCATGTGCCTTTTCCTCGTTGTCATCGCCGCTGCCATATTGTCTGGCGGATAGTGCCATATCAAGGACACTTCCGATATCTAACAGTTCCTTGATGCCGAGTGCTCCCTGCACCTCCAGTCGCTTGATCGAAGCGCCGATATCACGGAGACCGGCAAATGACAGGTTGCCCTGTGTATTCAGCCGGATCAGCGCATCTCTTGTTTCCTGCTGTAAGGTCTGGATCAGTACCGGATCCTTGCGGGGCTTCAGGCGTTCACATTTTCGTTTTGCCATCGGGGATGCCGCGTAGGAGGTCAGCATTTCTACAATTTTATTATATTCTAAAAGTCTTAAAGTCCTTAAATTCATATCATTTTCTCCATCTTAAATGCACAAATACGCATACACAATCCATTATAAACAGTTTGCCTGTGACTGTCCAGTGTGGGATACGCACAATAGACGTGCCTTAATTAAGTTTTTGCTGTGTTACCGACACTATGGCTGATAGGGGTACATAACAAGACTTGCAATATTTCTATTCGGTTCGCACATTTATGAACCAGCAGTCGCCCAAACTCTCAGACATATGTTTATAGGAAAATTCTTTTATTAATTTCCCCTGGCATATTGACGACTCTTTTTTTTTTATAATGTTTATGCCATTTTTTCAGGTTAGATCGGCTTGTGAAAATAGGGCAGAGATATTGATGAAAATAAATATGAAAATGTAATGTGGGGTGAGAGAAAAAAGGACGGGTCAATAAGTAAAAAGTAAGGATACTGTAGAAAATCGTAAGTAACAAGGAGGAGAAAAGAAAATGATACAAAAGAAGATAAGAAGCCTGATCTATGCAGGCTTGGGATTGGTTCTGTGTGTATTGCTGTGTGGCGGAATCGGCATGACATCGCAGGCAGCAAAGACGAAAACATATGGTGATTTTACATATGAAGAAGGTAAGAATGCATTCAAGGGCATAAATAAGAATGTAACCATTACAGTGAAAGGTACAAAGAAAGCAAAGACAGCTTTAAAGAAACAGTTGAAAAAGAAATCCATCGGATATGTAAAGACATGGAAGATTAAATAATTATAAACTTGTTTTCCTTTCTGATATCCGTTACAATCAAACTTGGAGAGACGGAGGCAATATACAAAGCTAAAATATGCATGTTATTCTGTTCTATCGGGAAAGGAGAGGGAACATGAATAACGAAATTGTATATTCCTCCAAGGCTACTGATCAGAAAGCACAGTATGATGCTAGTGCTAAGCGGCTGCTTGGACAGAAGATCATACTGGCGCATATACTGATCAGGGTAGTAGATGAATTTAAAGGTATGGATGCAGATACGGTTGCATCATTGATCGAAGGGGAACCGTATATCAGCCAGATTCCGGTTGAACCCGGATTAACGAACAAAGATACGGTGGATGCCAGAACCGGTGAACGAATTGTCGGGTTGAATACTGAGAATTCTGAGATTGATGAAGGAAAGGTATATTTTGATATTGTCTTCTATGTACGGATGCGGGATGGACTGGCAAAAATGATCATCAATCTGGAGGCCCAGAAAAATGAATCGACAAAATATCATATCTTAAATCGGGCAATCTTTTACACTGCAAGACTGGTGTCATCCCAGAAAGAGCGGGAATTTACGGGTTCCGATTATAACGAGATCAAACAGGTGTATTCCATCTGGATCTGTATGAATATGAAAGAGAATAGTCTGAGTCATATTCATATGGTAAAGGATGATTTACTTGGCGAACAGGACTGGAAAGGCAATCTGGATATCCCTAACATTGTGATGATCGGGCTGGCAAAGGAGATTCCGCCAAAGGAAGAACAATATGAATTGCATCGATTGCTTGGAACGCTATTGTCACAGACAATGAAGGCAGAACAAAAATTAAAGCTTATGAAACAGGAGTATGACATACCGGTAGACAGACGTAGTATAAGGAAAGAGGTGAATATTATGTGTAATCTGAGTGAAGGCGTAGAAGAAATGGGATATGCGAAGGGCGAAGCCGCTGGCAGGGCAGAAGGCGAAAAAATAGGTGAAGCACGAGGCAAGGCCATTGGAAGATCGGAAGAAAGATCTGATATTGTCCTGAAAATGCATGAGAAAGGCTACTCCTTAGAGCAGATCATGGATGTAACCGATATGAGTGAAGCGGAAATTAAGGCAATTATAGGATAAGAGCATAAGTAGAACGGATAACATGTATATTTTAGTAGAAGTCCAGATATGGCAGAAATGCTGTATTTGGACTTTTTTCGTTGAAATATAAATTAATAAGAAAAAATGAGAAAAGGCAGGCTAAGAGCTCCGGCAAAATTTCCATGCATAGACTTGCAAAGCAGGACATATAAATAATGGTATAGAGATTGACAAGGGTAAAGATAGAGCCGAAAAATGACATTGTGAAGGGAGCGGTGAGATGAGAGGACAAAGATGGCTGCGTATTCTGGCAGGGGTGTTGACTGTGGTAGTTGGGCTGAGTTTGTTTGCCGGATGCAGTTTTTATAAGGTGAAAGAAGATGGTGAAGCGCTGACTTACGATATCTGTGACGACACCATGCTGCCGGAGGAGTTGTTGAGCGTCATTAACAGCAAAAAAGAAGAACCGTTTAATCTGACATATTCAAACAACACTTACACATATATTGTGATCTGCAGCGGCAGGCAGAATCGGGATGATGTTGGCGTGGTTGTAGATAAGATGTATATGGATGAAAATGCTATTTACATCGAATCGGTTCTTAGGCAGACGGCGACACCATCAGATGCAGTAAGTAAGGATACGGTATCGTATCCATATATAGTTCTTCGGATCGCACGGACAACGACACCGGTTGTATTTAAAAATTAGAAAATAGTATGGGGGTATCATATGGAACTTGTAAAAAATAAACTCAGTACAACGATTTTAAAGACTTCTAAGTATTCGCAGTTTACGATCAATGATGATTTTAATGTACCGGATGCAAAAGACGATATGGAACGGATCATTGCAAGTACAGGAAATGTCCTTTTAGATGATGTAGAGACATTGGAGAATAAGGTGCGGATATCAGGAACAGTTGTATTTAAAGTCCTGTATCAGACAGTTGGTGAAGATGTTCGGTTTGAAACCTATGAGGGTGATGTTCCATTTGAGGAATCCATCAATATGGATGGCATACTTGCCGGTGATAAGGTCGATGTCAGCTGCGTGCTGGAAGATCTGTACATAACCATGATCAATTCAAGAAAATTTGAAGTTCGCGGGCTGGTTGGCATGAAACTGTGGGCTATGGATTCCGTAGAGCTGTCCGGGGCAACCGGATTGTTAAACGGATCGGGAATCGAATGCAGGAATGAGCAGATTCCATTTACCAATAATGTGGCATCTGTAAAAGATATATTGAAGGTAAAAGAAGATTTCGAGATCGCTGCCAATAAACCAAACATCGGTCGGGTGCTTTGGAGCCGGGTGTCCTTCTATGGCATCGAGACAAAGGTTGTAGATGGGGGAATAAATATGAAAGGACAGATGGACCTGTTTGTAATCTATCTGGCGGAGGAGCCCGGCGTACCAATGCAGTATCTGAATGAGAGCCGGGAATTTGAAGGCCTGATCCCGTGTGAAGAAGCAAATGAAGGCATGATCCTGGATGACCGCATTACGATGGGAAAAGGAGAAGTCAGTGTGCGTGCGGACAATGACGGAGAAGACCGCGTGCTTCAGGTTGAATATAATCTCCATACAGATATGAAGATTTACGAAGATATGGAGCTTTCTATCATTGGGGATATGTTCTCCCCATCGGCAAATGTAGAAACGATCTGTGAACGGTTCCCATTTGAGAATCTCCAGATAAAGAATAATGCCAAGACAAAGGTCGTACATAAAGAGCGGATCAAGAGCAGCTTCCCGAAGATCCTGCAGATCGTATATGCAACCGGAACGGTTGAGATCGATGAGGTAAAAGCAGGAGAGGACAGCATTGATATATCAGGTGCGGTAAAAGCTGAAATACTCTATGTATCAGCAGAGGATAGCAAGCCGTTACAGCAGATTGAAACGGCGATACCATTCAATTATCAGGTGGAATCCGTACCATTTGTCAATCAGGATTCGATCCGCATCAATCCATCCGTTGATCAGATTACAGCCCAGATGCTGAATTCCGATGAGGTGGAGATCAAGGCGGTGATCAATATGAATGTGACGGTATTTGCACCTGGGTCGGTGGATGTCATTACTGATATGAATATCCTGCCGATCGACTGGAATAAGAAAGCTGCCATGCCGGGTATGGTTGGATATGTTGTAAAAGAAGGCGACAGCATCTGGTCTATTGCCAAAGAATATTTTTCCAGCCTGGATTCCATCCGAACCATCAACCATCTGGAAAGCGACGAGGTAACACCGGGTGAGAAATTATTAATTGTAAAATGTTAGCAATATAAAAATCCCTGCCCGTTTCCGGCACGATGGTGGGTAGTGTTTTCAACATCAGTGGAACTTTCGTTATGAGATTCATGCTAACTGTCAGCATCAAGCCCATGTCTGAGCCTGATAAGGCAAGTTTGGGCGACTGCTGACAAATAGTTGCATGAAGCGAATAGAAAGTGCAACGAGTTGAAACACTACCCACCATCGTGCCGGAGACGGGCGGGGGTTTTATATATGTAACAGCAGTATTATTTGCCTGTACCCGGATTTACAGAGGATATATACAGGGTATATTGTCCCTTGTTGCTGGTCAGGTAATAGGTCTTGCCAGCTTCACAGTTATAGCTGATACAGAAATCAAATCTGTTTTCTGTTAACTTATGAAGTGTATTATCATTGGATGCGAGCTGGGTCATATTTTCATCATACAGGTATCCGCGAGGATCGTAAGGAAATTCGGAAACAGAGTAGAAATAATAGGTTCCGGTTTTGGTTGGAACGAATTTGTATCGCTGACCAGTGATGGTCTCTACTGCTTTTCCTTCCGTGACAGCAGCGGTCTTACTCTTAATTGTAGCTGTCAGGGTTGTTGTCTTGCTGGTTACAGTTGCATGTATAACTGCAATTTCGTCATATTCATCCGATGATGAAATGAGATCGTAGGTTCCCGGTGACAGAAATACATGGTCACGAAGTCCCAGGGAATCGGAATTTTCTGTATCTGTCCATTTACCCAGCCGGTTCATATCATAGCCGTTCTTGTCCGGGCGGATCGTTATTTTTCGTGTATCAGATACAAGTGTCTTATCCGTTACACTGTGTGTAAATGTCTGTGCATACAGGTATGTACGATCATCACCGGTGCATAACTCTATATTATATGTTCCGGGCAGAATGGAAACATAATATTTACCATCTTTGTCGTTGTTAGAGTAGGCATCTCCACTTACCATGTACGCATATCCAGTGTCAACATTATAAAAAGTGATAAATGTCAATCCGTCGTAGTAGGTCATAATGGAACCGTCTTTGGATTTGACATAACCGGATACCGATATTTTCCTTACTATATGGATCGGACAAATTATCGTTGTACTGATCTGTGGATTCTTTGCATCTGATACTTTTACACGGATATTGTAAGTTCCTTCTTTGGTCAGATTTCCATAGACAAGTCCATTGTTTTTATCTATAAATAATTCGTATTGATTATCAACCAGTGCATATGTATATGTACCGGAACCTCCACACGTATAATATATATTACATGAAACCTGTGTCTCTGTCGTTGTACTGGAGTTAGGAATAGTATAATAATTTTTCTTTTCGTTGTAGGATGCTATGATCACAGAATCACTGTAGATGTTCCAGGTGATCTTCATGGTAGTTACACAGCCTTTTTCATCTGTTGCGATAACTGTTGATACCGTTGTTCCGGTTTTGGTCGGAGTTCCGGTAAAGTAAATCGTGTTATAATTGGTGGTATCTTTTGTGTAGGTAATACCTGCAGGCAGATCCTTTACAGTATAATTGTAGTAACCATAGCCAAATTTGAATTCCATCTTTTTCCCGATCGGGACATTCTGCTTGCAATTATATGTCTCAGAAAGTGTCACTTTATAAGCACCAAAAGAGCTGTTGGTTTCAGTTGTTGCTGTTCCGGTTCCATACAGACCGGTGACCGTGATCCGGATATTCATATTGAAATCCAACAGAGGTTTTTTGCTGAATTTAAGGATATATGTTTTGTTGTCAGTCGTTGTTACACTTTCGATCTGAACATTGACCGGAAATGTTCCATTTAAGACAGTTCCTGCTTTCGCAGAGAAATTGGATGCAGACAGCTTCTGTGCAGATGATAATACCACCTTTGCTGTCTGTGGATCAGGCATGGATACAGAAGCTATCTTTGTCGGATTTACTACCGTTACCTTGCAGCTTGCCTTTTTGCCGGAGCCATCGGCTGCCGTCGCTGTGATAGTTGCTGTTCCTGCCTTTATTCCGGTGATCTTTCCGGATGAGCTGACCTTTACAACAGTTGGTTTGGAGCTTTTCCAGATCAGTTTTTTATTGCTTGGTTTTGCAGGTGTGATCTTTGCTTTGAGCGTTGAGTTCTTTCCTTTGACCAACAGCAGGCTGGTCTTATTCAGCTTTACCTTTGTCACCGGTTTACCTACAGTAACATGGATAACCTTTTTGACCTTTGGATCTGATTTCAGGGAAACGGTGATATTTGCCTTTCCCTTTTTAATTGCCTTAATTTTTCCGTTTTTTGTTACCGTTACAACCTTCTTGTTGCTTGTGGTATATTTCAGTTTTGTTTTTGAGACATTTGTTTTGATGGTAAATGTCTTCCCTTTTTTAAGCGTGAGAGTATTCGACGGCAGGTTTTTTACCGTGATACTCTTGGCTTTGGCAGTTGTTGCAGCATTTGCAGGAATACTGATACTTGAAAATGTCATGGCAAAGACAAGTACAACCGCTATAAATGCCATTAAATGTTTATATTTTTTCATAGATTCCTCCAATATATCAATATGCATTTTATTTGGTACCCGGATCTGTAGATGATACATACAGGGAACATGAACCGCCTCTGACGATCACATAATAGGTCTTACCGGCTTCACATTCGTAACTGAGATAGAAATCGAGTTCGTTATCTGTCAGATTGTGGCGAAGATACTGGCTTTTGGTAAGCTCTTCCATATTTGCATCATACAGAACTGCCGTAGGATTTTTATCTGTAGAAATGGAATAGAAATAATAGGTTCCGGTTTTCTTCGGAATAAATTTGTATCGTTGTCCTTTGATTGCCTGTACGCCTTTTCCTTCTGTGAGATCAACGGGCTTATTATGAACGATTGCAGTCAGAGATGTTGTTTTGCTGGTTACAGTTGCATTTATTGTTGCAACAAAATCCGACATACCAGGGTAAATAATACCATTTGCACTGAGTTTATAGGTTCCCGGTGCCAGAAATACATAATCTCCCGTACCATAGTTATCATCATTTCCATATTCATCTGTCCATGAGCTAAGCTGATCTATATCATTGTTGTTGATATTTAGTCTGACCTTTATTTTCCTTGTATCAGATACAAGGGTTTTGTTGGTTATGTTTTTGGTGAGCTTTAGGGAATATACATATGTAATATCCGATCCGACTTCTATCTCTATATCGTATGTTCCAGCCGGAGCGTTAATGGAATATTCGCCCTGTAAACCGGAGCGGGTACTGTAGGTCTCACCTGTTACTTTATCTATAAGGGCTATGTGCGCCCAGTATATAACAGAGCCGTCTTTTGATTTGATCGTGCCGGATAAAGACAGACTATTATTTGATACATGGGTCACAGAAGTGGTTGTCAGGCTGATCTGTGGATTATTTGCATCTGTAATTTTTACATTGACGCGATAAGTTCCTGCCTTGTTCAGTGTGCCCTCAATGAGTCCTTTTGAATTAATAGTTAAACCGTATGAATTACCAACGATCGCATAAGTATATTGACCTGAGCCGCCGGCAGGACCGGATATATAGTTTGAAATCTTTACAGTCGGGGAAGTAAGAAGGTTATAATAGGTTTCTTTATATGCCACTGCGATCACGGAATCATTGTAGATATTCCAGGTGATCTTCATGGTAGTTATATTGCCTTTTTCATCCTTAGCCGTAACTGTTGATATTGTTGTTCCTGTTTTGGTCGGAGTTCCGGAAAAATGAATACTATAATGGAGCACATCGTCTTTGGTATATGTAATACCTGCTGGAAGATTTGCCACCGTATAAGTATAATAGCCGCCGTCGCTGTCGAACTTCAGGGTCTTGTATGTTTTCACATTTTGTTTGCAGTTATATGTCGTAAAGTCCTCTTTTTTCTTCGGTGTATAAGGACTGCTTACCTCTCTTGATACGGTTCCGGTTTCGTACAGACCGGTGACAGTGATGCGGACTTTCATTTTATCGTCCAGCAGAGGTTTTTTGCCTAATTTCAGTGTGTAGGTTTTATTATCTTTTGTTGTCACACTTTCGATCTGAACCTTGATCGGAAATCTTCCATTTATAACAGTGCCTGCTTTTGCCGAAAAATTGGATGCGGAAAGCTTCTGCGCAGATGACAGTACCACCTTTGCTGTCTGTGGATCAGACATGGATATGGAAGTTACATTTGTCGGATTTACAACAGTTACCTTGCAGGCAGCTTTTTTTCCGGAACCATCGGCTGCTGTCACTGTGATGGTTGCTGTTCCGGCCTTTATTCCTGTGATCTTTCCCGTTGTGCTGACCTTTGCAACACTTGGCTTGGAGCTTTTCCAGATCAGTTTTTTGTTGCTTGGTTTTGCCGGGGTGACTGTTGCTTTGAGCGTTGAGGATTTTCCTTTAATTAATATCAGGCTGGTCTTATTCAGCTTAACCTTTGCCACCGGTTTGCCTACGGTAACATGGATAACCTTTTTGACCTTTGGATTTGACTTCAGGGAAATGGTGATATTTGCCTTTCCCTTTTTGATCGCCTTAATTTTTCCGTTTTTTGTTACTGTTACAACCTTCTTGTTGCTTGTAGCATATTTCAGCTTCTTTTTTGAGACATTTGTTTTGATGGTAAATGTCTTCCCCTTCTTAAGTGTAAGAGTATTTGACGGCAGATTTTTTACCGTGATGCTCTTGGCTTTTGCAGTTGCTGCAGCGTCTGCCTGAATGCTGACATTTGAAAATGTCATGGCAAAGACAAGTATAACCGCTACAAAAGCCATAAAATGTTTACACTTCTTCATAGACTCCTCCTGTTTCCTTATTAATAATGCTTTGCCTATTAGTTTATCAGATTATCTTGCTGCGTGCCAGCTATTTGGATATCCATTTTGGCAACCAGTGGTTGCACTTCCAGAATTTACAGTGGTTTGGGGAGTATGAGCGGTATGTGATGCAGGCGGCATTCTATATTTGCCAGTAAATCTTTCTTGGCAAATGTCATAGGCAGGTGTTATCATCTACAACAAAGTTAGTTAACAGGTAAAGATAAAAATACCGATACATTGCCTGAAAGCCTGATAAATACTGGGGTGCAACCCATGGTTGCCAAAGTGGATACCTAAATTGCTGGTATATAGAGGAAGAATCTGATAGGTTGGTGGAGGAACAAATCTGGAGGAAAGAAATATGGTAGAAGATTGGAAAGAATCGATAGGAGAGAGACTGCTTGCGCTTCGAATGCAGAAGGGGATGACGCAGGAAGAACTGGCAGAGTATCTGAAGGTGAGCAGACAGTCGGTATCAAAATGGGAGTTAAATAAGACACTTCCGGATGTCGATAAGATGGTACAGCTTGCAGATCTGTATGGGGTGAGCATGGATCATCTGGTGCGGGGACTGGAGTCCGAACCGGCTGAAGCAGGTGCAGAGCAGGAAGAAGCAGAGACCTCTGTAATTGAAAAAGAGGAGGAGCAGGCTGCTGTTTCTGAGAAGATACAGACAACCAGCACAGACCTGACCATACACCGGATGCTTTTTCTTCTGGCTATGGCGGTCAGCGGGATCGTATGTCTGGTATGTATCGGATTCAGCATCACGATGATAAGGAGAAATGTTATCTCACTAAAGGACAAGCAGCAGGATGTAGCGAGTGTAGATCGGATCATTGAACAGTATACACTTGCAGATGTGACTACATGGGATGAGAATACGAATTATCATACAAAGAGAGTCTGGCTTGATACAAAGGGTGTAAAAGAGGGTGATTATGTCAGCTATCTGTATGAGGATGCACATGCAGCTTCACCAAGATTTCAGTATGACAGCAAGACAATTCTGTTTCCGGTGTTCATATCCATTCTTTTCCTTATCTTTACGATCATTTTCTGGGTTGGGTTCCATAACTATAAGGAAAAACAGGAATAAGGAGTTTATCTATGGGAAACAACAAGAATAGTAAGGGACCCATTATTGCTTTGATTATTGTGGCGGTATTGTTTTTTGCAGCAGCAGTTGTTTTTGGGGTAATGCTGTATAAGAGTAAACAGGATGACAGCAGCAACAACGAAAAGATCAAGGTAAATAATGAATTTCGCAACGATATAGTAGTTGATACTGAAGAAAAAAGTTCTGAACTGGATACGGAAGAAGATATAGAAGATACTGAAGAAGACACCTCTGATATATTTGGTGAAGAACTGGATGATGAAGAGGATATAGATGCAGACCGGCCGGATATGACATTTGTAAAAGATGGATATCAGTTTACTGTCCCGGGAATCTATGACATGGTATGTGCAGATTCTATAGATGTGGTCATCTATGTGACAGATGTCTTTCAGATGAAGATAGCAGTCGTAGATGGTTCATACGATACAGTGATGGAGAATCCTGACGAGTTGTCACAGGCTTTGGTTGATGCAGGCGGCACAGTGACACAGGAGGTTCAGGAAATGGAACTTCTTGGAACCCGTTATGCATATTATAAGGGTGAAATGAGCGGAGATTCGATGTTTGTTGTTTATACGGCTGCACCGGAGGTGGGTTACCGGATCGGTGGTCAGATCGTGCTGGAGACATCAGAACTGACAGACGAGGAAATATTATACATATTCGCAGCGATTTCCGTTACTGCAGAAAAGACGGATCTGCCGGATTCTACACAGGATGATGTTGAAGCCCAGCTTCAGAACAGATCAAAGTCCGCCAGTTATGGGGAGACCAAGGAAAAGAGCACGATCCAGCTAGGATCCATTTCCGTTACGCATAAGGTTCCGGATGGTTTCTATGCAAATGAAGGCTACGATGATACGGATTATGTAGTAGAGTGCTTTTATTCTGTTGATACAAGAGTGGATGTAAACTGTGCTTTATACAGTAAGGAATGGTATGGCAGCGTAGAGGATTATATTGATGCAAACAGACATCTGGATAGTTCCGAAGTTGAGACGATGGATATAGAGGGGTTGTCGGTGTCATATATTGTTGAGGAATACAGCGGCGGAGACAAAGAATATCAGCATGTATATGCAGGAGCTGATCTGGGAGATGAGCTTTATTGCGTGGATGCTTATGTAAGTGATGAAGATATTGACTTGTCAATGGAGACGGTTCGTGATTTTTTTATCCTGGCGCAGGAGTAGGAAGCCTGTATCCGGCTCTATGGCTGGTGGAAGGTGGTTTAAAACGCGTTCCACTTTCTGATCGGTTCGCACGATTATCTTTGTCGTCAGTCATAGAGCTGGAAATGGGTGGGTGTGCTTAAAGAATAACGCCTGCTGGTTGTACCTAAGGAATATCGTATATTCCATGGATATAGCCAGCAAGGCGTTTTTGCTTCATGTGTTATTGTTATAAAATAGTTTATTTATTGAGGGCGGCAAGCTGTGCTTTTAAAGCCGCAATCTCAGCATCCTTTTCAGATAAGGTTGAAATCATCGCATTCTTTTCAGAAAGAACTGTAGCAATTTCAGCGTCTTTTTCGGATATCAATAAAGTCATTTCATTTTCTTTCTCGTTCAAAGCCGTAACCGCTTCATCTCGTTCCTTTTGTAGTTCATCGATCATATAGTGAACCGTATTCTTATCTAACATTCGAAGTGCTTCTGAAAACATGGTGATCACCTCCTCCGGATCATACATATATTCAGACATATCCTTGCAGATAGTTTCCATCCATGGATAGTCAGATACCAGTGCAGCAAGGTCGTCAACCGACTGGGCAGTCAGTAATGACAGCCATGCATTTAGTTCATTGATATCTTTAGCATACTTACTTTCTTTAAATACGTCAAGGGCAACCACATAGAATTCCTGTAAAAGCTTCAGTTCGATTCCGGTATCAAAAACAGTTCTGCCGTGGTGCAGGTAGATATCGGATAATGCATCAGTCAGACATGCATCCGGACTTTTTTCATATATCACGATCGTGTAAACGGTTTTTAGATCCTTGTAGATGAAGGAACTGCCTTTCAGGCTTTTCACCCTTGTATACTGACGCAGCATGAGATCGGAGGAGTAGCAGGACATACGTTCTCCCGGGAAAGCGTATGGGATCTTCTGGATCTCGACATTTGCGATCGAGCCGCCCTCCAACTCAGCCTCTTTTCAGTCAGCTTTCAGCCCACCTGCAGAAATTCTTCGTGCAAATGCTATTGAAAAATGTTATCATTTACATACGAGGTATTTGATAAAAATTCCCAACAATGGGGCAAAGCACGGAGGGTAATATATGTTGGAACAGTCTTACTACGATGAAGCTGATAAGATTATTGCTGCATATGGGACAGAGCCAAGATTTCTGATCCCGATCATTCAGGATATTCAGAGCGAATATAAGTATCTTCCGCCGGAATTATTACGATATGTGGCGGATAAACTGAATATCACAGAGGCAAAAGCTTATAGCGTAGCAACATTCTATGAGAACTTTTCATTTGATGCAAAAGGAAAGTTCATTCTTAAGGTGTGCGATGGAACTGCATGCCATGTCAGAAAATCCATGGATATCTTAAATCAATTGTATAAAGAACTTGGATTGTCAAAAGAGAAACACACAACAGATGATATGATGTTCACATTAGAGACAGTATCATGTCTTGGCGCATGCGGACTCGCACCGGTCATGACGGTAAACGATGTTGTTCATCCGGCTATGACACCGGAGAAGGTAACTGCATTGATAGCAGAATTGAAGGAGGGTGCGGATGAATAGAATAACAAATGTATCGGAGCTTGACGCAGCAGTAAAACAGGCAGAAGAGATGTTGCATGCGGATTCGCACAGGATCCTTGTCTGTGCAGGAACCGGATGTCTGGCGGGTGGCTCTCAGAAAATATACGATCGGTTCTGCGAGATGGCGAAGCAGTCGGAGGGCGTGAAGGTAGAATTTGTCCCGGAGGCGGAGGATACAGTTATAAAAGAATCCTGTCATGTCGGCGTGAAGAAAAGCGGCTGTCATGGTTTCTGCGAGATGGGGCCGCTTGTGCGGATCGAGCCATATAATTATATCTACATAAAAGTAAAGGAAGAAGACTGCGAGGAGATCTTCAACGAGACGATCTTGCATGGAAGACCGGTAGAGCGTCTGATGTATCACAAGGATGGTATTGTCTACAGACAGCAGGAAGAAATTCCATTTTATAAGAAACAGACCAGACTGGTACTGAAAAACTGCGGACATATCGATGCAGAAAATATCAATGAATATCTTGCGGTCGGTGGATATCAAGCACTTCGTAAGGTGTTATTTACCATGGAGCCTCCGGAAGTTATTCAGGTCATCAGTGACTCCAATCTGCGTGGACGTGGAGGCGGTGGTTTCCCGACCGGATACAAATGGCAGCAGGTTGCCAGACAGGCGGAGAAAATCCGATATGTTGTCTGCAATGGTGATGAGGGAGATCCGGGTGCGTTTATGGATCGAAGCGTGATGGAAGGCGATCCGCATAAGATGTTAGAGGGTATGATCATTGCTGCATATGCGGTTGGTGCGCAGGAGGGATATGTCTATGTAAGAGCAGAATATCCGCTGGCAGTCAGCCGTTTGAAGACAGCGATCGCACAGGCAGAGGAAGCTGGCTTCCTTGGTGAGAATATCTTAGGCTCCGGTTTCTCTTTCCATATACATATCAATCGTGGTGCGGGAGCATTTGTCTGCGGAGAAGGAAGTGCGCTCACGGCATCGATCGAGGGACAGCGCGGAATGCCGAGAACCAAGCCGCCGAGAACCGTAGAGCAGGGCTTATTTGCCAAGCCGACGGTTCTGAATAATGTAGAAACCTATGCAAATGTGTCCATGATCATTTTAAATGGTGCAGACTGGTACAAGTCGATCGGACCGGAGAAAAGTCCGGGAACAAAGGCATTTGCATTGACCGGAAGTGTAAAGAATACGGGACTAATCGAGGTACCGATGGGAACAAAGCTGCGTGAGATCGTGTATGATATCGGCGGTGGTTTAAAGGATGACATCCCATTAAAGGCAGTTCAGATCGGTGGACCATCCGGTGGCTGTCTGGTGACGGATGATCTGGAGGTCAGTCTGGATTTTGATTCATTAAAGAGTAAAGGAGCGATGATCGGTTCGGGCGGACTGGTTGTTATGGATGAGAATACCTGTCTGGTTGAGGTAGCCCGTTTCTTTATGAACTTTACACAGAACGAGAGCTGCGGCAAATGCGTTCCATGCCGTGAAGGAACCAAGCGGATGCTTGAGATCCTGGAGCGGATCGTTGCCGGAAATGGTACGTTAGAGGATCTGGATCTGTTAGAGGAACTGGGACAGGCGATCACCGACACAGCCCTTTGTGGACTTGGTAAGAGCGCAGCCCTTCCGGTACTTAGTACGCTGAAGAATTTCCGTCAGGAATACATCGAGCATGTGGTTGACAAACGATGCAGAACCGGAAACTGTAAAGCATTGGTTCGCTATAAGATCGATCCGGAAGCATGTAAGGGCTGTTCCAAATGTGCGAGAAACTGTCCGGTTGGTGCGATCACAGGCGAGATCCGGAAACCATTTGTCATTGATACAGCCAAATGTATCAAGTGTGGTGCATGTATCGATAATTGTGCGTTCCATGCAGTATATACAGAGAATTAAGGAGGGAGACGAACATGGATTATATTACGATCAATTCAATCAAAGTGCCGATCGAGGGCGAGAAGAATGTTCTGTCTCTGATCCGAAAGGCGGGGATCGATATCCCGACATTCTGTTATCATTCAGAATTATCCATTTATGGCGCATGTCGTATGTGCGTGGTAGAAGATGACAGAGGAAAAATATTTGCGGCATGCTCCGAGACACCGAGAGCGGGCATGGTGATCTATACGAATACAAAGAAAGTGCAGCAGTACAGAAAGCTTATTATCGAGCTGTTGTTATCCTCTCATTGCAGAGACTGTACGACCTGTCAGAAGAATGGCATGTGTGCGCTCCAGTCACTTGCCTATAAGGTTGGTGTGCATGCGGTTCGTTTCCTGAATAATAAAAAAGAAGAAAAGATCGATATGAGTTCACCGTCTATCGTCCGGGATCCAAATAAATGTATCCTATGCGGTGACTGTGTGCGTACCTGCGATGAGATTCAGGGACTTGGTGTTATCGATTTTGCATTCCGTGGTTCGAAAATGAAGGTACAGCCGGCATTTGACAAGCCGCTTGCAGAGACAGACTGTGTAGGATGCGGACAATGTGCAGTTGTCTGCCCGACCGCAGCAATCTCGATCCGTACCAATGTAACCGATATCTGGGATGCGATCGAAGATCCGTCCATCCGGGTAGTTGCACAGATCGCACCGGCAGTCCGCGTGGCAGTTGGAGATAACTTCGGTATACCAAAGGGCGAGAACTGTTTTGGTAAGCTGGTATCAGCACTTCGTATCATGGGCTTTGACATGGTATTTGACACAAGTTTTGGCGCCGATCTTACGGTTATGGAGGAATCCAAAGAATTTGCGGTGCGTCTTGCATCGGATGAGAAGCTTCCGTTATTCACATCCTGCTGTCCGGGATGGGTCAAATATTGTGAAGAAAAATATCCGGAATTTGCAGATAATCTGTCAACCTGCCGTTCTCCACAAGGAATGTTCTCAGCAGTGATCAAGGATTATTTTGCGGAGAAAGATAAAGAAGATGGTAAGAGAACGATGGTTGTATCGATCATGCCTTGTACAGCAAAGAAGGGAGAGATCCTCCGACCGGATAATTTCACGGATGGTAGACAGGATACCGATTATGTCATCACAACGACAGAGGTTGTGCGGATGATCAAGCAGATGGGACTGCAGTTTACCGAACTGGAAAATGAATCCGCAGATGCACCATTTTCCGTGGCTTCCGGTGCAGGCAAGATCTTCGGAACGACAGGTGGTGTAACGGAAGCGGTGCTCCGTCGTCTTGCGGAGGACAAATCCTATAACACGATCCGTGAGATCAGTTATACAGGTGTCCGGGGATTTGAAGGAACGAAGGAAGCAACGATCGAGTTAGATGGCAGAGAAGTGAAGATCGCAGTTGTACATGGTCTTGCAAATGCAGGACGGCTGCTTGACCGTATCCGATCCGGCGAAGCAAGCTATGATTTCGTTGAGGTTATGGCGTGCAGACGAGGATGTATCATGGGTGGTGGTCAGCCATCCGGTGCAGGGCCAAGAACCAGACGGAGCCGTATGGAAGGTATGTACAATGCAGACGCAAGTTCCAATGTCCGTTTCTCCGAGGAGAACCCGGCAGTTCGCCAGTTGTACGATCATTTTCTTGCCGGAAAAGAACATCGTCTGCTGCACCGGAATCTGTAGAGTTGTATTAATTTGTTGTAACACATAGAATCTGTGATTTTTAACAATTGTCATTCACCATTTGGTGTGCTACACTTAATTCGTAAATTTTTTGCGAAAGGGATTGACAAAGGATGCAGAAAGGAAAAGGCTTAAGCACAGCACAGCACAGCACAGCACAGCACAGCACAGCACAGCACAGCACAGCACAGCACAGCACAGCACAGCACAGCACAGCACAGCACAGCACAGCACAGCACAGCACAGCACAGCACAGCACAGCACAGCACAGCACAGCACAGCACAGCACAGCACAGCACAGCACAGCACAGCACAGCACAGCACAGCACAGCACAGCACAGCACAGCACAGCACAGCACAGCACAGCACAGCACAGCACAGCACAGCACAGCACAGCACAGCACAGCACAGCACAGCACAGCACAGCACAGCACAGCACAGCACAGCACAGCACAGCACAGCACAGCACAGCACAGCACAGCACAGCACAGCACAGCACAGCACAGCACAGCACAGCACAGCACAGCACAGCACAGCACAGCACAGCACAGCACAGCACAGCACAGCACAGCACAGCACAGCACAGCACAGCACAGCACAGCACAGCACAGCACAGCACAGCACAGCACAGCACAGCACAGCACAGCACAGCACAGCACAGCACAGCACAGCACAGCACAGCACAGCACAGCACAGCACAGCACAGCACAGCACAGCACAGCACAGCACAGCACAGCACAGCACAGCACAGCACAGCACAGCACAGCACAGCACAGCACAGCACACTTAAATAGCGCTTTTTTGCATACCGTAAATTATAGAACTGCAGTTGAGAAGACCTGGAACAGGATAATGGAAAATTATCCTGTTTCGGGTCTTTTTTGCGCTTGTGTCAACCCGGAGTAAAAAGAAGAAATTGGAAGGAGAGACAATATGAGAAACAAAAAACAAATGCAGAAAACAGCATTAAAGACAAAAGTAAAACGTATGCTGATCGCCGGAGGACTGGCAGCATTAGTAGCAGTACCACTGTTATTGGGAAATCCGGGTATGCGGAAAGTTGATGCAGCACAGGGGGATGTGAAGATCAATTCAACGAATTTCCCGGATGCAGAATTTCGGAAGTATATTTCTAAGAACATTGACCGAAATAAAGATGGTGTATTGTCAAAAGCAGAGATCAAGAAGGTAACTGAGATAAGATTATATATTAGTCCTAAGGACGTTTATGGGAAAACGAAATATTATAAATGTAAAAATCTGACGGGTATTGGAGTATTTACCGAGTTAGCTGTTTTGGATTGTTCCGATAACAAGCTGACAAAACTGGATGTCAGCAAGAACGCCAAGTTAATATATTTGGACTGTTCCAATAATAAGCTGACAAAACTGAATATTAAAAATAATAAACGGCTTGTGAAATTATCCTGTACAGATAATAAACTTACAAAGCTGGATGCCAGAAACAACGGGGCATTGCGTCGCGTTTACGGTGACAAGAATTTAAAGATTACCTACAAAAAATTCAAAAAAGCAAAGGTTGGAGATTATGTTGGTGCTTGTGGTGATGATGTTATGAGAGTTTGTCGTATTACAAGTACAAAAGCCGGAAACCGGACAGCAACCTTAGTATATCAGAGAGGACCGCTTGGTAAAGCTCTCAATTCTCCGGATGTGGTTGAAGGAGGAACAACAAGTTGTACATATGGAAATAAAAAATATATGATAACGGCAATTGAACCATATGCATTTCAGAATATGAGTGTTAATTATATGGGAGAAAGTATTGAGTTAGGTTGTTATAATAAGAAGTTGAAGAGTATTGGCTCTCATGCATTTGCAAATGCAAGAGTAGAGAACATTACTCTTGAGAAATCAATTATTGAAATTGGTTCAAGTGCATTTACAGGTATTAAAAACTTAAAGACGCTGACGGTCAAATCCACCGAACTGACATCCAAAACGCTGAGTAAGAAAGCTTTTGCCGGTATCACCTCAAAGACAACAGTCAAAGTACCAAAGAGCAAACTTAGCGAATACAAGAAGCTTTTCCGTAAGTGCGGACTAAGCAAGAATGTAAAGGTTAAGGCAATCTAAAAAAACCGGATATACTGAAATTGGAACGGGATATGGATGAAATGCATTTTGAGTAAACCTGTCATATAGAATCTATGTTTTTAACAATTGTCATTCACCATTTGGTGTGCTACACTTAATTCGTAAATTTTTTGCGAAAGGGATTGACAAAGGATGCAGAAAGGAAAAGGCTTAAGCACAGCACAGCACAGCACAGCACAGCACAGCACAGCACAGCACAGCACAGCACAGCACAGCACAGCACAGCACAGCACAGCACAGCACGCTTAAATAGCGCTTTTTTGTATGCGATAAATATAGAACGACAGTCAAAGACCTGGAACAGGATAATAGGAGATTATCCCGTTCCGGGTCTTTCTGCGTTTGTGTCAACCTGAAGTAAGAAGAAATTGGAAGGAGAGACAATATGAAAAACAAGAAACAAATGAACAAATTGGCATTGCAGACAAAATTAAAACGTCTGATGGTTGCCGGAGGACTGGCAACCTTGGTGGCAGTACCGCTGTTATTTAGTAATGCAGGAATGAGGAAAGTTGATGCAGCTCAGGGGGATGTGAAGATCAATTCAACAAATTTCCCGGATAAAGGATTTCGGAAATATGTTTCTGAGAATATCGACTTGAATAAGGATGGTGTATTGTCAAAGTCAGAGATTAAGAGCGTAAAGACAATATATCTGAGTGAGAGTGAAGAAGATGGCTATACATGTAAAAGTCTGACCGGTATCAATATATTTACAGAGTTACAGACATTGAAGTGTGCTGGTAATAAACTGACGACGTTGGATGTCAGCAAAAATACAAAGTTAGTAAAATTAGATTGCGCTGTCAATAAACTAACGAAGCTGGATGTCAGCAAAAATACGAAGTTAGTAAAATTAGATTGCGACGTCAATAAACTAACGAAGCTAGATGTTAGCAAGAATTCCAAATTAGAATATTTGTCTTGTAGGGACAATAAATTGACGAAGCTGGATGTTAGCAGAAATTCCAAGTTAAAATATTTGGATTGTTATGACAATAAACTTACAGACTTGAATATAAGCAAAAATCAAAATTTAATAGTATTAAATTGTTCGTTTAATAAGCTTTCAAAATTAGATGTGACAAAAAATAAAAAATTAAGTTTATTAAAATGTAGCGATAATAAACTGACAAAGCTGGATGTTACCAAGAATACAAGACTGATTGAATTGGATTGTAGTCGCAATAATCTGAAACAACTGAATTTGAGATATAATGAATGGCTTTCTAACCTGTTGTGTTCATATAACAAACTGACAAGTCTGGATACCAGTTATAATAAGTCATTACGCAATGTGGATTGTTATCACAATAAATTAACAAAATTGGATTTTGGTGCAAGTCCTTTATGTGATCGTATTGATTGCAGTTCAAATAAACTAACAGAAGTTATTATAGCAGAGGGCGTAAAAAAAACTAGTGTTTATTATGATCAGGAGATAGATCGTTCAATAAAAATAAAAAATAAGAAGACAAAACCGATGAAAATCGGCGAGTATATTACTTTATTTGATAATGGGAAATATGAATATTATGTATTTCGCATCACTGGAAGCAAGAAAGGGAAAGAAACCGTAACATGTGTATACTATAAATTGGATATATTCGTACCTTATGATGAGTTATCAAAAAAAGTTAAAAAAAGTTTTAAATTTGGAAATACAACATATAAGGTAACAGCAATCGGGGAAAATGCATTTAAGGAGTTGAACTCCTATTGTGAAGATGAAAATATTTGTGAATCCATTACAATTGGTAATTCTGTGAAAACAATTGGCTCCAAGGCATTTGCTGGTACAGAGGATTTAAAGTACATTATCCTTGATGAATCGGTTGAAGAAATTGGATCATATGCTTTTGCCAACAGCAAGGATTTAAAGGTTTTAAAGATCAAATCCACGAAGCTTACATCCAAAACGCTGAACAAGAATGCATTTGCCGGTATTACGTCAAAGACAACAGTCAAAGTACCAAAGAGCAAGCTTAGTACATATGAGAAGCTTTTCCGTAAATGCGGACTGAGCAAGAATGTAAAGATCAAGGCAATCTAAAAGCCGGAAAGAGCAATATAATATACCCAAAATTATACAGCCTGAGTATCTGTATATTATGCAGAAATGCAGACTATATGAATACTGTAATTGAAACGATCTTCTAGAATCCATTTATTCCGGAGGATCGTTTTTCTGTAATGACATAGAATTGTTAAGGATAATATTATTTGATTAAAAAAAGTACAAAGTGAATTTCCTAAATGATATACAGGCATTTTGGGTTAGAAAAAACTGGTGTTCAAACCATTTATCAAGCAAATAAAAGAAAGAAAATCAATGTTACAAATAAGCACAAATGAAAGTAAATTGTGATATTTATGCTATATCCGATCTTGTGAAAAATCCGGCTTTAAGGTTGAAAAAAAGCAGGCAGGAATATACTATATAAGTAGAAGCCTGTTTGACACGCAGATCATAGCTGCAGATCAATTGGTTGAAAATGAACAGGTGTGGCTGCGGTCTTTGACAAAACGCCTGACACCAGCTCAATACAAGAATGTTGTAAAGCAGTCAGAACAATTACCGGAACGGGAGAGGCAGCTTGCGGAGGCCGTTATACAGGTGATGACGAATGCGAATGTAGAAAGGATAGAAAACTGGAAGGAGCGTGTTGGTATGTACTGGAAGGATACATTACGGGAGATAATGGCAGATGATATTGAAGAGATAAAACGGGAAGCGGTAGCAGAAGCGGTAGCCGAAGCGGTGGCGGAAGTAACAGAAAAGGCAGCGGAAGAAACGAAAAAGGGTGAAAAACGTGGTGAAGTAAGGGGAATCAATGCATTATCGAATGCGATTCTTCTTGCCAGAGAGAAGCAATATACAACCGTGGATGAATTGTTAGCAGCAGGTACTGAACGTGAAGTTGCAGAGGCAGCGGTTAAGTTATTATAAAATAAAAACAAGCAGGAAATCTTTTAAAGATTCCTGCTTGTTTTATAACTATATAATATTTTTTTATGCTGCTTCTTTCTTTGCACCTGTATTTGCATTTGCTTCCGGCATCAGCTTCTTGAATAATGGAACAATCTGTGCAGCGATGATAGCTTTTACAAGATCTAATGGAATAAATGCAACAAAGCCTGAAAGGAAAGCAACTTTCCAGGTTAAGTTTCCGTTGAATTTCCACCATAACATTCCGATGATATCAATGAGAGCTGCTGTTAAAATAGCAACGATCGTATAACGGATACGATTATATTTCTTACCCTTTGTCAGACCTGCAAAGATAGTAACGATAATAAATGAGAATGTATATCCACCGAATACTCCTGTCAGATAACCGATACCGGAGCCACCGCCGATAAATACCGGAACGCCGACTGCACCGAGGATCATCCATAAAGCAACGATGATCGTTGAGTCGCGAACTTCAAATACCAGTGCAATGAGCATGATCATAAAGTTCAGTAACGTAATGTGTGCTGCATTTGGGAGTGGAGTTGGGATACTTAAATATGCGGATACGCATAAGATTGCTGCAAATACAGCCATCATTGTGATCTCCACGGTTGTGAATTTGTTTTTCATGTGTGTTCTCCTTGTTGAATAAATAATATAAGTACAATGGATGCCATCCCTTGATTGGATGAGGTTAAGGGGGATTGACAAAAATATGAAGCGGATAGCAGGGCTAAGCTATCCGCTTCCCGATAACAAATTGAATGTCAACTATTAAATGGCACCCACTGGATAACATTATAGATGGTATATTCTCAAATGTCAACCACAGAATAAACATTAAGGTTGACAATTGGAATGGGAGGCTTAAGGGTTGAAAAAAAGCAGATATAAATATACTATATAAGAATATAATAAAGAAAAACAGGTAGGAGGCAGCGGCTATGCTTAGAGTTGGCGTTACAGAACTGGATATTGGATTTGAGAATAGGGAAGAAGCAAAGAAATGCTGCCTTGAAGTTATGGAAGAAGCAAGTGCAAATGGAGTAGAGCTTCTGGTATTTCCGGAGATGACACTGACAGGATTCACGATGCGGCCATGGTTGTATGCGGAAAGCTGGGATGCGGATAACATCCCGGACAGTGTTTCATTTTTTATGGAGAACAGCAGAAAATATAAGATGCAGATGGCATTTGGGTATATTCGTGCGGTTATGGCAGATAGCGACAAGATGGATGATGAAACGAAAGAACCGGTTTATGAGAACCGGCTGGTGCTTGTGGATGGAGAAAATGTGTTGCTTGATTATGCGAAGATCCATCCATTTTCATATAGCGGTGAGGATAAGGTATATCGGGCAGGAGAAAAGCTTGTACAGGCACAGGTAAAGGATATCCGGATAGGCGGATATATCTGCTATGACCTTCGTTTCCCGGAGATTTTCTCTGCAATGAGAGATCAGTATGAAGTTATCATGGTGATCGCAAACTGGCCGGAAACGAGGGCGGAACAATGGGAAACACTCTTGAAGGCGAGGGCGATTGAGAATCAGGCATATGTGATCGCAGTCAACCGGGTTGGAGATGGAGATGGGCTTCACTATATTCCGGGCTCTCATGTATATGACTGGCTTGGGCGGGATGTATCGATCCGGGTTAGTGAGAAGCTGCGTGTCGCAGATATTGATCCCGGGGCAGTCAGACATGCAAGGACAGAATTTCCACAGACAAATGACAGAAAGAATACATTTTATAAGATGATTTATTAATGAAATGTGCTTATAGACAGTTGGATCGGCATGAAAAATACATGATATGTTTCATTTTTATTCGACTGGTTATAAGTACATTTCATTTTTTGAATAAAGATAAATTGAAAGTGATAAGATAATAGTATATAATAAATATGGATAATATATTATCAATTATAATAAAAATGACGGATATATAGATAAAATATTATCTATATAAATAATTTGCGGGGTAAAGATACATGGAACCTTTTGTATGGGAGACACCGGATGAATTAGATAAGAAATTGGCAGAAAGAGTTCGCAATATACGGAAGCGTAGATCGTTGTCACAGCAGCAGTTAGCGGAACAAAGTGGCGTAAGCTATGGATCAATCAAACGATTTGAGCAAACCGGACAGATCTCTCTGTTGGGATTGACGCGGATTGCGGTTGCACTGGATATAGCAGATGAGCTTCGGGAATTGTTTACACGGGTTCCGTACAAGGATATTCAGGAGGTTATGAATGAGACAAATAGAAGATAGGATGCTTCAGGTTTGCTATGGGAATCGATTAGTGGGAACGATGGTGTTAACAGCAGACCGAAAAGCTGCTTTTGAATATAGTGATGAATGGCTGGAAGATGGATTTTCAATCAGCCCTTTTTCGCTGCCGTTGAAAAAGCAGGTATTTGTGCCGAAAAAAGATTATTTCGGCGGGCTGTTTGGAATATTTGCAGATAGTCTTCCAGATGCGTGGGGAAGATTGGATCATAAAATTTCCAGCACATGTTGACAGGGCAGATATTGGACAAATGGAATATGATTATTCGGTCTGTGCAAAAAAATGTGGAATCGTTATGAGTGAGACAAGGTTGTTTCCATCGCAGCGACATGCAGGATACTTTGGAACCCGGAGATTTGATAGAAAAACGGATGGGAGCAAGGTTCATATGGCAACGGCGGCAGCGTTGTTAGAACTTGATTTTAACCAGCCAAGTCTGGACTACCATGACCTGATGAAATTAACAAGAATAGTGACGCGAGATAATAAAATGGATGTTGAAAATATGTTTCGCAGAATGTGTTTTAATGTATTTGCACATAACAGGGATGATCATTTAAAGGATTTTTCGTTTGTATATGATACTGAATCAGAAACATGGAGATTGAGTCCGGCATATGATCTGACGTATAGCACAACCTATTATGGTGAGCATACAACATCTGTTGATGGAAATGGACAAGATCCGGGAGAAACGGAGCTTTTGATAGTAGGAGTGCAGGCAGGAATGAAGAAAAAACAATGTCAGGAGATTATAAACGAAATCAAACAACGGGTTGAGGAAGATCTGAAGGCTTATGCAACCTTCCAAACCACATAAAGCTTGTAAAATATCACATAATGGAGTAAAATGGAAAAAGCAATTAAGGAGGAAACTTTTATGGGTAAGGACGATTGCATTTTTTGCAAGATTGCAAATGGTGAGATACCATCAGCAACAGTTTATGAAGACAGCATATGTAGAGTAATACTTGATGTAAATCCTGCAAATAAAGGTCATGCTTTAATTATACCAAAAGAACATTATGATGATATATATAGCATGGACGCGGATACTGCTTCAAAGATCTTTACGATTGCGACAGAGGTTGCCAAGGCTCAGAAAGCGGAATTAAATCCTGACGGACTGAACATTATTCAGAACAATGGCGCTGCTGCAGGACAGACAGTATTCCATTTTCACATGCATCTTGTGCCAAGATTCATTAAGGATACGGTTACAGTTACATGGGTTCCGGGTCAGTCAGACAATGAGGAACTGGATCGGTTGTCAAAGGCACTTCGTAAGAGAATTTAAGGAAAACATGGATAAAAGGACAGAGACAGGGATAAATTCAAATCAGTTAAAGCTTCTGGCATGCATATTTA
This sequence comes from Clostridium sp. AF17-21AC, assembly GCF_003461365.1. Taxonomy (NCBI): domain Bacteria; kingdom Bacillati; phylum Bacillota; class Clostridia; order Eubacteriales; family Clostridiaceae; genus Clostridium; species Clostridium sp. AF17-21AC. The sequence goes on from NZ_QTWY01000006.1 coordinate 113,887, forward strand.
TGTTATGTGACCATGTAGGACTTGTTCTAATGAATAATAACTGGATAATGCGGGCTGTAGGACGGCTCGCATTTCCTATATTCGCATTCCTGTTGGTAGAAGGGTACAGGCATACGTCGGATATCAGAAAATATTTTATCCGGCTTTTTTTGTTTGCGCTGATTTCGGAAGTTCCATTTGATCTGGCATCGACCGGACAGGTATTTGATCTGCAGAAGCAGAATATTTTCTTTACACTTGCGGCGGGGCTGGTTGTGCTTTATCTTGGAAAAGTCGCAAAATGGAATCAGATGGGCGCAGTCATCGGAATTGTTGTCATTATGGTAGTTTCAGAGGCTCTGCATTTTGATTATGGAATGGCGGGCATTCTTCTGATCGTATTAATTTATTATTCGACCAAGGATGACACGGCGGAACAAGTATTCAGAAATGCCGGTCTTGTGACCGGACATTATCCGTTTGGCTGGAAGCTGCGTCAGAATATGGGGTTTGCAATCGTATCGGCAGTGCTGTATTTCCTGTTTTACGGAATAAGGCAGCTCTATGCAGTTTTGGCAATCCTGCCAATCAGTCTGTACAACGGAGAGTATGGTCGGAAGGATAAAATTCTTAAATATACATTTTATGTGTTCTATCCGGCACATTTGCTCATCTTATACCTGCTCAGCAAGGCGGTTTTATAGGATAGCTTTAATGAATTTTTGTCGCAAAACAGAAATTACCTATTGACTTATGGAAATATATCAGTTAGAGTATAGCTGTTTCAGAACTGCATTGCAGTTTGAATACAAATAAATATTTATAAATGCTCTTATTCAGAATGGTGGAGTCATAAGGGACTATGAAGCCATGGCAACCCCGGAACAGGTGAAAGAAAGACCTGTATGGAAGGTGCCTTCCTGAGCGAATCTGTGATATGCAGACGTCGAACAATGAGAGGTTTGATTTTATCAATCCGCTCAGAGCGGATTTTTCTTTTGCATAAAACCAGGTGGGGATAACTTGTCTGAAAAAAGAAAAATCAAAAGCTATGTGAACGAATACGCATAGCAGTAACTATAGATAGTATTTATACAAGGAGGAAATGATGGAAAAATTATTATTCACATCAGAATCAGTAACAGAAGGTCATCCGGATAAAATCTGTGACCAGATTTCCGATGCAGTATTGGATGCATTGATGGAGCAGGATCCAATGAGCCGTGTTGCCTGCGAGACATCGATCACAACAGGTCTTGTACTTGTAATGGGTGAGATTACAACAAAAGCATATGTAGACATTCAGAAGATCGTTCGTGAGACGATCCGTGAGATTGGATACGACAGAGCAAAATACGGATTTGACTGTGATACCTGTGGTGTTATCACAGCAATTGATGAGCAGTCAGCAGATATTGCAATGGGTGTTGATAAGGCATTAGAAGCAAAAGAGCATCTGATGAGCGATGATGATATCGAAGCAATTGGCGCCGGAGATCAGGGTATGATGTTTGGATTTGCAACAAATGAAACACCGGAATATATGCCATATCCGATCGCACTTGCACATAAGCTTGCAAGAAAACTGACAGAAGTAAGAAAGAATGGGACACTTCCATATCTCAGACCAGACGGTAAGACTCAGGTAACAGTAGAGTATGATGAGAATGGAAAAGCAAAGAGACTCGATGCGGTAGTTCTCTCAACTCAGCATGGCGAGGAAGTATCACAGGAACAGATCCATGAAGATATCAAGAAGTATGTATTTGATCCGGTTCTTCCTGCTGATATGGTAGATGAAGATACCAAGTTCTTTATCAATCCAACCGGAAGATTCGTTATCGGCGGACCAAATGGTGACAGTGGACTTACAGGACGTAAGATCATCGTAGACACTTATGGTGGATATGCCCGTCACGGCGGCGGTGCTTTCTCAGGAAAGGATTGTACAAAGGTTGACCGTTCCGCAGCGTATGCAGCAAGATATGTAGCAAAGAACATTGTAGCGGCAGGACTTGCTGATAAATGTGAGATCCAGTTGTCTTATGCGATCGGTGTTGCCAGACCTACATCTATCATGGTAGACACATTCGGAACAGGAAAGGTATCCGATGAGAAGCTGGTTGAGATCATCCGTGAGCATTTTGATCTTCGCCCAGCCGGAATCATCAAGATGCTTGACCTCAGAAGACCAATCTACAAGCAGACAGCAGCATATGGACACTTCGGAAGAACTGACCTCGACCTTCCATGGGAGAGACTCGACAAAGTTGATATGTTGAAGGCATATTTATAAGAGAAACAATTAAAAGCCTGTCGGAAGTTTGCAGCTCTTGAATAAGGTTTATAATCACGTTTTTGCCACATGAGATTGATTTAATATTATGACAAAGCGGTGGTATAAAAATAAGACCTACCAGAGTTTGTTATTTCTGAATAAGGTTTCATAATCCATAGTGTAGCCGACTGAGTTTCATTCAATTTTGTGCCATGTCGTCGCCGCAAAGGTTTTTATCGCGGCAGAGACATGTGCATATAAAATTGAGTGAAACAAAGGTAGGCAAACGTGATTAGAAACCTTAATCAGGAAATAACAACTTTTGGTAGGTCTTATTTTTCTTCTTTACTATCCGGTACATTCTGCTTGATCGGCTTAAACTGCAAGGAGCCGGTGTTTTTCTTTGGCTCTTCGTGATTCACGATCGCTTCTGCCATATTGAATACCTCTGACAGATCAGCCGTATTCATGGAAGAGTACTGAGCCGCCTTTTTGATGATTTTATCTGCCGGAGTTGCTTCTTTTTCTTCCTTTGCTTTTTTAGTTTCGCTGCTTAATCTGGTGGAAGTGACATCTTCAGCTTTTACGGATGGCTTAGCAGTAAGCTCTGTCATGCCATCTGTTACCGGAATGTCCGCAGGCTTTTGGTTGTTTGTATCATCGGCATTTTCTGCTGGTGTTTCGTTCAGAACAACAGCAGCGGCTATCGTATCCTCTGACTTTGTATCATTTGCAGAAACAGTATCATCCGAAGTATTATCAGTATCGATACCTGTATCATTGCCTGTGTTGTGATCTGTGTTGTCTGGTGTATCATCGGCAGCATTATTGCTGGTATCGTCGGGAACGTTTTCGGCATCGCCGCTTGTATTGTTATCAGGATTATTGCCTGCGTTGTCAGCGGTATCGTTATCGGAATCATTGCCTGCGTTGTCGTCGGTATCGTTATCGGAACCGTTGCGTGTAGCACCATCAGGATCATCGTCAGGATCATCGTCAGGATCATCGTCAGGATCATCGTCAGGAAGTCCCTGCTTGATCACCCGAATCAGCATGATTCCGAGGATAATGATCAGGAAGAACATAACTACGATCACGATGATACATATAGTGATAACCTTGTCCTTGTGCTGATCAAAGAAAGAGCCATTGTTGGCATCTGTCGCAGAAGCAGTCGTGACTGCTTCTGTTGGAACTGCTGAAGCGACAAATCGGGTAAATGTTTTCTCAACGGTATCATAGTAGAACCATCCAGGTTCACCGTCCGGACTCATGGCATATACTACGAGGATCGTATCATCTTCATATTTGTGATAGGCGGTTACGGAATTTTTGTTAAACTTATAGGTGAAAGCTGTGTAACCCGACGGCACTGTAACGTCTTCGCCGGCTGTCAGAATGATAAAGCTTTTGTAAGCAGATGCAACATTGATAAATGGAACCGCAGATTTTGCAGTAGTATCAATGATATACCATGCTCCGTTTTTGCTGTCCTTGTCTGTCAGATAAGCACATTTAACCAGTCCGTTTGGAGACTGATAGAGAATGATTTCGGTATCATTATATTTCTCTTTTATTTCGGCAAATCCTTCAGGAATAGTAAGCTTGCTGTAATCTTCTGTAAAATAATAATCTTTTCCATCAATCTGGATGATCGCTCTTGTATCTACCAGTTCTTCCACATTAACCGCAATGTCGTAGATATGATTATCGCCGGTTTCCGCAGTAACCTTGATAGAGATATGAGAGGTCTTTCCCGGTTCAAAATCTTCATTTCCGGTAATGGAAACGGATGATTTGCTGTCTTCCGGGATCGCATTGATCGCAAGGCTTGTGGTATCTCCGGGAACGGTTGTCTCATAAGTATATGTATCTTTTGCAAATTCAGGCTTTAATTCACCCGGTGTGATCTGGATCGAAGACAGATAACAGTTATCAGACATTTCCTCTGTGGTATCTTCCGTTGTGTCCTCGGAAGAAGTGTCTGTCGTATCTTCTGTTGTAGATTCGGAAGAATTTGTTTCTGTTGTAGCCGGGGTGTCTGTTGTATTTGGTTCGCTGGTCGTTGTTTCTGTTGTACTGTTGCCGCCAGCGGCTGTTATTGTGATCGTAGCACCTGCATCTGATGCTCCGGCATGTTCTTCGCCCCATGTATAGACATCGGAGCTTCCAGTACTGACATAGGCAGATCCTGTATTTATAGCAGAAAATGTAAAGCTGTTGGAAGCAGAAGTAATATTTCCATCACCATATCCGGCACAGGATACGGTTCCACCTCCTCCATAGCCATCGCCGGACTGATATTCCAGTAAGGAGGAATCATAGGACAGACAATAGCTGTAAGCACCCAGTGCTTCAGAACAACTGATCGATACGGTTACTGTAACCGAACCACCCTTTTGAATGGATGAGGATGAAAGCGAGATCGAGAACTGGGTAGATGCTGCATAGGAGTGTATGCTGTTTCCATATACCAGACAGCTTAATCCCAGAACCAAGATCATACATAATGCTGCTAATTTTTTTCTTGTTTTCATTTTATATATCTCCTGTATTTTATCATCTATTCATTTACTGCTGCATGATCTGTGCTGCACCCATCAGATATTTCTGGACTTTTAACAGATCGAGAGCAGATAACATACCACTTCGTTTGATATTTGCGGCTTTCAGGTATGGATCCTTTAAGGTAGAAGCACCGATAATATGCTTCTGTATCTTTAACAGATCCAGTGCATTGATAATTCCGTCACCATTTACATCACCGAAAATAATAACGGTATAGGTGCTGGTATTGCCCGAAACAGTTATTTTTACAATGTCACCGGTACCGATACGGTCAGATGTCTTTTCTTCACCGGATGAAGTCCTTACACTGACAGTTCCGTTTGTACATCCAAGATTGGAGACAAATGCAGATACGGTGGTTGATACTGCTACGCCGGTTATGGTTCCGTCAGATACAGTATAGTTACCGTCAAATTCAGGATCTGAGCTGGAATTACCGGAAGATTTACCACGGACGATCGTTAATGTATAAGTGCGTTTTGCGCCGCTTTGGGCTTTTACCGTAATTTTTACTGTATTCGTACCCTTTGACAGACTGACTTTTCCTGTTCCGGATACGGAAGCGTTTTTGTTGACCGGACTTGCAGAAATCGTAACAGAACTTGTTTTCTCTGATACGATCAGGGAATACTTGGTTGTTGTATTGACTGCAAATGTTGGTGTCAGGGAATAGTTATCAATACTCAGTGATTTGAGATAGTTGTTTGGATTGCCACTGTCTGCCGGTTTGCTGACCATGGTATCCGGCATATTTTTGTATACCGGGATACAGAATGTGATTGAATTGTTCAGTGTGCCTGCGCCACTGTAGGCATCGTATACCTTAGAGGCTTCAGAGGAAGCCGCCTGAACATTGGTCATATACTGATGGGAGTATAAGGCAGAGGTATTTGTGACATTGAATTTCTGTGTATACAAAGTATTCTGCTTCTGCAGAATGTAATTATTTCCAATGTATTGAGCACCGCCATAGATGGATTTGTATACGGTGTTCCACGGTCTTCCGTAGGTAGAACCGGAGGATGCCCATTTAAGTGCATTTGTAACGGCGTTTCCGGTTACGCTGTCGAAACCGCCGATGTTATAGAAATTATAGATTCCCGGATATACGGAATGCTTTCCATTTGTGGCAGAACTGAGTGATGAGCCAACCTCCTGTTTGATTCGGGAGGCAATGTGGTATGGGCTGACACCGACTGCCTTTCCGGCTTTGATGATCAGTTCGGAATATGTACTGTTGGAACCGGATGGCTTGGATTTGTACATAAAGGTTCCGTTCAAAATGGATTCCACGCCGGATTTGGACTGAGAATCTTCATAAGAGAGATTCTCAAATGCAAATACGAACCGTTCATACAGATAAACACGGGGATCCAGATAATAGGAGACCAGTTTATCCGATGCGGCATACCAGCAGTTACCATCAAAGGATGCCCATGTATCGGTTTTGATGTTGTAACCGATCGTCGTGGAACGCCAGTTGTAGCGTGGATAACTGCTGGTTCCCTGAACCAGATTTTTGATCTGACCGGATTTGTTTCGTTCATTATCTACAAGATCATCCCAGTCGATTCCTGTCTGGACAGCTTTAAAAGTCCAGGATGGATGAGCCTCATGCAGTTCCCGGAGCTGCGCCTTATAGCTTTCCGGAAATCCCTGATCATTCATATAGGATTCAAAATCTTTGTCGGATTTTTTCCCTGAGGATTCTGTCGTTGCTGTTGTATTGTTTTTATCAGAAGAGTCTGTTTTGTCGATAGTGACATATGAAGCGGATACGTAGCCGGTATAGGTTGTCTTGTTATAAACAAGGGATACTTTATACCAGGAGCTGTTTGAGGTGTTCAGGATTGTAAGCTTGTGCCCCCCATTTAACATAATGTTACTGCCGTGATCCGTTACAGGATTGCCGCCGGGGGCATCACGGAAATAAACATTCGTTACTCCATCTTTGATATGACCGGATTTTCCTGCGGCATCAGAAAGTCCGCTGTTCATGAAAAGACAGACCACAAGACAGCAGATAAGTGCTGCGATCGCCAGTATGGCGGATCGGTATGGTCTGTTACTTAGCCGTTTGTTATTCATATGATGCTCTCCTTTGTATATAAATGCACGATTCGATTTTTGTGATAAAAATATATAAGCCTGAAAAATACAATACTGATTTTAGTTTACCATAATCTCAGAAAAAACAAACCCCTTTTTCGTCAAAAAATTAGTGATTTCACAGAAAAAATTGGATGTGCGTACAATATAGAACATATAGGTTGAAATAGAAAACATATAGATTGAAATAGAAAATAGGAGAGCGGGACAGGTCAAAAATGTTTGATTATAAAAATGTGATTGTTGATTTGAAAATAAAAAGAGATGCCAACCGGTATAACGGAGCAGGCATCTCTTTTTTCATGTATCATATTATCCAATTTTTAATTTAAATTTCTGAATATCTTTGTCAGTATCAACTTTTTCGATCTTTCCGCCCAGACCACGGATCTTTTCATCAAATTTCTCATATCCACGCTGGATATACTTAATATCTGATATAACGGAAAAATCATCTGCAACTAATGCAGCAATCACAAGAGCAGCACCGGCACGAAGATCCGGAGCAGCTACATTTGCACCAGAGAAGGATTCTACACCATCAATGATAGCGGTATTGCCTTCTACCCGGATGTGAGCGCCCATTCTGGCAAGCTCGGCAACATATTTGAATCGATTCTCAAATATGCTTTCTGTTACAATACTGGTTCCGTTTGAAAGTGCCAGTGTGACAGCCATCTGCGGCTGCATATCCGTTGGAAATCCCGGATAAGGAAGTGTTTTGATATTGGTTGGTTTCAAACGTTTATCAGACATAACCCTTACAGAGTCATCATATTCAATTACATGAGCACCGATCTCGTTCAACTTGGAGGTGATAGCTTCCAGATGTTTTGGAATTACATTCTTGATCAGTATATCACCTTTTGTTGCAGCAGCGGCTACCATAAATGTACCGGCTTCGATCTGATCCGGAATGATGGAATAAGTAGTACCATGAAGTTCTTTAACACCACGGATACGGATGACATCAGTTCCTGCACCTTTGATATTTGCGCCCATACTGTTTAAGAAGTTGGCAACATCGACAATATGTGGTTCTTTTGCTGCGTTTTCAATGGTGGTTTTACCTTCAGCGAGAACTGCAGCCATCATAATATTGATCGTTGCACCAACGGATGCAACATCCATATAAATATGGCTTCCAATCAGTTCTTCGGCATAAGTGGAGATGGTTCCATTTGTAATATCAACCTGTGCACCAAGTGCTTCAAATCCTTTTATATGAAGATTGATCGGTCTTGCACCAATATCACAGCCACCAGGTAATGCAACCTGAGAGTGCTTGTATTTTCCAAGTAATGCACCTAACAGATAGTAAGATGCACGAATCTTACGGATGAATTCATCATCTACGCACAGATCACTGTTTGGATTGATAGCGGCGCCACAGATGGATACGGTATGTTCGTCTATGTAGCGTACTGTCGCACCAATACCCTGAATTGCCTGAAGAAGGACACGGGTATCTCTTACATTTGGTACATTTTCTATTATAACTTCCTGATCGGTCATTACGGCAGCAGCAAGGATTCCGAGAGCTGCGTTCTTTGCACCTGCAATAGTTACCTCTCCTTCAAGAGGCTGACCGCCTTTGATCACATATTGTTCCATATTGCACCTCTAAATATTTATAAACATATTTAAAAAGTCCGGTTAAAATTTCTGTCGTTTTTTCGATACTTTACCGCACAGATAACTTCTAGATTATAGCATATTTTTGCGAAAAGTAAATAGCAAGTAAAATTATTTATCTGCTTCGCAGTAAATACAACGATAAATCCGGTGTGCTCTGTCTGTAAGCTTAAAGATATGCTGGATTCCCTGTTCGGTTGAGGTTATACAGCGCGGATTGGTACATTTCTTGATACCTACCAGACGTTCCGGAAGCTCAATATTTTTCTTTTCCACCAGTTTTCCGTCACGGATAATATTAACGGAGATATCCGGATCGATATATCCAAGGACATCAAGGTTGATGTCGATATCCTGATCTATCTTTAAGATATCCTTTTTACCCATTTTCTGGCTTTTGACATTTTTGATAATTGCTACGGAGCAGTCCAGCTTGTCGAGATGCAGGTCATTATAGATCTGGAGTGCCTTGCCTGCAGCAATGTGATCAAGTACGATACCATTTTGAATACTGTCTATGTTCATCTGTTTGTACCTCCTATGCTAAACCAAGCAGTGTGGCAATTAATGCCATACGGACATATTTACCATTTAATACCTGACGGAAATAACATGCTCTTGGATCGTCATCCACTTCAACAGCAATCTCATTTACCCGTGGCAGCGGATGCAGGACACACATGTCCGGACGGGCAAGTGCCATCTTACTGTTATCCAGTATGTAGGTATCCTTTAATCGTATGTAGTCTGCTTCGTTGAAGAAACGTTCTCTCTGTACTCTTGTCATATAGAGGATATCCAGTTCTCCGATCACATCCTCCATAGATGAAACTTCCTTATAAGGTATATTATTCTTCTCGATCACTTCTGTGCGGATATAATCAGGAATTTTTAATTCATCCGGTGAAATAAGCACAAAACTGATATTTTCATAACGGGACATTGCTTTGATCAGAGAATGAACGGTACGTCCAAACATCAGATCTCCGCAGAAGCCGATCACAAGGTTGTCCAGTCTTCCTTTTTCACGTTTGATCGTTAAAAGATCAGCCAGTGTCTGTGTTGGGTGGTTATGTCCACCGTCACCTGCATTAATGATCGGTACATCGGATTTCATGGATGCAAGCATCGGAGCACCTTCCTTAAAATGGCGCATGGCTATGATATCTGCATAACAGCTTACAACCTTTACTGTGTCACCAACGCTTTCACCCTTAGATGAGGATGATGAACTGGCAGAAGAAAAACCAAGTACATTACCACCTAATTCCATCATGGCGGCTTCAAAACTTAAACGAGTTCTTGTACTTGGTTCAAAAAATAAAGTAGCGAGCTTTTTGCCTTTGCATAACTCACTGTATTTTTCTTTATGATCAATAATATCCTGAGCAAGATTTAAAATGTGATCGAGCTCTTCCAAACTTAAATCCATTGGGTCTATCAGATGTTTCATGGCGGCCTCCTTACAAATTTGCTATCCCCGATTATAGCACCTGCCTGAATGCCATGCAACCGGTTTTTCCGGTAAAACCATGGAATGTAAATAACCGCCGGGGGGCATACTGTTATATCGCCACAGGCGGTTATCAACATTCCATGGTTTTATGAATTTAAGAGTGTGTACATTACGGCCTTTTCAGCATGACGACGGTTTTCTGCCTCGTCTAGGATGTGATCGAGGTTCTTATCTACGACATCCTGAGAGATTTCGAAGCCGACATGCATTGGCATATCGTGGAATACGATCGCTTTGCTGTCTTTTGTGAAGTCGCCGTTTAACTGGTAAGGCATCATCTTTGCAAGGGTTTCTTCCTTCTGCTTTTGGTAAGCAGGATTGTTGAAGAATTCCATATCTACCCATGTATCTGTGTAGAGGACATCCATCTTATTTGCATATTCCTTTGCTTCTTCCATGGACATGGCAGGATCAAGCTCGATATAATGGCCGCTTTTCTTTGCTTCTTCATAGAAATCAGGACCACAGGCTGTCTCATTTACAAGTGGAGTCAGTCCGTATAACGTACCCTTCTTCATCTTGGAGAAGAATTCAACATGGGAGTTAAATACATTGTTCTTTGCACCGATGTACATCAGATTGACATCCAGAGTTCCAAACTTCTCAAGGATCGTGAGGGCATCTGCAAGGATCTGGCATGGATGGTAGGAATTATCACAGCCGTTGATAAATGGAACCGTAGCATTCTTGCCAAATAATTCAACAGTTTCATTTTTGATCAGACGTGCCATGATGATATCAACATTACGGCAGACATATTTGATCTCGGAAACAGGCTCGCCGAGTACAAAGTTGGAGTCCTTCCATAACTGGTTGTAGTAGGTACCACCTAACTCGGTAATGCCGGTTGCAAATGAAAGAAAGGTTCTGGTTGATGTCTTTTCAAATAAAGTATAAAGTTTCTTTCCTTTTAAGGATTCGCTGTACTTCTCCGGATTCTTCTTCATATCCAGAGCAAGGTTCAGGATATCCATCAGCTCATCTGCTGTGAATTCCTTGAAGTTTAACATGTTTTTCATAACTGACACCTCTTCTTTAAAATAGTATGTATCCGTCACTGCTTCGCATATATGCATAAATTATACAGAAAAATTGCATATATTCATATAACATAAAATAGAGAAGCAGGGCATATTTATAATATTGTTATTGAAATAATAACGGAAAAACAAATTGTATCACGATATGTATTTTTTTTCAATTTTTTTGTATTTATTTTGCAAACATACAGGACGATAACAGATAGATACTGGTACATTATGCATAAATATAGCAGAATAAGCAATATTTTGGTACAGACTTCATTGACAGCAGTTTATAAATATTTTATACTTTTTATTATATGAAATCAGAGATGCGGAAGGAGCATCGGCAAGGAGGAAAGTATGAAACAAAGAAGTATTGGTATGTGTATCTTATTGACGATCGTTACCTGTGGTATTTATGGACTTTACTGGTTTGTATGTATTACAGACGATACAAATGAGATGTCGGGTGAGAATGAACTGGCAGGTGGCGGAATGGCACTGCTGCTTACACTTGTTACCTGTGGTATTTATGGATGGTACTGGGCTTACAAGATGGGTGAAAAGGTCGATATCATTAAGAGCAGAGGCGGTATGCCATCCAGCAACAGCGGTATCCTGTTTGTAGTTCTTCAGTTATTTGGACTTGGAATTATCGACTACGCACTGGCACAGGATGCGATTAATAAGTACAGCGGCACGAACGGATATGGCCAGCCATATAATGGTGGATATCAGAACCAGCAGTATAACGGCTATAATCAGAACCAGCAGTACGGCGGTTACAACCAGAATCAGCAGCCATATAACGGCGGATACAACCAGAATCAGCAGTATGGTGGCTATGATCAGAGCCAGCAGTATGGTGGTTACAACCAGAGCGGCAATAATCCATACAGCAATGGAAATGATAATAACAACCCATATAACGGACAGTAAGAAACATATATGGAAGAAAAGAAAAATCGTGTCCGAAAGATTATATATCGGGATAGCATTATTCTTTTAGCAGGAATCCTGTATGCGGTATTTGTCAGACTGACCGGTCTGGCAGTACCCTGCATATTCCGGACACTGACCGGATGGCAGTGCCCCGGTTGTGGGATAACCAGAGCATGCCTGTCTTTATTAAAAGGAGAGATACGGACATCCTTTTCCTATAATCCGTTTTTGTACATTGCAGGACCATGTATCATATATCTGATAGTCAGGGGAGATTTGAACTACATAAAAGGAGACGCATATCGGCTGGGTTCAGCGGACACGGTTTTAATCTATATACTGATCATGGCGGCGCTGATATTCGGCGTTGTGAGAAATTTATAAAAAAATTTATAAAATACCATCTTTTATTTGACAGAACATAGCATTATAAAAGTTTTAGTGTAAGGTTTTGTTGAATGAAAGATGGTATTTTTATACGGCTTTTTCTTTATTTGCAAGGATGATGCCGGCACAGACAAGAACAAGTGCGACCAGACAGCGGATGTTTAAGGCAGATGTTTCATGCAGAAGCAGAGCTGATAACAGTACGCCAAAGACCGGATTCGAGAAGCCGTAGACGGCGATCCGGGATACCGGGTTGTGCGCTAACAGCAGACTCCATAATGTATAGGCGCAGGCCGAGATGAACGCCATATAGAGCAGAAGCAGGACAGCAGGAGCGGAGTCTCCTGCGATATGTCCGCCTCCGGCAAGTCCGCAAAGGATCATCACGAAGCCGCCGACAAAGAACTGCCAGCCGCTGAGCAGAACCGGATTCTCCTTATCGGAAAAATATTTGATGATAACTGAAGAGAAAGCATAAGCCACTGTTGATAACAGGATGAAGCCTTCTCCGGTGAGAGAGAAATGCGCGTCTACACCATTTCCCAGATTGATGATAACAACTCCGATAAATCCAATCAGACATCCAAGCATCTTTTTGGATGTAACCTTTTCCATTTTAAATAACAGACCCGATACAAGAATCGCCAGAAAGACGTTTGTCGCTTCAATGATCGCTGCCTTGCTTCCGGTCGTATTTGCCAAACCGATGTAAAAGAAGACGTATTGCAGGATAGTCTGGAACAATGACAGGATAAAGATACGTTTGACCGTTGTCCTGTTATGTGGGATCAAAGGCTTTTTATATATGAAGCTGCAGATAAGGATAACCATAAGTCCGGCGAGCAGAAAACGGATGCCGGCGAACAGAATCTGGGATGCGGTATCATTTCCGCCGATTGAAAACATCCGGTAGCCGATCTTGATGCAGGGAAAGGCGCTTCCCCATAAGGCACAGCAGATGAGTGCAAGTGTGATAACAACAGGTGTTTTCGTTAAAAAATTTTTCATGACAGAATAACCTCAATAATAAAAGTATAATTTTAAACAGTAACAGATGACGGCAGATCCACAGATGTGTCGTGCGGTATTACATGATCGCACTGTTCGGACATACTATAGCATAAAAGAAATCCGAAAAAAAAGACATAATTTTATTTAGAGATGAAGGTTGCAAAAACTGTATAAAAACAAATGGAATCTGTTGACAATTTGCACAAAAAAGGCATATAATTTTTGTTATCTGAGCACATAAGATTGCCAGAAAAAATAGCGCAGACATTTCATTCGTGTTTGTAGTTTTATCAAGGAGGGTTTTTGAAATGGCAAAAAAACCGTATTATATTACAACCGCCATTGCATATGCATCAGGTAAACCTCATATAGGCAACACCTACGAGATTGTGTTGGCTGACAGCATTGCAAGGTACAAGAGATTCGCAGGATATGATGTAAGATTCCAGACCGGAACCGATGAACATGGTCAGAAGATCGAGAATAAGGCTTTTGAGAACATGCAGACTCCAAAGGAATTCGTTGACGAGATTTCAGGCGAGATTAAGAATATCTGGGATCTGATGAACACATCTTACGACAAATTTATCAGAACAACAGATGCAGACCATGAGAGACAGGTTCAGAAGATTTTTAAGAAGCTGTACGATCAGGGTGACATATATAAGGGAGAATATGTAGGAAAATATTGTACTCCATGTGAATCCTTCTTTACAGATTCACAGCTTGTAGACGGCAAATGTCCGGACTGCGGAAGACCGGTACAGGAAGCAAAAGAGGAAGCATATTTCTTCAAACTCAGCAAATATCAGGACAGACTGATGAAGCACATTGAGCAGAATCCTGATTTTATTCAGCCGGAGTCCAGAAAGAACGAGATGATCAATAACTTCATCAAGCCGGGACTTCAGGATCTGTGCGTATCCAGAACATCCTTTAAATGGGGTATCCCGGTTGATTTTGATGACAAGCATGTTATCTATGTATGGATCGATGCATTATCAAACTATATTACAGGTCTTGGATACGATGTAGACGGTAATAACGATGAATTATATAAAAAATACTGGCCTGCTGACTTACATCTGATCGGAAAAGATATCTTAAGATTCCATACGATCTACTGGCCGATCATGCTGATGGCGCTTGGAGTACCGCTTCCAAAGCAGATCTTCGGACATCCATGGCTGATCCAGAATGACGGTAAGATGAGTAAGTCCAAGGGAAATGTAATGTATGCAGATGATATGGTCCGCCTGTTTGGTGTGGATGCAGTCCGTTTCTTCGTTCTGCATGAGATGCCGTTTGAGAATGACGGAATCATTTCATGGGAGCTGGTTGTAGAAAGAATCAATTCCGAGCTTGCAAACACACTTGGAAATCTGGTAAATCGTACGATCTCTATGTCAAACAAATACTTTGGCGGCGTAGTTACGAATACCGGAGTAATAGAAGAAGTAGATGAAGATCTGAAGAATGTCGTATTAAACTGCCGTATCAAGGTCGCAGAATGCATGGATAAGTTAAAGGTTGCAGATGCAATCTCAGAGATCTTCACCTTATTCAAGAGATGCAACAAATATATCGACGAGACCATGCCTTGGGCACTTGCAAAAGATGAAACAAAGCAGGATCGTCTGAATACCGTATTATATAATCTGGTTGAGAGCATCGTGATCGGTGCGTCCCTTCTGGAGCCATATATGCCGGATACCTCTGTTAAGATCCTGAACCAGTTAAATGCTGCAAAGAGAAAGGTAACAGAGCTTGGAAGATTCGGACTTTATCCATCCGGAAACAAGGTAACAGAAACTCCTGAGATCCTGTTCGCAAGACTGGACGTAAAGGAAGTTATGGCAGAAGTTGCCAAGTTTGCACCTCCGGTAGAAGAAACTATCTACGAGAAAGCAAAGAAGCAGAAGGAAGAAAAAGAGAATTCCGAAGAAAAGAAGAAAATGAAACAGGCAGAAGCTAAGGTCGCTGCACTTAACAATGATCCGTCTGTTCTGAATAAACAGCAGATCACGATCGAAGAATTTGAGAAGATGCAGTTGATGATCGGCGAGATCATTGCATGTGAGGAAGTACAGAATTCCAGAAAACTTTTATGTTCTCAGGTTAAATTCGGTGAGAACAATGTGAAACAGATCGTATCGGGAATTAAAGGCTCCTATTCACCGGAAGAAATGGTTGGAAAGCGCGTTGTTGCGATCGTAAACCTGAAGCCATGCAAGCTTGCAGGAGTTGTATCAGAAGGTATGCTGCTGTGTGCAGAGGATGCAGAGGGCAATCTGTCCCTTCTTACAACCGAGAAGAATCTGCCAGGTGGTTCATTCATCAGCTAATTAATAGAAAACGCAGCCCTACAGATATGAAGTCGTTGATTTATTGGGTGGTCTATGATAAAATTTTAATGTCTGCTTATAGTATGGAGGAAAGCAGATTTTGAAAGATTTAGAAATCTTAGCGCCATGTCCCTTTGGATCAACGACGAAAAGGGTGACGAGGATAGAGGTTATCGAAAATTCGGCGGATGCCTCTACGCAGAGTCCGGATGCGCACATGCATGCCAAATATGGAAGAGATTCCAAAACAAAGCAGCATGACCGGATAATTTGATGATGCAGTAAAATATCTGGCGGACGATAAAGACAGATATACGAACAGAAAAAGAAATATGCATCATAAGCCGAAAGGAGATAATTGAATATATGTGTGGAATCATAGGTTTTACAGGCAGAAAGCCGGCGAAGGATATCCTGATCGATGGACTGGAGCGGTTAGAGTACAGAGGCTATGACAGTGCGGGTATTGCACTTTTAAATGACGATGATACATTAACGATCCGGAAGAAGGCAGGAAGAGTCAGCGAACTCAGGGAACTGTGTAAGGATGGAGATTATTCATCGACTTGCGGTATCGGACATACAAGATGGGCAACACATGGTGGAGTTACAGATGCGAATGCGCATCCGCACAGATGTGGAAATGTTGCTCTTATCCACAATGGTATCATTGAGAATTACAGTGACATCATAAGAGAGTATGGACTGGCAGATAAGCTTGTATCAGAAACAGATTCTGAAGTTGTGGCAGCCCTGCTGGATACTTTGTATGATGGTGATCCGATCGCAGCGATTCGGAAGGCGGTTAAGATAATTGCGGGTTCATTTGCGCTTTGCATTATGTTTGCAGACAGACCTGGAATCATATATGCAGTAAGAAATGTCAGCCCGATGGTAGCAGCACACAGCGAAGAAGGATCTATCATTGCGTCAGACCTGACAGCGATCATTTCATTCTCAAAAGATTATTTTGTTGTGCCGGAATATCATATCCTTACAATGACACAGGAAGGAATCCGGGTTGAGGATCTGAAAGGCAATGAAGTAAAACCACAGATGTTAGAGATTACATGGGATATTACAGCCGCTCAGAAAGGTGGATTTCCACATTTCATGTTAAAAGAGATTTATGAGCAGCCGGAATCCCTGAGAAATACGATCACACCAAGAATTGTGAATTCACTCCCTGATTTTACAGAAGACGGGATTGATGATGAAGTATTTAAAAATTGTGAAAATATCACAGTCATTGCATGCGGAACTGCTATGCATGCCGGAATCGTAGGAAAAGCAATGATCGAATCAGAGCTTCGTATACCGGTAAATGTGGAGATCGCATCAGAATTCCGTTATAAAGAACCACTGATCAATGAGAAGACATTGGTTATCGTAACTTCCCAGTCGGGAGAGACAATTGACACATTGGAAGCAATGCGTCTGGCAAAAAGATGTGGTTCCAAGGTTATTTCGATCGTAAATGTAAAAGGGTCTACGATCGCAAGAGAAAGTGATTATGTGTTATATACACATGCCGGACCGGAGATTGCAGTTGCAAGTACAAAGGCATATTCGGTTCAGATGGCGGCAATGTATTTAATCGGCTGCAGGCTTGGACTTGTAAAAGGAATTTATTCAGAAGAGCAGGCAAAGGAATTTATCAGCAAACTGTTGGGAACAATTCCGGTAATAGAAGAAACCCTGCTTCAGGCAGATGAAGTCAAGACTGTTGCTAATTATATAAAGATGGCTCCGGATGCATTCTTTATCGGAAGGGGAATGGATTATACTCTTTCACTGGAGGGGGCTCTGAAGTTGAAGGAGATATCCTATGTTCATGCGGAGGCTTACGCAGCAGGTGAATTAAAACATGGTACGATCGCTCTGATCACAGAGAATGTACCGGTTATCGCGTTAGCGACACAGCCGGCTGTATACGAGAAGATGGTTTCAAATATAAGGGAAGTAAAAGCCAGGGGAGCATATGTTATTCTAATTAGTATGGGTGACGAAGTTACTGACACCCAGATATGTGATAAGCATATAAGAATACCTAAGCAGGATAGTTTATTTACTGTATTTGCAGCGGCTGTTATTTTGCAGTTGATCGCATATTATACATCAGATGCAAAAGGGCTGGATGTAGATAAACCGCGTAATCTTGCCAAGTCTGTTACTGTAGAGTAAATGGGACTTGAGTGGCTGGAGAATAATTGCGGAGGGTGTTATTATGAGCACAGAGAAGACATATTTGTGCGATGAGTACAAATTATATTTTAAGATTGAAGATGATGTCCAGATCCTTCATAATGAAGTCGAGCTGTACAATACATCATTTGTAGGAAACAACAGCTTTTGCCATGAAGAGTATATTGACGGACAGAGAGCGCTTACATATTCGATTCCGGCCATGATTACGATGAATCAGTTTATTACAAAGAAGATTCACAGGGACGAACTGGTGGATATTATGTTCAGCATAGCTGACCAGTTGATGTACCTGAAGGCGAATGATATGCCACTCGGTAAGGTTATCCTGAATATTGGATACATGTATCTGAATCTGGAAGATATGAGTGTTCAGCTTGTATTCCTTCCAATCGATAAACCGATGGAAAAATGCAATATGGAGAAGTTTGTCAGAGATCTGGTAAACAAGCTTGACTTTGCGAATAAGAAAGCTTCAGACTGTGGATATGAACTGATCAAATTCTTTGATCATAATCCATCTTTCTATCTGTCAGAGTTCTACAAGATGATCACAGATATGAAGAACGACAACAATGTTCATCCGGAGGATGAGCAGCATTTCATTGTCAGACCGCAGAAAGCAGAGGCAATAGAAGATACGGAAGTTCCATTACAGACAACCGTTGTATCAATTC
Source organism: Clostridium sp. AF17-21AC (assembly GCF_003461365.1). NCBI lineage: Bacteria > Bacillati > Bacillota > Clostridia > Eubacteriales > Clostridiaceae > Clostridium > Clostridium sp. AF17-21AC. The sequence continues at coordinate 132,564 of NZ_QTWY01000006.1, forward strand.
CAAGTTTTAAACTGGCAAAGGAAGTTAAGGATTATTCCGGTAATGATATCGGATTTGATGATGATTCAGACATTACATCAACGACTGTTTTGACGAATGCATCCAAGAGCAAACCGGGTCCTGTTATCGTAAGAACCAGAACCGGTGAGCGGATTAAGATCGACAAACCGATCTTCTGTATCGGTAAGTCTGCACAGGGTGTTGATTATCAGGTAACAGACAACAATTCTGTCAGCCGTCGTCATGCATATATCATCAACGTCAATGGTGTTTATTATCTGCGTGATAACAAATCAACCAACCACACCTATCTTGGTGGCAAGATCATCAACAGCGGTACAGACATGATGCTGATCGATGGCAGCAAATTCAAACTTGCAAACGAGGAATTCACATTCCGCGAGAAATAAACCAAAAGGCTTCGTCCTGTTTCTGACAGACGAAGCCTTTTCATATAACTATTCTGTAAGTATTTTATCAATAGGCAGAAAGACAACAGCGTGTAGTATGTATAGATAGAAAAAAGAACAATATCTTTCATGTAGCAGACCTTTTTACTCTGTATAACTTCGAACTAACCTCGGCGAGCCTCGCTAAGGTCTCAGTTACGAACGTCGGTCCTTAACGAACCACCGTTAGGTGGGAGTTTAGTACCGCTACGTGAGAAATAGAACGAGAGTGTTCTGCGTAGTGAAAGGGTATTGTTCTTTTTTTAGATGAAAAATTGGTGCTGTTGTCTTTCGCCCGTTTATTCCTTGGAAGTGTCGGCTTCCGTAGCGTCAGCGGTCTCAGTGGCGATCATTGCCTGGTCGATCTCCTTCAGACTGTCGGATGAGATGCTGTAGTATTCACCGTCATCGTTGATAAGTGCCTTGATGACTACAGGATCCTTGTACTGTGGTTTTTCGGTATGAGAAGAAAGGATCGATGCAATACCGTTTGCAAACTTTTTATCATATTCCTCTTTCTTAACGTCATTATAGACACCGTCGTCTACGTCTTTATTAAAGGCTTCAATATAAGCAATAATTTCATCGTAGGACTGGTCAAGGATTGCCAGTGGATATATGGTTACATCCACATAGTAGTCCCCGTTTTCTTTATAGCTTTCCGATACTTCATATCGTGCATCATTGTAAATAGCGGCAGCAACAGTGGTAAAAGTCTGGTTTACTTCAACAGACTGGTTGGTATTCAGATTATAATGTGTGATCAATTGGTTTGCGAGATTGGAAAGGCAGTCCTGATACAGTGCAAGTGCATCGGTTTCATTTCCTTTATTCTGTTTCACATAATTGGTGTAATCACCTTTATAATTAACATCGAGAAGATTTTTTACATACGATTGGTATGCGGTAACTTTTTTCTGACCACAGCCGGTAAAAGCAAAAAGACAGATCAGGATCATAAATGCAGTGGTCAGGCATTTTCTTGTGTGTTTCATAGTAATAAAAATTCCTCCTAACAGTTCGGTTTGATTTCCTTGTCCAATATAGCACAAAATATGTGCTTTGTAACTAAATTAAGAAAAAATAATTGTGCAAAACTATAAGGGTGTGTTATAATCATTTCAATTAGTGCTTACAGAAAATGAGCATCTGTACTGGAATGCATAAGTATAACACACAGAAATAGACGACGATGGCAGGCGCAATGATCGCCCTGACGACAGGAAGATGCTTAAATAATAGATTATTTTGGAGGGATCATCGTGGCAAAAGACAATAATTTTGATGAGGAAGAAGTAAAGACAGAAGCATCATTTAAGACAGTAACATTTGGTGGATATGATAAGAATTCAGTTGATTATTATATTGAAGAGTTAAAGGCTGATCATGAAAAGGAAGTCAATGAGTTAAAGGCAAATGTAAACAAGCTCAGCGAAGCCGTATTAAGCCTTAAGACTATGAGAGAAGTAAATCTGACAGAGTCAAATAAGACAATTGATGGCTTAAAAGCAAAGAATGCAGAATATGAAAGCGAGATTGAATCTCTGAAGGAGCAGGTAAACGCTTATAAGCAGAAGGAATTCGAATCCGCAGGAAGATATGAATCCATTTCAAGAACACTCTTAGAGGCAAGAGAGAGCGCAGATGCGCTGATCGCCCAGACGAATAAAGAGTGTGAGGCACAGCATGCAGAGATGACTGCAAAGTGTGAAGCAATGGAGAAGGATACAACCGATCGTTGCAATGCACTTGAGACAGAGACAAATGCAAAGTGTAAGCAGATGTATGATGAGACGGAAGCAACTTGCGCAAGTCTGAAGGAACAGGCTTACAACGACAGCGAGCGTACAAGAAATAAAGCACATGAAGCTGCAGAAGCTTTAAGTGCAAAGACAGATTATGAGTGCAGAACCCAGAAGGAAAATGCACAGAAGGAAGCAGAAGCTATTACAAACAAAGCGACCAGCGAAGCATACGTTCTCAGAAAGAATGTAAAGAAGGAATGTGATGCAGTCAGCAAATATATGGGAGAACTTCTGGCTGCCTTAGATGGTGTTGTAGATGCATGTTGTGTAACAAAGGATATTGCAGATAAGGCATTTACAGGTCTGAAGAGTGAAGCAACTTCAATGGTGTCATCCGAGGATGATAAAGAAGCTGCCGGAACGGAAGACGACAAAACAGAGGAATAATATTAACAGCGATATTTAGCATACATGAAACTTTTCTATGGCTGACATGGAAAAGTTTTATGTGTCTATGGGGTTACATAAGAGAAAAGAGGGATACATTTGGAGATAGGCAAAATCAGCAATTATTCAGATTTTCTGAGCCATATTGAATATCCCGCAGTTGTATTCTGCGAGGATGGAGAAGTTTTAAGTATCAATAATGCGGCAGTAAAACTGGTCGGCAACCAGATCGATTCGATCACGATGGAGCCGGATAAGTTTATGTCCAGTGATGAGTTCTGGCCAATTTTAAATGAGAAGAAAACGATTATCTGGCATCGGCTTCTGCTGAATATAAATAAGAAAAAAAGACTGGTTGTAAGTGGATTTGTCAATCAGTTTGAATATAACGGGAAAAAGGCATATATGGTACTGTTTGAACTGCGCTCCGATGTAGCAATCGGAAGTATGAGTCTGGAACGTATCATTAACCATGCGGGCATTCTGGCACTGTATCTCTACAAGCCGGACAGCAGATGGCAGACTCGTTATGTAACAAAGAATATAACGGAATTCGGATATAAAGAAGGTGACTTTTACAGTGGAGCAGTAGGGATTCGCGATATTATAGTTAAGAATGACTATGATATTCTGATCGGGAATCTCTATAAGGCGGAGAATACAGGACATACGGATTTTGAGATGAAGGTACGTTTTGTATCGGCAGAGAGTGCAATCACTACTATGATGCTGAACTGTCACATCGTAAAGTCGCCGGATGGATGTGCTGATGGCATTGAATTATTATTTGTAAAAGAAAAAAAGCATTCCTATGATGGGGAAAAAGGTGAATATATATTATCTGTTATGAACAAGATCAAGAGTCTTGTGATGGTAAAATCCATTAGCAGAGGACACAGCACATTGAAATACATTACACCGAATGCCAGATTACTTGGAATGAATGTGGATGCACTTATGGCGGGAAATAAACTGACAGAAGACTATATTCATCCACAGGATCGCGCAAGAGTTATTCAGAATGCGAAGAATGTGTTAAAGAGTGGTGGATCCGATTATGAGGACGAGTATCGTATCGTAGATGATTATGGAAATGTCAGATGGGTTCGTTCCCAGAACAGTATCACACAGGCAGGGGATTCTTCTTATACGATTGAGTTCTTTATAACAGATATTACAGAAAACAAGAAGCTGCAGAACAGTGTAGAGGAGGCTAAGAAAGAGTATGAAGACAAGCTTTCTTACATTATGAACACGACTGTAGATGAGAATGAATATACGAGCGAGAGTATCGATAAAGACAAATGGAACAGTATTGTAAAAGCATTTGCAAGCTTAAGCGGGCTATATTCAACGGTTGTATCTCCGGCGGGAGATCAGCTTGTAGAACCGGCAGGACCGTCTCTGCATATGGGAAGCTTTTATGATCTTTTTGAAAAACCTCAGTATAAGAGTATCATTGTGAAGTTAAATGAGGTGATCCTTCAGAACAATGTTCCGGTCATTATGGAGATGGATGACGGTATAGATGGAAGTATTATCTGCGGAGCCCCGATTAAGATTGGAGAGAAACACATTGCAACCTGGATCCTGTGCGGATATGATACAGCAGATGTTACAAAGATGAAGAAGGTCTATAAGATCCAGTGGAATATGTGCAATATCTTCTCAGAATATGCATATAATGACAAGGTCCTGTCCAAAGAAGCAGAACGGAGCAAATCTGTTGAGATGTTGTTAGAAGAGAAGATCCAGAGACAGAAGATTCTGACAGAAGCACTCAGTTCCATGGACAGTGATGATAATAAGACAATCAGCAATATTTTGGAAAGAACCAGTGATTATCTGGGAATCGATGTTATGGCGATCTATTCCCTGAACGAAGATCAAGAGTATATGTGCAGTCATATCTGGTCAAGAGAAAAGAACATGTCTGCAGAAGAATATGTGGAAGAATGGCAGCGGGGCAAGAAATTCTTTGCACACAGCAAGGAACGTTCTTACGACTGCATTGTAGCAGATAAGAACCATAACTTTAAGAACTTCCAGAGCAATATGGAGCAGATCGGTGTAACGAGTTTTGTCGCACTCAGCATAGAGATCAATAATATCATCAGCGGTTGTATTGTTATGGCGAACAATCATACAGATAAGATATGGTCAGAGGATGATATTGAATTTTCGAAGGATATTCGAAACGTCATTCAGGGTATCCTTGCCAGAATAGAGGGTGATGGCAACATTCGAATGGTAAATAAGCTTCTGGTAGATACATATAACCATATCAAGATCGGCATCTTTATCCGTGATGAAGAGACCGGAGAGGTATTGTTCTCCAATCAGCCGTTAAACGATATGCTTGGATATGATTTTACAGGAAAAGATAGTAAGACACTGATCCGTGATCTGAATGATACATTTAAAGGTGTATCAACGGTGCAGAAGCCATTTCTGACCGAACGGAAAGAAGTGAGCTGGAGAAGTTATATCAGACAGTTCGATAAGATCATGGATTTATCCGAAGTCAGCATGAAATGGCTTGACGGAAGAAAGGCATCTCTTGTAATATTAAGGGATGTACAGGATTAACAGTAACCAGAAAGGGGACCAATCATGGCAAGTTCAGATATCGGTATAGATTTAGGTACCGCCAGTATATTGGTATATGTAAAAGGCAAGGGCGTTGTATTAAAAGAGCCGTCCGTAGTTGCCTATGACAGAGATACAAATAAAATAGTAGCGATCGGTGAAGAAGCCAGACTGATGCTTGGAAGAACACCGGGAAATATCGTAGCGATCCGCCCACTTCGTCAGGGTGTTATATCAGACTACACAATAACAGAAAAGATGTTAAAGTATTTTGTCCAGAAAGCAGTGGGAAGAAGTTACTTTGGAAGACGTCCACGTATCAGTGTATGTGTGCCTTCGCAGGTAACGGAGGTGGAGAAGAAAGCAGTAGAAGATGCAACTTATGCAGCAGGTGCAAGAGATGTATCGATTATAGAAGAACCGGTGGCAGCAGCAATCGGCGCAGGAATTGATATCTACAGACCATGTGGTAATATGATCGTCGATATCGGTGGCGGAACTTCAGATATTGCCGTTATTTCCCTTGGCGGCCCGGTTGTAAGTGCTTCCATTAAGGTTGCCGGAGATGATTTTGATGAAGCAATCGTGCGTTTTATGAGAAAGAAGCACAATCTTCTGATCGGTGAGAGAACCGCAGAGGAGATTAAGATCAAGATCGGAACCTGTTTCAGAAGACCAGAGAACATCACACTGGATATCCGTGGCAGGAATCTGGTAACCGGACTTCCAAAGACAGTAACAGTAACATCAGATGAGACAGAAGAAGCGCTGCGTGAGCCTGCATCCCAGATCTGTGAAGCCGTTCATTCCGTTCTGGAACGGACACCTCCTGAGCTGGCAGCAGACATTGCAGACAGAGGTATCGTATTGACCGGTGGTGGAGCATTGCTCCATGGACTGGAAGAGCTTCTGGAAGAAAAGACAGGAATTACAACCATGACTGCAGAAGATCCACTTCGTGCAGTTGCTATCGGAACAGGAAAATATATCGAATTACTCAACAGTAAGACAGAGTAACGCAGGAGACTTGTTGTGATAAAAGAAGGTTATGTTGAAAAAGTTATCTATAAAAATGACGACAATGGCTACGCCGTTTTCACTGTAGAAGGTGAAGACGGCGAAGACATTTTTGTCGGAACCCTTCACGGTATCAGTGAAGGAATCTACATATCTGCAGAAGGGGAATATGTCAATCATCCCCAGTATGATCTCCAATTCAAATTTACATCCTATGAAATCAAGATGCCGGACGATATGGTAAGTGTAGAACGATATCTGGGTTCTGGTATCATTAAAGGTGTCGGTGAGGCACTTGCAAAACGTATCGTAAAGAAATTTAAGATGGATTCTCTGCGTATCATTGAAGAAGAGCCGGAACGACTGGCAGAGGTCAAGGGTATCTCGGAGCGGAAAGCAAGAGAGATCGCAGTCTCTTATAATGAAAAGAAAGAGATGCAGGATGCGATCATTTTTCTGACCGGATATGGAATATCGATCAATCTGGCAGTGAAGATCTTCAATGAATACGGTCAGGAGATGTATAAAATCATCCGGTCAAATCCATATAAGATCGCTGAGGATATCAGTGGTGTCGGTTTTAAGACGGCGGATGAGATCGCTGAACGAATGGGGATCAGCAGTGATTCGGATTTTCGTATCAGGGCAGCATTGTTATATACATTGTTAAATGCGAGCCAGCTTGGGCATATGTATCTTCCGAAGCAGATGCTGGTGGCAAAGACGTATTCACTTCTGGTGGATGACAATGTGCCATATAATGAAGAACTGGAAAATGAGATCGGAAGCCAGATTATAGAGCTTCAGATGGCAGGCAAGGCGATCGTAAAGGAGCTTGACGGAGCTGTAATTGCGGTCTATGCTGCGGCAAATTATTATATTGAGCTGAATTCAGCAAGAATATTGTCAGATATCGATCTGGATTTCACATCAGAGGATCGTCCACTGGATAAGATGCTTGCACAGATCGAGGAAGTAGAGAAGATTACACTGGAAGAAAAGCAGAAACTTGCGATCAAGAATGCAGTCAATAACGGCGTGGCAGTGATCACAGGTGGACCGGGTACGGGTAAAACAACAACGATCAATGCCATGATCAAGATGTTTGAGAAATTGAATCTGGAACTGTTGCTTGCAGCACCGACCGGACGCGCGGCAAAGAGGATCACCGAGGCAACCGGATATACGGCACAGACGATCCACCGGCTTCTGGAACTGTCCGGTGGCGGGATTGATGAAGAAGGAAACAGTTCCACCTATACATTTGCAAGAAATTCAAACAATCCGTTAGAAGCGGATGTAATTATCATAGATGAGATGTCGATGGTAGACAGCAGCCTGTTTTACAGTTTACTGCAGGCGATCATGCCGGGAACCAGACTGGTGCTGGTAGGGGATTCCAACCAGCTTCCATCTGTCGGACCGGGAAATGTATTAAAGGACATCATTCGTTCGGAAGTATTTTCCGTAACAGTGTTGGATAAGATATTCCGACAGGGCGAGAACAGTGACATTATCACGAACGCCCATCTGATCAATGCGGGAAAACAGCTTGCGATCAATAATAAAAGCCGGGATTTCTTCTACATACCAAGACAGGGATCACAGGATATTATCGCAGAATTGAAACATCTGATCTTAGACAGTCTGCCTGGGTTCTTCCAGGTCGATCCGATGAACATTCAGGTGCTTACTCCGATGCGGAAGTATGAGCTGGGTGTTGAGAATCTGAATAAACGGCTGCAGGAGATCCTGAACCCACCGAACAGAAGCATACCGGAGAAAGAGAAAAATGACGTTGTATTCCGTAAGGGCGACAAGGTCATGCAGATCAAGAACAATTACAAGCTGGAATGGAAGATCATGGATGCAAAAGGACGCTTCGTGAAGGAAGAGGGGGTAGGTGTATTCAATGGGGATGTCGGTTTTGTAAAAGAGATTGATGAGTTTGATCAGAAGATTGTTGTCGAATATGATGATGGAAGACTGGTAGATTACCTTTACTCCCAGCTTGATGAACTGGAACATGCATATGCTATCACAATACACAAATCACAGGGAAGTGAGTATCCGGTCGTGGTGATTCCGCTTCTTACAGGTCCGGCAAAGCTGCTGAACAGGAATCTGCTCTATACGGCAGTTACAAGGGCAAGAAAGGGTGTTGTGATCGTAGGCAATATAGGTCTGGTTAAGACGATGATTGATAATATCGACGAACAGAAGCGGTATACGACATTTGCAGAACGACTGGTAGAACTGGCATAAATCAGGAGAGGGATAATTTCCGAATGCATTGAATGTGCGAAGCACATGATATAACAGGAAAAGCAATAAAGGGGGCTATATATGCAGATACAGAACAAATGGAACCGGGCAATGATAGATCTGGTATTTCCAAGACGATGCCCGATCTGTGATGAGGTTATGCCGTATGGTGCAAAAGGAATCTGCGGAAAACATGAGTTGCTGCCATATGTGACAGAACCCACATGTATGAAATGTGGAAAAAGTCTGGATGACGAGGAGTTGGAATACTGTGCAGACTGCAGGACGCATACCCGGAGCTTTGAACGGGCATATCCGGTCTTCCGGTATGTGGAACCGGTCGCATCCAGTGTGCTCGCGATCAAATATCACAATAAACGGGAATATGTGGAATATTATGGAAGTCTTGTTGCAGAACGGATCCGGAAAGCGGGACTTGCAGAACGGCTGCAGATCATTTTGCCCGTACCGGTTCACAGAAGTAAATTACGGAAACGGGGATATAATCAGGCGGAGCTGTTGGCAGATGTGGTAGGACGGAGACTGGATATTCCGGTAGATAACGGACATCTGCTCCGTGTGTCGGATACGACACCACAGAAGGAATTATCACCGCTTGAACGTGCAAATAATATAAAACAGGCATTAGAGGTCCGGGCACTTCCGGCGGAATGGAAGACGGTCTTATTAATAGATGATATTTATACGACAGGTGCGACAGTGCAGGCATGTACGGAAGCATTACAGGAGGCTGGCGTGGAACAGGTCTATGTCGGAGTGATATGTATAGGAGAAGGTCGATGAGCTTGCATCGGCCTTTTCTATTTGTGTAAGTTATGAGTCATGATCTGAGTCTGCATGAGATGGACAACTGCCGCAGGTTTTTATATGACACTTGGATTATAGAAGGTTCTGTGTTAGAATAAACAATGTCTGCGGACACTTTGTATTTGCAGACATTGTAACGATATAAAAATGAAAAAAGGCATATTGCCTGGGAGAAAATATGAAATTTCGTCCATGCATCGATATACATAATGGAAAAGTGAAACAGATCGTTGGCAGCAGCCTTCAGGATGAAGGAAATGCTGCAAAAGAGAATTTTGTATCTGAGTACGATGGCGCAGCATTTGCCCGGATGTATAAGGATGCGGGTATACAGGGTGGACATATTATCCTGTTGAATCCGGCGGGAAGCGAGTATTATGAGGAGGATTGCTATCAGGCAGAGCTGGCACTTACGGAATATCCGGGAGGCTTGCAGATCGGTGGCGGTATCAATGCGGAAAATGCCGGACGGTTTCTTGACATGGGGGCATCCCATGTGATTGTTACATCGTATGTATTTAAAAATGGAGAGATCAACTATGACAATCTGGAAGCCATCCGACGGGCAGTTGGCAAGAATCATCTGGTACTGGATCTGAGCTGCAGACGATGCGAGGATGGTTATTATATTGTGACAGATCGCTGGCAGAAGTTCACAAAGGTAAAAATGACGGAAGGAACACTGGATATGCTTGCCGGTTACTGCGATGAATATTTGATCCATGCGGTGGATGTGGAAGGTAAGGCGTCCGGAATCGAGACACATATTGCCGAGCTGCTTGGAAACTGGGGCAGGATCCCTGTGACCTATGCAGGCGGGATCGCGTCCTTTGAGGATCTGGATAAACTGAAGCTGCTTGGCAGAAACCGGGTTGATTTTACAATCGGAAGCGCACTTGATATCTTTGGCGGACATATGCGGTATCAGGATGTCGTGCGATATCCGGAGCAGTAAGAGCTGGCTAATTGTTATGGTATAAAAGTGAAAGACATATGGAGCCGGGAGGCGACGTGTTATAAATATATGTACAGTTGAGAAGGTATCGTACATAAAGAAAATATGGAGGGATAATAAAACATGAGAAAAATGAAAAAAGTTGCTGTTCTTTGTCTGACTGCGGCGATGACCATGTCACTGCTTGCAGGCTGCAGTGGTACAAAGAAAGATGCAGATGGAACGACCGCTGAGACGACAGAGGTTACGACGGAAGCCGAGTCCACTGAGGAAGAAGAAACGACAACGGAGAAGGCAACCGAAGAGGAAACAGAGGAGCCAACAACAGAGGCACTGGGTGTTTCAGATGGTGATAAAGTCATCAATATCAATTTTGATGATAAGGATACGGATGGTTTCCACACCTATACGAATGGTGGAAATGAAGAAATGACCAATGAGGATGGAGAGCTTCACATCAACATCAAAAAGACAGGAAGTGCGGATTATGCAAACCAGATCTATTACGATGGCTTTCGTCTGTATCAGGGATGCGTTTATGAATATTCCTTTGATGTAAGATGCGACATTGAGCGTACGATCGAATGGAGATTACAGATCAATGGCGGAGATTATCATGCATATACCAGTGATGTGATCACGATCGGACCGGAGACGCAGCACATTACAGCACAGTTTACGATGGAAGAGGATTCCGATCCTGCACCTCGTCTTTGCTTTAATATGGGAAAGCAGGAAGGTATGACCGGAGACGAAGCAGAGCATAATATTTATTTTGATAATATCTTATTAGAGGCAGTTGATGCTTCCGGCGCACAGCAGGTAGAAGCAACACCGGATCCTATGGCTATCAATGTGAACCAGGTTGGTTATCTGACCGGCGATTCCAAGGTTGCTACTGTGATCGAAAAAAATGCAAAGTCATTTGAAGTAATAGATGTAACATCAAACAAGTCCGTATATTCAGCAGATCTGCCGGAAGAAGCTACCTACGATCCACCATCAGAGATGTTCTGCAAGCAGGCAGATTTCTCATCCGTAAAGGATGCAGGAACCTATAAGATCAAGACAGATGATGGAGAAGAATCCGCAGAGTTCAAGATCGGTGATGATATCTATGGTGACCTGTATAAGGATGTTGTACTGATGCTGTATAACCAGCGTTGTGGAGTAGAACTTGACAGCAGCATTGCAGGCGAATTTGCACATCCTGCCTGCCATACAGGAGAAGCGGTTGTATACGGGACTGATAAGAAGATCGATGTGACAGGCGGCTGGCATGATGCCGGAGATTATGGCCGTTATGTTGTATCCGGTGCCAAGACGGTACAGGATCTGTTTATGACATACGAGGATAATGAATACAAGGCAGATGATATTGGTATTCCGGAAAGCGGAAACGGTGTTCCGGATATCTTAGATGAAGCAAGATATGAACTGGACTGGATGCTTAAAATGCAGGATGACAATGGTGGTGTATATCACAAGGTAACCTGTGATGTATTTCCTGAGACGGTTATGCCGGAGAAAGAAACAGCACAGTTGATCGCATGTCCGATCTCAAATACAGCCACCGGAGATTTTACAGCTGTTATGGCAAAGGCGTCTGTTCTATATAAAGAATACGATGCAGATTTTGCAGCAAAATGTCTGGAAGCATCAAAGAAAGCATACGAATATCTGAGTGGCAACATGGATGCGCACGGATTCTCCAATCCGGATGATATTGTAACCGGTGAATATCCGGATACCATTTTCCGTGATGAAGCAATCTGGGCAGCAGTAGAATTGTATGCAGCAACCGGAGATGATTCCTATAAGAAAGCAGCCGATGCGATCATTGAGGGCGACGATATTGTAAACTACGGACTTGGATGGGCAGATGTCGGATATTATGCCCTGTACGATTATATTAAGTATGACGGCGGTTCAGCTAAGGCAAACGAACTGTTCTTCAATGAAGTAGATAAGACGGTAGAACAGATCAAAGACAATGGTTTTGGCGTATGGGTATCACCAACTAAGACATTTGCATGGGGAAGTAATATGAACATTGCAAATAAGGGAATGTTACTTCTGATGGCAAACAAGCTGAAGCCAGATGCAGACTATGTAAAATATGCTTCCTATCAGAGAGATTACCTGCTTGGAAGGAATGCAGTCGGCTATTGTTATGTAACAGGCTTTGGTACAAGAACTCCGCTTCATCCACACCACAGACCATCTCAGGTATTAGATGTAGCAATGCCGGGTATGTTAGTTGGCGGAGCAGACAGTAATCTGGAAGATCCATATGCGAAGGCTGTTCTTCTGGGCAAAGCACCGGAGAGCCGCTATGCAGACAATGCACAGTCATTTTCCTGTAATGAGATAACAATCTACTGGAATTCTCCATTGATCTATCTGCTGTCAGGTCTGGGTAATACAAAATAAAAAAGAATACACACACATGAACATGCAGCCGGCAGGGGTATCTGTTCGGCTGCACTGATATAAGAGAGTTATAGTTATGGACACAATAAAGAAGTTATTAAAAAAAGAGATTGTAAGATATGTAATAGCGGGTGTAGCCACGACAGTTGTAAATATTGTTTCATTTTATCTTCTGCGGATGTTCACCGGCTTATCCAGAAGCGGAGCGAATGTCATAGCGATATCGCTGGCGATCCTGTTTGCATTTTTTGCAAATAAGTTTTTTGTATTTACGGAGAGTAGTAAGAAGGATGCCGTGACTTTAAGCCGGGAATTTATATCCTTTGTCGGAACCAGGCTTCTTGCCATGCTGGTCGAAGTAGTTGGAACGAATCTGTTATGTGATTCCTTCCGCTGTAATGAATTCTTATCCAAGATCATTATTCAGTTCTTTGTAGTTGTGATCAATTATGTATTTGGCAAATGTTTCGTCTTTAAGAAAAAAAAGCTGTCTATACGGTTGTTTATGAAGAAAAACTATATTATTCTTCTTGCCGGACTGCTTCCGGCTTGTTTCCTGCTGGGAGTATGGATAGCAGAAAAGATCGGACCATTTGGCGGGAACAGTCTGACCATGGTGGACAGCCTGCATCAGTACCTTCCGTTTTTTTCTGATTATTATGATAAGCTTCAAAATGAAGGAAGTCTGTTTTATACCTGGGATATCGGTCTTGGAAGCAATATGCTGTCGATCATTGCCTATTATATTGCCTGCCCGATCAATTTCCTTGTGGTATTGTTCAAGCAGGAGCATATCTATATTGTGATGAGCTTGTTTATCGGAATCAAGATCATTTTATCCGGTATGTCATTTGCTTATTATATGCGGGAAAAATGTAAGGAACAGGGGAAATATCAGGCAGTGATTCTGATCTTTTCAACGGCATATGCATTAAGCAATTATATTATCGGTTATTCCTGGAACTTAATGTGGATGGATTGCATCCTGATCCTTCCGCTTATTATGGCGGGCTTTGAACGGATGACAGAAACCGGGAATTATAAGTTATATGTGCTGTCCCTGTTCTATGGATTGATGTGTAATTATTATATTTGTTTCATGATCTGTATTTTCCTCGTTATGGAATTCCTGCTGACCAATCATAAGAGCATAAAGAAATTCTTTACGGATGGTTTCCGTTTAGCGGGCTGTTCCTTATTGGCGGCCGGAATGGCAGCATTTCTTCTGATCCCGGCGTACCTTGGACTGAATACAACCGCTTCGGCAAATCGTGTATTTCCGAAAGCAGAATGGTATGGAAGCATCTGGGATCAGATCAAACAGCTTTTTTATCTGACAAAGCCAATCAAGAACCAGCAATTTGACGGCGGGCTGAATATATACTGTGGAACGATCTGTTTTGTTCTGCTGTTTGTATATCTGCTGAACCGTAGGATCAAGTTGTGGGATAAGGTTAAAAATGTGATCATACTTGTAGTTATATTTGCAAGTTTTAACAACCAGCTTTTGAATTATATCTGGCATGGCTTCCATGATCAGTATGGAATCCCGAATCGTTTTTCATTTCTGTTCATTTTCCTGCTGCTTGCCATGTGCTGTGAAGTGCTGATGAAGCTTCAGAAGAAGGATATCCTGTCAGTTATGCTTGGAATTGCCTGTGGATATGCATTCCTGATCCTGGCGACAAAGAAGTGTACACTGGAAAAGGAAACCTTGTTATGGACAGAGATCTTTATAACAGCATACGCAGTATGCATGGTCGGCTTCACATTGACGAAGGGTATGTGGAAACGGATCATATCCTATGTGCTTCTGATTGTCTGTCTGGTTGAGACAACGATCAATGGAATTAAGGGATATGACAGCAATGGTTATGTAGATATCAGTCAGTATTTTGGTCTGGAATCGGAGATCCGGAATGCAATTGATTATCTGGACTGCAAGGATAAGCCATACCGGGTAGAGATGATGAATACAAAGATCGTAGACGAACCGACCTTTTATAATCTGAAAAGCGTCTGTCTGTTTGGCTCGACAGTATCTGCAGATCTGGTTGATATGATGCATGATCTGGGATATTACACAGGAGCAAATGAGTTTCTGTTTGATGGTGGAAATACAGTATCCAATTCCCTGCTTGGTATAAAATATCTGCTTCAGAGGGATGGCGAGTATAATTATTTTGATGTGAATTATGTAAATGAGGTGGATGGTATACGGTTATACGAGAATCCGTATGCATTGAGCCTTGGTTATATGGTCAATAATGATCTGTTGGATTATGATGGCGATATCGGAAATATGTTTGAGACGCTGAACCAGTTTGTGAAGCTGTCTACCGGTGTGCCGGGAGTATTCTCTGAATTATATCCGGAGGTATCCACATACAGTGATAACTGTGAGGTAACGCGTCAGGGAGATCTGAGTGAGTATTATTCATACAAGCGTACCGATAGCAGCACCTGTAACTTCCAGTTGAGCTTTGATATTACGGATGAGACGAATGATATTTATATCATGGCGAATTGCTCCGGTATCAACAAGGTTCGTATCTATATTGACAATGAAGAGAAGAATTATGAAAGACTTCAGAATCAGACCTATCATGTCGGACATCTGGTAAAGGGACAGAAGGTAACGGTTGAGTATTGTTTCCGCGATACCCAGGCAAATACAGGAACTGCCCGGCTGATCGTTGCAGATATGAACTGGGAATCCTTCCTTCAGGCATATGATATCCTGCAGAGCCAGCAGCTTCTTATCGGAAAGATGGAAGATGGATATGTGAAGGGTTATATTACGATCTCATATCCGGGACTGCTGTTCACATCGATCCCATATGATGCCGGATGGACAGCATATGTCGATGGCGAAAAATATGAGATTGACAAGGTTGGAAATGCATTTATTGCATTGAAGCTTGCTGCGGGTGATCATGTGATCGAATTCAAATATTTTCCACCTGGTCTGAAACTTGGACTGATCCTTACCTTTGCATGCTGGCTGCTGTTTGGCTTCCTGTGTGGAAGAAGACAGCTTCAGAACCGGAACGCGGAGAAAACATCAGGCAGGAGAAAACGCAGAACACAGAGTGCCGGCATAAATGAAACGGAGTCGGATGCAACAAGTGATCTGCCAGAACCGGACGACCGGAGCCTGTCAGTAGATGAAGCGGTGGAGCAGACAGAACCGGAGACTTTAGATGATGATTATTATAAGCATGTAGATGAGATCTTGAAGGATGTATTTGATAACGATCCAAAATAAAAAACAGGCATTATAACCATAATGCGTACGCTTTTGTGAGCCGGGAATTGACAGATGTATAACATATATAAAAAACAGGGCATATGGAACCTTGAAATTTGTTTATATCTGCCAGATTCCTGGAGATAGTGTAATCAGTGCATTAGTGATATCTAGTAAAAAATATCAAAAAAGGCCTATAGATTTTATGAAAAATCTATAGGTTTTTTTATCATCTCGTTGACCTTAACATTCATTTATAATATAATAACATGTGGAGTCAAAGTATTAGATTCAAAAAAGTAGAAATAGAGGTGCATCAATGGAGAAAATTAAGGAGTTGGGTTGGAAACCGGTCGCAGCAGCCGGTGCGGTACTTGGTCTTCTGGCAGGTATCTTAGGTGTTGCAGGTGTAGGAGTGGGTGCTCTGATCGTTGGAATACTTGCTGCAGTTGTAACATTTGGAGGAGTATTCATCATCTGTGGTGACGGTACGAGTGGAAGTGGCGGAAAGGGAGATAAATATAAAAAGTTATTTATGAACCTGCCAATCGGTTTTGCACAGGCAAAGATCATAGATGATCCTGTAAATGGTGTCAGTTATCAGATCGTAGATGCAAACGAGATCTTTGGTGAGTATTTCAAGCTGGATGTCAGTGATTACACCGGCAAGAACCTGAAAGAAAGCAAGATCGAGGTCCTTCAGGATATCAATGCCTGGTTTACGGCATATAATAACTCCGGAACAAAAGAAGGAGATCTGATGGATGTTGAGATCACAATGGAATCTCTTCAGAAGGTATTTAACACCGTAATGTATAAGTCAGAAGCAGATTACATTAACATGGTGGTTATTGATATCACAGATCAGAAAGATACAGAGAACAAATTGTCCAAGGCAATTGTTGATGCGAATGCAGCCTATAAGACACAGGCTGAGTTCCTTGCAAATATGAGCCATGAGATCCGTACACCTATCAATGGTATTCTGGGTATGCTCCAGCTTACACTGATGGCTGATGATCTTCAGGCAGATTACAGAGATAACCTTGTAACAGCAAAGAACTGTGCGGATACACTGCTCCGACTGATCAATGATATCCTTGATATCAGTAAGCTGGAAGCAGGAAAGTACAAGATCAAAGAAGAAACATTTGATATCAAACAGGCGATCGAGGAGACGGTTGCTGCTCAGGTACCACTTGCAAATAATAAGGGGTTACAGCTCGACTGTTCATTTGGAAACAATATTCCAAAGCTGGTAAAGGGCGATGGACAGAGAATTCAGCAGGTATTAAACTGCCTGTTATCAAACGCGATCAAGTTTACGTCAGAGGGAAGTGTACGTGTTAAGATCGCATCCATGGATATGGAAGGGGAAAATAAGGTTAAGATCCGTATGGCAGTTGCAGATACCGGTATTGGTATTTCAGAGGCTAACATGAGCAAGCTGTTTATCCGTTTCAGCCAGGTTGATTCTTCTGATACAAGAAGATATGGTGGATCCGGCCTTGGCCTTGTAATCACAAAGCAGATCGTTGAACTGATGGGTGGCAACATTCAGGTTCAGAGTAAGGAAGACATTGGTTCTACGTTCATCGTAGAAGTACCTATGAAGGTTGTAAAGGCATCGGATGATGCATCAGTAGAGATTGAGCAGGAAGAAGAACCGGCTGTATTTTCAATCAATGCACACAGCAAGGCAAGAATCCTTGTAGCTGAGGATGAACCGGTTAATCAGCAGGTAATCGGTAAGTTACTTGGTATGGCAGGCTTCTCTTACGATATTGCAGAGAATGGTCAGAAAGCAGTTGAACTCTTCAAGCAGAAGATTTACGATGCAGCGTTATTTGATGTACAGATGCCTGTTATGGATGGTATCGCAGCTACACAGGAGATCCGTGAGATCGAGCAGAAAGAGAAGAGAAAGAGACTTCCAATTATCGCAGTAACAGCAAGAGCCATGTTTGGTGATAAGGAACGTATTCTTGAGAATAAACTGGATGATTACATAGCAAAACCATATAATCTGAACGATGTTGTTGAGACATTGAACAAATATATTGATGATTAACATAAGGAGGTCATTTGACAATGGCAGGTAATTTTTTTCAGAATGCATTTGAAAAGACAAAGTCATTAGCTAATCAGGCAGTTGACAGCACAAAGTGTGCTGCACAGAAGACAAAGATAAAAGGCAAGATCTCATCTGAGAATTCCAATCTTGACAGAATCTATACAGAGATCGGAAGATATTATTACAACCTGAACAAGGAAGAAGCACCGGAGGAGATCAAGCATCTGTTTGACAGTGCTGCAAAGGGATTAGAGAATATTGCAGCTCTGGAGAAGGAATACAGAGAAGTAGAAGAACAGGAACACCGTATCATGAACAGTGGCAATCAGTATCAGCAGACACCACCACAGGGTATGTATAATCCGCAGATGAACGGAATGCCACCACAGGGTATGTACAATCCACAGATGAATGGAATGCCACCACAAGGCTACAATCCACAGATGAACGGAATGCCGCCACAGGGCATGGCACCGCAGATGAACGGAATGCCACCACAGGGTATGGCACCACAGATGAATGGAATGCCACAGCAGGGCATGTATAATCCACAGATGAACGGAATGCCGCCACAGGGTATGGCACCACAGATGAACGGAATGCCACCACAGGGTATGGCACCACAGATGAACGGAATGCCACCACAGGGTATGGCACCACAGATGAATGAGATGCCACCACAGCAGAATCCTGCACCTGCTCCACAGGCAGGACCTGTACAGGAATCCGTACCTGCAGTTGCACCGACATCCCAGCCGGAAGCGGTTCCGCAGAATGAAGAAGTATCCCGGTAGTGAGTGCATAAGGTCAGAGAAATGCAAAAATCCAGATAAATATCTGCAAAATGCGTATATGACAAAAAGAAGCACAAACTTCAGAAATTACATAAGAATCAGAAAAAGATCTGTTACGGCAGGTCTTTTTTTGTTGCCTGAAAAGGGATAGATAAATGTGTGCAAAACTGACAGATATTAAATGATTGTGTCAAGTTAAGAATGGTAAAAATTAGTTTATTTTCTGCGTATTTACAATGTTTTTTCGGGATGGTAACGTATGGATACGCTGATGGCAGGACATCAGAAAAATGAAAAAAAGGAGAGTGATACAGCGTTTGTTTTTGAGAAGACATTAATGATCCTGTTGGTAAGTGCAGCAGTAGTTCTGGATTTCAAGACATGGAGGATTCCGAACTGGCTGGTATTGATCGGGATGGAAACCGGGATATTTGTGACGATCCAGAGAGAGGGCTGGAGAATGGGAGGCATACAGGTGGTACTTGGTATTGTCCTTCCGGTTGCATTGCTGTTCCTTCTGTATCAATTTGGATTCCTGGGAGCCGGAGATATCAAGCTGTTTGCAGCCCTTGGTGCATTTATCGGAATGGAGGTCTGGCGGATCGTTCTGTATTCGTTTCTGTTTGGTGGGGTTTTGTCTTTGCTGTATATGGTAAAGAATGTATGGATCCCATGGCTGAAGCATCGAAGACGAAGACGGCACCGAAGGAATAAGATCCATTTTTCCATGGCAATATTACTGGGATGTCTGTTGTATTGCCAATGGGGTTGATATTTGAAGAAAGAAGCTGGGAAAGGAGGAAAAAGTGCGGCAGTTAAAACTTGGCATAGTTGGAATGGAATCAAACTATGTGATCGGGTTGATGAATTACATTAATGCAGATAAAAGAAATCCATTCTTCGCAATGGCATTTTCGACAGAAGAACGATTGGAAAATTATCTGAAGGAGCACACATTAGATGCGCTGTTGTATGAAGAAAGCATGATGCCTGTGATCGTAGGACTTCCGGAAGGAAAAAATATTTGTACGATCAAGCTGGCGGAGCAGGCACCGGATAAGACGGAGAAAGAAGCAATTTACCGGTATCTGAGTGTGGAAGAAATACTGAAGCGGGTGTTGAGGATCATAAAAGCGGAGGAGGCAGAAGGAAAATGGGAGTTATTTGCGACTTATGCAGTTATCTCCCCAATCGGCAGGTCGGGTAAGACCAGACTGGCAAAAAGCATCTGCCTGATGGACGAGGTACGTGGTGGGCTGTATATCGGGATGGAAGCATATGGAGAAAGGAAGCAGGAAACTTCGGAGACAGTAACGGATAAGACTTGTGGTATGTCTGAGCTTGCATATTTGATCCGAATACAATCAGGGCAGATTTTTGAATATCTGGATAAAAGTGTGGTTGTGGAAGGAGGGATTAGCATGATCGCGTCACCGGAAGTATATCTGGATATCAGAGAACTGAACCGGTCGGATGTGAGCTGGTTCATAAAGAAGCTGATTGCATATGGACGATACACAACGATCGTATTTGATATTGATGGCAGCGTGCTTGGAGATATTACGATACTTGGTGAGTTCGATCATGTATTTGTTCCGGTTCTGGATGGCGGGTATGCAGAAGAAAAGGTTGCGGCATTTCAAAGATTGTTGGAGAAACAGGAATTACAGAAGGTAGTCATGCGGATGCAGCAGGTCGTTGTACCGGATCATGCATATGACAGTGCGGAGATGATGCAATTGGCGGGAAGGCTGGTGGGGATATAAGCCCAGAGGACAGAAAGAAATTAAAAGAGCACGTTCTGGAAGAACTGGATATGTCTCAGGAGATCATAGATGAGAAGGTTCTGGAACTGATCGACCGATCGCTTCTGGAACATCCGGATATCGGATATGTCAGTCTGGAAGGACGGATTCGGTTGAGAAAGGAATTGTTCAATGCGGTCAGACGGATGGATGTGTTATCAGATTTGTTAGAGGATGACAGCATAACGGAGATCATGATCAATGGGTACGATCAGATCTTTGTAGAGAAAGATGGACGTATTCAGTCCTTTTCCCAGAGCTTTGAGAGCGAAGATCGTCTGGCATCGATTATTCAGCAGATCGTAGCCGGATGTAACCGCTTAGTGAACGAAGCAGTCCCGATCGTAGATGCCAGACTGCCGGATGGTTCCAGAGTGAATGTGGTGCTGCCACCGGTCGCCCTTGATGGACCGACCATGACGATCCGTAAGTTCCCAAAAGAGAAAATGACGATGGAAAGGCTGATTGAACTTGGGGCTTTAGATGAGGAAACTGCCGGATTCCTGAAGCTGCTGGTAAAGGCAAGATACAACATATTTGTATCAGGAGGAACGGGAGCAGGAAAGACGACATTCCTGAATGCGCTGTCGGATTATATACCAAAGACCGAACGGATCATCACGATCGAGGATTCGGCAGAACTGCAGCTGCGTGATGTGGAGAATCTGGTACGGATGGAAACCAGAAATTCCAATGTGGAAGGCGAAAATGCGATCACGATACGGGATTTGATCAAGGCAAGTCTTCGTATGCGGCCGGACCGGGTGATCGTAGGTGAAGTCCGGGATTCGGCAGCGATCGATATGCTGACAGCAATGAATACCGGGCATGATGGAAGTCTTTCGACCGGCCATGCAAACTCAGCATATGACATGATCACAAGGCTGGAATCTATGGTGCTGATGGGAATAGAACTTCCGATGGAAGCTGTTAGGCGGCAGATCGCTTCGGCTGTGGATATTATCATTCATCTGGGAAGACTCCGGGATGGATCCAGAAAGGTAACAGAGATCTGTGAAGTAACAGGAATAGAGAATGGACAGGTTCAGTTGACGTCACTTTATGAATTTGAAGAACAGGCAGAGAAAGGCAGGAAAACCGTTCAGGGATATTTGAAAAAGAAGGCAGCTTTGCAGAACAAGGAGAAATTGAAACGGGCAGGGCTGGAATAGGAAAGGAGGGGCCAGGATGTGAAAACAGATTATACACGATACCGGTTATCTTTGATGGAAAACATTGTTTTTGGAATGGGATATCTGGTTGCGGCAGCAGTGGTATGCATTATATTTTATGATTCATTTCTTCCGCTGATTCTGATGCTGCCCACGGGTGTATATGTGCGAAGGCTGTTTGAAGAATACAAAAGGAAGAGGAGGCAGCAGGAATTATATCTTCAGTTTAAGGATATGGTGCAGGCACTTGCCGCCAGTCTCAGCGTCGGATATTCATTTGAGAATGCTTTTATAGCAGCACATGAGGAGCTGACACGGACATACGGAAAAGATGCGCTGATCGTCCGGGAGCTTGTATTGATCATGCATGAGATCCGCTTACATAAGAACATAGAAGATGTTCTTGCGGATTTTGGAGAACGCTCCGGTATCCGCGAGATCCATAATTTTTCCCAACTGGTTGCTGTGGCAAAAAGGACAGGCGGCAATATGGTACAGATCATGAAAACGACTGCGGCTGGAATTGCCCGAAAGGTAGAAGTGGAAATGGAGATTGCGACTATGATCGCAGCAAAACGGTATGAACAGAGGATCATGCTGGTCATTCCTTTTCTGATCATTGGATATCTTCGTATGGTGAACCAGAGTTATATCTGTATTTTATATGAAGGAGTGGCAGGTCGGATCGTGATGACATTATGTCTGCTGGCAGGAATCATTTCATATTTCTGGAGCAGAAAACTGATCAATATTGGAGTGTGATGGATGATGAGAGAATTAAAAAGACCGGTTGGCAGCTTTCTGTACCGGAAGATACATAGGTTTTTGAATATGAGAACGATCCGGGAACGGATGCGAAAGATCCATGTTGTACCGGAGGATGAACTGACTCGGTTATGTGAGGAATATTGTATCCGAATCCTGTCGAACAGTCTGCTGGTATTTTTTGGAACATTGGTCTTATCCGTTGGTCTGGCAGTATATATGAACCGGACAAAGACTTCGATTGTATTGAACAGGGAATCCTACGGTGGAGATGAAACAGTCACGCAGTTGGAAACAGAGATCAATGGTGAAAAGCAGATGATATCTGTGGATGTGCTTCCGTTGACCTATGATGCAGAGAGCATTGAAGAGGCTTTTGATAAAGGATTTGCTTACATTGATTCCGTATATTTGGGAACAAACGAGAATGCAGATCATATTACGGAGGATCTGGAGCTGATCGATTCTGTTGATGAACTGGGACTCCGGGTTTCATGGGAGATTGAAGATGAAAGCGATATTGTTGATTACCGAGGCGAGATCATTGATCATCGGCTGGATGAACCGGTTCTTGTAAATCTGGTGGCAACTCTGTCTTATGAAGATTTTTCGGCATCCAGAAACTATCCTGTAAAGGTTGCAGGCAGGGAAAAGAATGAGACGGAAAAGGCAATAGAGACGATTCAGGAGGCGTTAGATATGCTACAGCGTAAGTCAGATACTTCATCATTGGTTCTTCCGGAGACAGTTGCGGGATATCATCTGCAGCATACCGGTACGATGCGGCTTCCGGTACTGGTATTTGTTCTTGGAGGGATATTCAGTATTTTGCTCGTCTATAAAGAATATTCGGATATACGGACGAAGGAGAAAAAGAGAAATGAGGAGTTGCTTATGGCGTACCCATCTTTTGTGGATCTGATGAGCCTTTATATGGGAGCCGGATTAACGGTGAAGGGGTCTCTGAGTAGAGCTGTGGTGCAAAGTGACAGCCCGGTTCTGGCAGAGGAGCTGAATTATACATTGAATGAGATACAGTCGGGAATTCCGGAAACAGAAGGCTATTACCGGCTGAGCAACCGGCTGGGCCTTCCGGTTTATCAGAAGATATTTACTCTTTTGTCACAGAATATCAAAAAAGGGACAAGGGATATCCTGAATCTGCTGGCAGAAGAGGAGGCTGCTGCATTGCAGTTAAAAAAGGAGCTGGCAAAACGAAAAGGAGAAGAGGCGGGAACAAAGCTTTTATTTCCGATGATTCTTCAGTTAGGAATTGTAATGATCATAGTGATAGCCCCGGCATTGCTGGGATTTTAAAAGAACAAAAAGAAGGAGGAAACGGCAGTGGAATAGTCATTGCTGACAATAAAGAGTATGAGAAATGTGAAGAATTTTTTATTAGATGAAAGTGGAATGGGAGTTGTAGAGATCCTTTTGATCACAGTTGTATTGATCGCCATGGTACTTATCTTTCAGGAGAAGATTACAAGTCTTGTGAACAAGATCTGGACCTCGATCGGTAAGAGTGCGAAGAAGATTTATTAGTAAGGAGACTCTGCAGATTTGAAAAATAACGGACAGATTACAGTATTTTTAAGTCTGGTGCTGGTCAGCCTGCTGGGATTATTTCTGGCAGCAGTTGAGATTACAGGAATCTACATGAACAGGGCACGGGTGGCAGAAGCTGCCCGTGGTGCATCCCTCCATATACAGGCAGAGTACCAGTCCCGGATATTTGATCGGTATCACTTGTTATTACTGGATAAAAGCTATATGGGTTATGGTGAAGGAATGCTGGAGGAACGGGTATCTGATTATATGGACTATACACTCTCCGGCTATGGATTTGCTGTAGAGGATGCCTGCCTGACAGATGTGAGAACGGTGGTTGCTGATGATTGCTATGACTTAAAAAAACAGATAGAGGAATATATGACGCTGTATTTGGAAACAAAGGCACTGGAAACGATAAGTGAAGATCTGGCATATGACAATGCGGATGCTGAAGAGGTAGCAGAGGAGATACGGAATGGAAAGAGCGAGGAAACAGAACAGGAAGGTAACTGGCAGGGAGAGGATCCCAGAAAACTGTTGGAACAGGAGCTTGGGATCGGATTGCTACAGCTCGTTCTTCCATCCGGAAAATCTGTATCACAAACGAAAGTATCCATGCAGGATGTACCATCGACTGCATGTGGAAAGGAAAATGTTCAGGAGAGCATGGACACTTCTTTTTCGGATATTGACCGGTTGGAAGCAGAGCTTGGAAAGGTTCGTGGGACAGGAAAATCGGAATTAGGCACGGATATCAATGGGATTCTTTACGCGATGGAGTGCTTTAAAAATGTTACGGACGCGGAGCTGGATAACTGCGTATTCCAGTGTGAAGTGGAATATCTGATCGCAGGGAAGGACAATGACTATGATAATCTGACCTGTGTTGTAAACCAGATCATACTTCACAGACTTCCGGTTAATATGGCGGTACTGTTATCGGATGCAGAGAAAATGGCGGAAATAAGCAGTATGGCAGCGACACTTGCACTTGTACCGGGCATTACATATGGAGCAGCAAAATATCTGCTTGCAGCCTGTTTTTCCTATGGAGAAACGATACTTGAGATACGGACATTGTTGGCGGGAGGAAAGATTCCCCTGATCAAGAAGGCAGCAGACTGGAAGCTGGATCTTGCGCATATAGGGAATCTCACCAGTGTAGAGCCGGCATCCGGTCAGACAGAAAAAGGACTGGATTATGAAGCGTTTCTGATGCTGTTATTAGCAGAGAAGAATAACAGAATGTACTATCGGATGTGTGATCTGATCCAATTAAATACTGCACTTGTCCAGGATGGATTTCTTATTACAAACTGTGTGGATGCATTTACGATCGATATTGATATTACAAAAGGGAAACGGTCGTATGCAACTTCGGTCAGTGCAGTTTATTAAATATAAAACATAGAAATATCAGATGGAAAGGATGGTGTTATATGCTCTCTTATTATATATTTTGGCTGCAGTCTATTATCCATGCGGTGGCATATTCCATTTCCAAAAATAATAAAATCAAAAGAATTTCTCCGTCTCTCCAAGACCTGAACAGAAAACATTTGAGCAGACAGTATGGTAAGAGAGTGTATAAGACCATTCCTTTCTTTCAGAGGATATTTTGTATATGGAACAGGCAGGAGGGTAGTGCCACGGTGGAGGCAGCCCTGATCCTGCCGCTTTTTATCATGGCAGCAGTTGTGTTTTTCTGGATGGGAAATCTGTTGCAGACACGGTTGATCGTCTATGATGCCATGCAGGACACTGCGCAGTGCCTGGCGGAATATCAATATGCGTATTCATATGTACAGGATGAAAAAACAGTGGATTTACCGGGGAACGGTGTCAATGTTCTGACAGCAAAAGAAAGACTGCAGCATTATCTGGATATATCCCCGGTGGATGCTTCCTGTATTGTGGGTGGAACCGGAGGGATTCTGGTTACAAGATCAGCTTACAGTGAAGCAGATGGCTGCATTGATCTTAAGCTGCGATATAAACTGCAGATCAATGTCCCATTTTTTGGAGAACTGACTTGGAAGGTTCAGGAACAGATCCGGCAGCGTGCATTTATCGGTATGCAATTAGAAAATAATGAGACAGAAGAAAATAGATACGTTTATATCACGGAGACCGGAGAGGTCTATCATACCAGCAGAACCTGTTATCATATAAAACTTACGATCCGGCAGATTCCGGATGGAGAGCTTTCTGATAGGTATCAGAATCTGTCTCCTTGTGAGCGGTGTGCGGAGGGCAGGACGACGGATGGAACGGTATATATAACGGAGACGGGAGACCGATACCATCTCTCTGTTTCCTGTTCTGGATTAAAACGAACGGTTATGCGTGTCAAACAAAAGAATGTTGGAAACATACCACCATGCAGCAACTGTGGTAACGGATGAAATTCTTGTAAGGGTGCAGGAACAGGAAAGGTGAAAGATATGAATTCTGGGAAAAAGGATGATCGTGGAACGATCGTGATCGAAATGTGCATTATTATGCCAATCGTGATCACTGTTATATTTGTTGTTATCAATATGATGATTGTGCAGTTGAATAACGGAATTGCAACCGGCGAGGCATATCATGTGGTCTGTAATCGGGAACGATATATGTCTGGAAGTGGAAACAGCGCAGAGGATACATTGAATCAGGCGTTAGATCAGATGGTCAGGCCATCCATGCAGCATCTGGATGAACTGGAAACAAGCGTGCGCTTTCGTCCTTCTGGAAATGCGTTACTTTCCGGTATAACAGGAACCATAGATGCAGTTATCAAATATGAAGAGCTGCACCCGGGAATTGGACTGCTGACAGATAAAAAGGCAACACAGAGAAAAGTAAAGATTGAGAAAGAAATCCGGGATATCAGCAATAATCTCAGGAGGTGGCAGTTGTATGGAAAAACATTATGACACTGATGGGATAAATGTATATCTGATGCTTACCGACACCGATTATCAGGTCTCCTATGAAACCAAAATGCTTCAGAACAACTTCATCCCATATGTTCTTCCATTTAACGTGATGTTCATAGATGGAGATGCGATTCCTTGTTATGAGGTTAACGGACTGACAGAATTTGCAGTAATAGAGCAGACGATCACGATAACTCCGGTGCTTATATTACAACTGTTTCAGGAACTGGTTATGGTATTTCACCAGCTTGGCAGATATTTGCTGTCCGTTAATAATCTGATCCTGGTGGAAGATTGTATCTTTTATGATATAGCGCAGAAATGCTTTGGTTTTATCTATCTTCCGGGATATCAGAGTGGGGTCCGGGAGCAGATGCGGAGGCTGTTAGATCAGATGATATGCAGGATGGATCATGCAGACCGGGCGGGCAGTGACCGGGTATATGATCTGTATCAGAAGATCATGGATGCAAATTATGATCTTGAAAAGCTGGTAGATTTTTTTACAGAATTCCGCACGGAAGAAAGCGGCGATACAGATGGTACGGGAAATACAGATATATATAGAACGGAAGAAACGGGCAAAACTGAGGAAGAGGAAGAGGCAGCAGGACTGGCTGCATTTTTGAGAAAAGAACCAAACCGGAATAAATGGAAGAAATCGAACCGGAACAGGACGATAGTACAGAGTGACATTGACGATGATAAGACATCGGTTCGGACGATCGTGTATAAGACGGTCGTTATTGCCTGTATGCTTGCAACGGCGTTGTTTGGGATCAGCTATGGATGGATGCAGTACCGGGCAAATGGACGGATCCAACATATGAAACCTTTATTCGGTGTATGCATCTTACTGGCAGTGGAATTATTTGTCTGGATGGAGCTGTTCTTAACAGATCAGACTGAAAAAGAAGAGGAGGTTGTTGAACCTTGTATACAGGAACAGGATATAACTATATTTCCGGCAGCAGCGGATGGAAATGGACAACCCACAGCCGGTGATACACAACAGGAGACAACCATACTTCCGGCAACCGATCCGGTATGCATGTTAGTTCCGGTTGGAGGGCAAGCGGAAGCTACATCGAATCCGGTGATCTGTCTGGATACACTTCCAAGATTGATTGGACGTGGGGATATGGCAGATTTTTGTATTTCCGATAAGTCTGTGAGTCGGGTTCATAGCAGGATCCGATATGTCGATCATAAATATGTACTGGAGGATATGGGTTCGACAAATGGGACATATGTAAATGGTTATCCACTGCGAGTGGACTATCCGGCAGTGGTATTGCCCGGAGATATTATTTCATTTGGGAATATAGAATATGAGCTGCGGGCTCAAATATAGGAAGGAGGAAACAGCTTTTTCTGGGAAGCTGACAGAAATATATGAAACAATACGGAAATAAAATTTTACTGATCGTACTGGTGGGAATTCTTCTGCTGATAAATCTGCCATTCCATGCGATCCTTCAGACAGCATCCATGGGAGGAGATGCGGAGCAGGCGGTAACGCAGTTGTTTGAAAAGAATGCGACAGCAACGGATACGGATGCAGACAGGGCAACTCCGGAGGATGCAGACAGAGCAACTGTGGAAGATGCAGATGGGGTGGCTGCGAAAGCTGTAGATGGGGTGGCTGCAGAAGATACCGACAGAGCAACCTCGGAAGATGCAGATGCGATGACCACGCAGGATATAGCATTATCATATGAAGATCAGGCAAAACAGATCGCTACGATCTCAGATGCTATATCGAGAGATGTATATACTCCGGATATGAAAGTAGAAATAAAGAAAGAGAAAAAGTCGTATATATTTAATATAGATGCATTGGCGACGGTAATGTCCTTTCCGATGTTATATTCAGAATTTGTCGTTGGATACAGACTGGGAAGAACAAAAGCGGGAGATACCTGCAGAGATTTCCGGATCTTCAGGTATCATAGTATTACGGATTGTGAGAAGCTGTTTTCCGTATATTGTGGAGACAAGGAGCTGGATGTTCCGTGGTATGGAGAATATGTTTCGGATGGAAAGCATTTGCAGGGAACAGCAGCAACTGTATACAGTGATGATACGACAGATGGTTATATACATGCAGGCAGCGGACTGTTAACAGCCGATATCCGGAAAGCATTGTATCAGGGATATAAGAACAGGCAGTCTCAAAGCGCATTACAGGATAATCTGAATGCTATCCGGCATCATGGAAAAAGCATGAGCGGAGAAGTTCCATATACGAGAGCACAGGCAGAGATCCGGATCGGAACAGAAACTCCAAAGACAGAGCAGATTGATATATCACCGGGGCAGCCGGAGACGCGATGGAAATACCGGTATACCATACACATGGAAGAAGAGAGTTTGTTAAGCACTGTGTCTCCGGATGGAGTATATGCAAAAAGAACGAAGATGCGTACGGTCACAGGAGGTCAGAATGCGTTTCGTATCATAGTGCCGGATACAGATATTAAACTGTGGGTATGTACGGACTGGAAAGGTTCGATTGCAGATACGGACTGGAAAGCATACCGGTCAGGAGAAGAAGCTGTATTAAAGGCAGGAAGCAGATATTTCTTTACTGCCGGTACGGATAAGAAGGGTGTGAGCAGACTGTCAAAGACCTTTGCCGAACGGGATGGGTTTACAGCTTATGCTGTCTGCCCGGACAACAAAGAGATTCAGACCTGCTTTGCAGGTGTGCTTTATGAATATGCAATGGAGATGGTGATTAACTGGGGAAGTGAATTAAAAACCGGAAAACTGCATCTGACAAAGCTTGGTGATGGTTCCTTGAATAATCTGAAAGGAATAAAATTTTACCTTTATAAACTGGACGAGCCATTTGCAGATCTGTCAGAGGGGAAAGCGGTAAAGATCGGAACATATACGGTTAATTCCAAAGGAAAAGGTGTGCCAACTTATATTACGGAAAAAGGCAGATTTTATGGAGCAAAAAGTAATTATGCCGGAGAGGATATAGATGGATCCACATGCCGGAATATCTACAATCTGCCACCGGGCTATTATATGCTGCATGAGGATGCTGAACTGGCACTGGCAAGAGGATATCTGCCCGCGATAGACCATTATTATGAAATTACAGATAACCAGCTGGAATATGAGTTTGTCATTCAGAATGTCCGGGGCGGGCTCAGTCTTCAAAAAACCAGTGACTCTCCGGAACTTACAGGAGCAGATGGCAAAACGGATGCATATAGTCTGCAGGGAGCCAGATATAATGTGTATAAGGTTGGGAAAAAGAATGATACATCAACCGATGCTTATGTCTGCACCTTTACAACCGATGCATCCGGAAAAGGAATTGTTACAAAATATAATTCGGATGCAGGATATTATCCGGTATATGGTTCTGATAACCGGATATATGAAGTGCGCGGAGTTCCGGTTGGTTGCTGGTATTACATTGCGGAAACAGGGAAAAAGAAAGGGTGGAATGGAAATGAATATTCCTATGCCGGAGGTTATATTGTAAATAAAGAGGATAAAAAAGCGGCTTCCTACTATCAGAAGTGGATCTATCTGGATAAGGAGGATGGTGGAATCGGAGTTTCAGAAAATTTGGAGAAATATCCCAAGCAGCAGATCGATGTACTGGAATCGCCGATTACGATCGGAATTCAGCTTCATAAAAGCAGTGCGATGAAAGAAATTTCCGATATGGGTGGATATACATTTGCCGATATTCAGTATCAGGTATACATGGCGGACAAGAATGGAAGGCCGGGAACCGGAAATCTCTATGTAGGTACATTTACAGTGCAAAAGGATGGAACGGGAATTGTTACAGATATAAACACGAAATTTATTCCGACCGGAGGAAATAAAACGATCGTTTCGCTTAAGAAAAAAGGGACAGATACGATCTCCGGACTACCATGTGGAAGCTATTATGCAAAGGAAACAAAAACAAACCGCTATTACAGGCTGAATACAGATCCGGTAAAAAAAGAATGTCTGTCCAGTGGCGGAAGAGAAACAGGAAAAAAAGAGATCGAGCATGTGATCGAAGTTACAGATCAGCCAAATACCGGAGAACTGTATCTGGAAAAGAAGAGCGCCGGTGAAGAATGGACGGATGAAAATACAGCATATTCGTTATTACATGCAGAATATAGTGTTTATATGGTGTCAGGAAAGAATGCTCCATATAAAGAAGAAAATCAGGTTGGCATATTTACGACAGAAAAAATGAATGCGGCAAATACCGTGATCGGAATACCGGAGATTAGGAATTCCTGCGGAACCGGAAATGCATTCCGAATGATATCAGGAGAGGTCGTTTCCATTCAGGCAGATAAGAGTAAGCATTGTTTTACCGGATTGCCATTTGGCTGGTATGCAGTAAAGGAAAAGCGTGCTCCAAAAAATTACAAACTGGATGCGGATGTGCATTATATTTGTATATCCCCGGATACGGTGGAAAACAAGATTAATGCAACCATGCAGCTTGCAGAGAAAGAAATGGTATATCAGGGAAAACTGTCACTAACAAAATATGACAGAGAGAATGGAACCGGAACTGTAAAATATGGAGCATCTCTTGCGGATGCAGTCTTTCAGGTGCGGTATTATAAGGGACTCCTGCAAAAAACAGAATTGGCAGCATCTGCTGCATACCGAACCTGGTATATTAAGACAGTATATAACGAGCAGACCGGAAGTTATGAGGCAAAGCTGGATGCAGCTTATCTTACCGGACAGAGTGATCCTCTATTTACGGATAAAAAGACAGGTGCAGTAATTCTTCCGGCTGGAACCGTGGTCATAACAGAATACCAGCCACCAAAGGGGTATATGCTGCCGGGACATGGACAGGGGTATATCGAAGTAACCGGACTGACAGGAGAGAAACAGCAAATTACCGGAAATGAAATTGTACTTCATCTGGATGCAGGAAATCCGAATAAAGAGCTGCAGACTTTTTCTGTGGAGAGTGGGAATGTCATAGAAGCGGAACTGATAAAGGTGTACGAGCAGGCAGAACGGGTGGATATTGCATTTGACAAGATCAATGCAGGAACCAGAGAATCCATGCAGGGAATCGTATTTCGTATTTCGTTGCTGGATGAAGCAGGAAATCCTGTTGAGAGCCATATTGCGGTAACCGGAGCAAATGGACGTTTTGATTCGGCCGGACGCAAGGAAAGTGGTAAATTCAATATCAATGATGTTATCTATGAATACAACCAGACGCAGGAAGAAAGTGCATGGAAGGAATATGATATGACAGCCGGGATCTGGTTTTGTGGAGATGAGAGTACACAGAGGGAAGTTTTCGATGAAGATATTATGGCAGACGGAGCTACAAAAAGCGAAGAAAACACATCCATAAGAGAAGCTTCAGAAACAGAAAAAGCGGATCTGGGAGCGTTGCTGCCGGGAACTTACATGATCGAGGAGCTGCCTTGTAAAGGTAACCGGGGATTTGTAATAATGCAGCGTCAGATCGTGGACATTGATAATGCAGAGACAATCCGGGAGCTTGGTACATATGAAAATCAGTCTTCGGAAGATACAACAGAACAGACGACAACCGAAACCACGACTGGTGACACAACGGAGACAACAACCGAAGCTACGACCGGGGACACAACGGAAACCACAACCGAGTCTACAACCGAACTGACGACTGAGATCACGACCGAGGACACAACGGAAACCACAACCGAGTCTACAACCGAACTGACGACTGAACAGACGACGGAGATCACAACAGAAACTACAACAGAGCTGACGACCGAACCGGACACCGGGGACAGGAAGAAACCACCGGTCAGAACCGGTGACTCGTCAGGAGTGATCCTGTTTTCATATATCGGGTTTGGAGCAATGCTTGGCGCAGTAATTCTTGTGATCATAAAAAGACGGCAGGGAAAACATGGAAAAGATAGACCGGGAAACAGGAAACATTGACAGAATGAAAACGGTACTTTTAAAATTATATAATATGGTTCGTTCGTGAACTTCATGTTCATCTCCAATGCCGGATGCCTGAAACAGAGGCGTCCGGCATTTTTACTATATAGAAAAGGCTGCCCTGTAAAGTAAATAAGTGCGCTATTATGGATATATTATTTAAAAGAGGACAAAAACTAATAATTGCTATCAATCACCATTTCGGATATAATATCTTTAGTTGTATTTTGGAGGAAACCGTCATGTCTTATATGGCATTATATCGTAAATGGAGACCGGATACTTTTGAAGAAGTAAAAGGCCAGGATCATGTTGTAACAACACTAAAGAATCAGATTATAAATAACAGGATCGGACATGCATTTCTCTTCTGCGGAACAAGAGGAACCGGAAAGACATCGATAGCAAAGTTGTTTGCAAAAGCAGTAAACTGTGAGCATCCGGTAAACGGAAGCCCATGCAATGAATGTGCGGCATGTCGTGCGATCGCAGATGGATCATCTATGAATGTGATCGAGATTGATGCAGCATCAAACAATGGTGTGGATAATATCCGTCAGATCCGGGAGGAAGTACAGTATTCACCATCAGAAGGAAAATATAAGGTATACATTATAGATGAGGTTCATATGCTGACACAGGGAGCGTTTAATGCTCTGTTAAAGACATTGGAGGAACCACCGTCTTATGTCATTTTTATACTTGCAACAACAGAATCCCATAAGATTCCGATCACAATATCTTCCAGGTGTCAGAAATACGAGTTCCGGCGGATCTCGGTGGAAACAATCAGTGACCGTCTGATGGAGCTGCTTGGAAGAGAACAGATTGCGGCAGAGAAAAAAGCAATTGATTATGTTGCCAAGGCTGCAGATGGATCAATGCGTGATGCACTCAGTATTCTGGATCAGTGTATCGCATTCAACATTGGCAAGGAGCTTACTTATGAAAATGTACTGGATACGATCGGAGCAGTTGATATCGATGTATTTGCCAGATTGTTAGATTGTGTGATTCGGCTGGATGTTGTCGGTGCCATCGATCTGGTGGATGAGGTAGTATGGCAGGGACGGGAATTGTCCAGATTTGTATCAGAATTTACATGGTTCCTTCGAAATGTATTGTTGGTGAAGGTTTCACCGGAGGCTGATCAGAAGCTTGATATGTCGGCGGAGAATCTGGAACGGTTAAGACAGCTTGCTGCACAGCTCGAAACAGATGCACTTATCCGGTATATCAATATATTTTCGGATACCTCTGCAAATATCAAATATGCAGTACAGAAGCGTATTGTTTTAGAACTTGCAGTGATCAAATTATGCAAGCCTGAGATGGAAACCGATTACAGCGCGCTTCTTGACCGGGTCAGAGTTCTGGAACAGAAGTTAGAGAATGGAGCCGCCGGATCGGTGGTTAGCGGGAATAATAACGGTGAAGGAAGCTCGGCATCGGCAGGCGTTACAGCATTGGCAGGCGAGGCAGTGCAGGGAGCCGGAGCAGTATCACAGGAACTGCTAGATCAGATCTGTGCAAGACTGAAGCAGGAAGGAATGCAGATAGGAAATGTACCTGCGATGGGAGGTGCAGAGATAGAAGCGGCATCGAAGAAGCTGTCCGAGCAACTGAAAAAAGAACTTCCGGAAGCAAATTACAATGAATTAAAAGAATTCGTAGAACAATGGGATATCATTATGGAAGGATATCAGAATATTACGAAGAAGTTTCTGGAAAAAGCAAGGATCAATATGAACGAAGCCAGAGATGGTCTGTATCTGGCATATGTCCAGAATGAAGAGAACAAGCAGGCAATCGCTTATTTTGAAGGAAAAGAGCGGATGGCGGCATTGCGAGAGCACATCGAACAGGTGACCGGCAGACAGGTGAAGATCGAACTGAAGGTCGTGTCGAAGAATAGTGAAGCGGCACAGGAGATCGAGGCGAATGACTTGTCGAAGATTAATTTTGCTATTCAGTATGAATAAAAATATAAAAAAGAGCTAAGAATCAAGGAGGATATATAAGATGGCTAAAAGAGGCGGCTATAACATGGGTATGATGCCTGGCAATATGAACAACTTAATGAAGCAGGCACAGAGAATGCAGAAGCAGATGGAGACAACAACCAAGGAGCTGGAGGATAAGATCTATGAATCTTCCGTTGGTGGCGGCGTTGTAACAGCAAAGGTTTCCGGTAAGAAAGAACTGATGGAGATCAAGCTGGATCCGGAGGTTGTTGATCCGGATGATATCGAGACATTAGAGGATCTGATCATTTCTGCAGTAAATGAAGCATTCCGTATGCAGGATGAAGATTATCAGGAGAATATGAATAAGATCTCCGGCGGTATGGGTCTTGGAGGCTTACCGTTCTAATGGATATATATGGTGGAGAAGTAAACCGTCTGATCGAAGAGCTTGGCAGACTTCCCGGTATCGGAGCAAAGACAGCACAAAGGCTGGCATTTTATATCATCAGTATGCCGGAAGAACGAGCACAGGCACTTGCCGATTCAATCGTAAATGCAAAGAAGAAGATTCGATACTGCAATAACTGTTATACGATCACAGACAGTGATCTTTGTCCGATCTGCAGATCTGCAAATCGGAATCATAAGGTGATCATGGTGGTAGAAACACCGAGAGATCTTGCAGCATATGAGCGGACGAATCAGTACGATGGTGTATATCATGTTCTTCATGGAGTGATCAATCCGGCACTCGGAATCGGACCTGCGGATATCAAGATCGCAGAACTGATGAAGCGGTTGCAGGGGGATGTGGATGAGCTGATTATTGCAACAGGCTCCGGTCCGGAGGGAGAAGCAACGGCGATGTATATATCAAAGCTGGTCAAACCGGCAGGGATCAAGGTCAGTAGGATCGCAAGCGGTGTACCGGTTGGCGGAGATCTGGAATGTATTGATGAAGTGACACTGCTCCGGGCATTGGAAGGACGCGTATATTTATAGGGACAATTAAATAGCATTTTACATAAAAAAGAAGAAAGAGGTGTTTAGGGATGTTGCGAGTTGGATTACTTACCAGTGGTGGCGATTGTCAGGCACTGAATGCAACCATGCGTGGTGTAGCAAAAGGATTGTACGAGTTATTTGATGAAGTAGAGATCTATGGTTTCCTGAATGGATATAAGGGCTTGATGAGAGCACAGTATATCAAGATGATGCCGGATGACTTCTCAGGCATTATGACAAAGGGTGGAACGATTCTTGGAAGTTCCAGACAGCCATTTAAGCTTATGGGTGAGCCTACAGAGGATGGTCTTGATAAGGTGAAATCCATGAAGGACACATATAAAAAACTCAAACTGGACTGTTTATGTGTATTAGGAGGAAATGGTTCCCAGAAGACAGCAAATCTGTTAAGTGAAGAGGGCTTAAATGTAATTGGTCTTCCAAAGACGATCGATAATGACCTCTGGGGAACCGATATGACATTTGGTTTCCAGAGTGCGGTAGATGTGGCAACACAGACGATTGACTGTATCCATACAACAGCAGCATCCCATAACCGTATCTTTATCGTAGAGATTATGGGTCATAAGGTTGGCTGGATCACATTACATGCCGGTATTGCAGGTGGAGCAGATGTTATCCTGATCCCTGAGATTCCGTATGATATCAAGAAGGTATACGAGGCAATCGACAAGAGAACAAAGAATAATAAAGGATTTACGATTGTTGCAGTAGCAGAAGGAGCAATCTCCAAAGAGGTTGCAGAGCTTCCAAAGAAGAAGAGAAAAGAAGCAATTGCAAATTCTCCGTATCCATCTGTTGCATATGAGATGGCGGACAAGCTCAAGGAGTTCACAACACAGGATATCCGCATTGCGATTCCTGGTCATACACAGCGAGGCGGAAGCCCATGTCCATATGACAGAGTGATTTCATCCAGATTCGGGGCAAAGGCAGCCGAGCTGATCAAAGCAAAGGATTTTGGAAAACTCGTTGTATTCAAGGACAATAAAGTAACTGCGATTCCGTTATCAGAGTCAGCAGGAAAACTCAAATATGTATCTCCGGACGATGATACCGTTCTTGCAGCAAAGACATTAGGTATCTCATTTGGTGATTAATTTCAGTTCAAATAAGAAATGGCAGTAACATAATCTCTCTGTCTGCATATATACTATATAGGAATAAGAATGCAGGCAGGGAGATTTATATGCAGAATGAATTTAAATACATTCCATATGACAGAAAGGATACGAATATCCGTGGATTGATAAAAAATGGAAATGTATATAATCTGACACGGAGCATGTCGGGGCTTTTGCTGCCGGATGATCCAAATGAGGAACAGTCAAGAGCAGAAAAGGACTGGGCATATCTGAAGGAAATGTATCCGGAACGGGTACGGCGTATCAGTGCAATGGTGGAAGAAGAATGTGATAAATTAGAATATGCAGGAAGCCCGATGTTTGCGGAATATCCAGATCCGGAGGTGATCCGTAAGATCGCACGGGATGTCTATGCAGAGCTTCCGGATCCATATGTAGATATTCATCTGGATATGGAGGCTGCGCCATCTGAACCACCGTATGTTCCAAAAGGAAAAGGCTGTGGTAACTGCATGATGCGGAATCTGATAGAAACATTGATCTGTAATGAATTTTACTGTAGACGGGAACGCTACAGAAGATGTAGGAGACGATTTTACCTGTGAAGAAAATAGGAACACTTGTTATAAGAATAATAGTAATGGCAGTTTTCTTTGTGATTACTATTTTTTTAGTTGATAAATTTCAGAATAGACAGTATAAGAATCTGGCAATGGAGATGGAAAATGCCACCTTGCCTTTAGTATATGTAGACTATGAGGGCAGATATATCAACTGCCTTCATGGCTATACAACCGTAGTCGATACAACTATGCTTCGTGACTGTATTACTCCGGTGACAGATGACAAAAAAGTAACGTTTGCAGTAGATGACAAAAATGGTTATGCAAAGACCTACAGCTATGAGCTGCGGTCAATCTCAAGCGATTCTCTGATCGAGAACGGGGATCTGACATCCGATACAGAGGAGAATGGATACCGGATATTTGATATTGATATCCGTATGGATATCAAGCCGGATACGGAATACATGCTGATATTCAAATTAGATGGAGCGGATGGACAGACCGTACGCTACTATACCCGTATCGTTGTAAATGACAATTATCATGCGTCCGAGCTTCTGGACTTTGTGGAACAGTTTAATGCTTCGACATTTGACTACGAGGCAAATGAAGAAGGCTCTTTTATCTATCCATACATGCAGGCATACAAAGGACAGGATGATGACAGCCTTTCTATGGGACATCTGAATCTGACAAGCAGCTACAAAGAGCTTGTCTGGAGTGGAGTGAATCCGGTCCGGATAACTTCGATCATTCCACAGATCAAGGAAATTGATGTCAATTATGCAGTAATTGAACTGGATTATGTGACCACGGCAGAAAACACCGATGGTGAGTCGGATTATTATTCGGTCAGGGAATATTATCGTGTCAGTTATAAAGAACCGGGGACAGAAGACGATACAGAAACAGCCACCGGAGCAGAGGATGCTGAAGCATCAGAGGATACTGGGGAAGCAGATAACGCAGGCACAATATCCGTTATGAATTTTGATCGTTATATCGACGAGTATTTCAACCGGACAGGTGTCGATAATAAAAATAATGTGTATGAGATCGGGGTTGTTCTTGATAAAAAGCTGGATTACCGTTACAGCTCGGATAATAAGAAGATCGGTTTTGTCAGAAACGGACAGCTCTGGCTGTATAATTACTCAGAAAACCAGATCTCCATGGTATTTGGATTCTGGATGGATGACGTGGAAAATGTCAGAAACACATACAACAATTATGGTATCAATATGATCTCCATGGACGACGATGGCAATATGATATTTGCAGTATATGGCTATATGAACCGTGGTGCTCATGAAGGAAAGCTGGGAATCAGTCTGTGTTCTTACGATGCAGCAGAGCAGGAGGTTACGGAGCTGGTATTTGCAGAATGTAATGAACCATATGCAGCCATGAAAGATGAAGTGTCCAGACTGACCTATTATGATGGAACAAACTTTTATTTTATGCTTGGCAACAAGGTGAACTGCATTAACGTGGAAGCAAAACAGTTATCCTATTATGTAGATCATGTATCGCTCGATCATGTATATGTATCCGATGATATGCAGGTAATGGCATATGATTCATCGGATCAGGCAGCCGATAATGCGACATTAACGCTGGTTAATTTTGCAACCGGACAGACCTATACGCTGGATGCGGGAGCAGGAAAGAGTCTGGTCTGCTATGGATTTAAGAACCGGGATCTGATATATGGGATCTGTAATACGGCTGACAGTGATATATCTATAGATAAAGATTCCTTTGCAAAAAAGAATCTGAGTGAAAAGGTATACAGCCGGATCCCATCATACAAATTATTTATCGTGGATGAAAATGGAAACCAGATCAAAGAATATCAGAAGGACGACAATTATATCATAGATATCAGCGTAGAGGATGATCTGATCTATATGACCAAAGGATCCAAGAAAACAGACAGATTTCGGTTGGCAGAGGATGACTTTATCACCTATAAAGAAAGCGACGATGTAAAACGAGTTGATATCACGACAAAAACAACATCAGGAATTGCGAAGCTGTATTTTACAGTACCGTCAAACATATATCTGACCTATATTCCGTATCTGAATATCACAAAGAACACGGTGGGAGATCGTTCATCGGATATGCTGATCACGGTAGAAGATGAATATGCAGGCTATATGGTATATGATAATCTGGGACTGACCGGAATCTATGAAAAGGCAGGAGATGCAATCAACCGGGCAACGCAGATCGCAGGTATTGTTGTTTCCAAGGATGGAGAAATCGTATACAGGCAGTCGGAGATGCAGGCATATAATACGATCGCATCGTCAATCTATCACCAAAGCTCCGGCAGTGTGGATGCATCCTTGTGGGATTGTGTATATATGACACTGATCTATGAGGGTGTGACTGATCTCACATATGAAGATATGAAAGCATCCGGTACAGATCCGGTACAGGTGCTGACAGAGCTTGGAAAATATCCGGGAGCAGATATTTCAGGAATCTCGCTGGATCTGGTATTTGGATATATCAGTAATGGTATTCCGGTTATCAGTCGTATCAATGATGGAAGATATGTAATGGTCGTAAGCTATAACAGTGAAGCGGTTCGTTATTATGATCCGGTACTGGATACGGAAGTCCGGGTATCAAGAAAAGAATATGAAGCTGCCATGAGTCAGGGAAATAATGAACTGTATTCCTATGTTCAGGAGTAGAAATAAAAAGATATACAGAAAAACAGATCCGTCTGAGGACATCATTGTTTTTCTGTATAAGACAAAAAGAAAAGCTGCCGATTCCGGCAGCTTTTCTATATTATGATAACAACGTTCTGTGTGGATTACTCCTCTGAAATTGTTCCAACAGGACATGAACCTGCACATGCACCACATGAAATACACTGTGAACCATCAATAACGAAAACACCACCGTTATCGCTAATAGCTCCAACAGGGCATGAACCTGCACATGAACCACAACCGATACATGAATCACCAATTACGAATGCCATATGATTGTCCTCCTTTTAGTAATAATAATCACATCTCGTTACCTATTTTAAATCAAAAAGTTTCTTATATCAAGTGAATTGAGATGATTTGTAAAAAATTAGTTCCTGCTAACTTGAGTCTGCCTATCTTTTTCCTATAAAGGGATAGACATTTAAAAATGTGTATACTATAATGATGAAGATATTTTTAAAATCGAAAAATGTCATATCAGATTAAGAAAGATTATAGGAAACAGGAGGAAATATACACATGGCAAAGATCAGTAAAGATATGCTTATAAATGATATTTTAGCAGTAGATGCAGGAAATGCAGCAATTCTTATGGCAGCAGGTATGCATTGTATCGGATGTCTTGCAGCAGCAGGTGAAACTCTTGAGGAAGCAGCAGCCGTTCATGGTCTGGATCCGGTAGAGCTTGAACTTGAGATCAATGACTACCTTGCAAAGAAAGAAGAGCAGGCACAGGCATAATTCATATAGAATATGTATCTGGCCAGACGAAAAATACGGCGGAATCCAATGAAAAAAAGGATCCGCCGTATTTGTTTTGTCAAATCAGTTTTCTTAAAAATTACAGAGCAGACAGAGTCTGAACTGCTTCCTCTTCAATGATCGTTTTAAAATGCTCTTTGAAATGATATGGCATGGCATCTGTTATTTTCTGTGCTGTGCCGTATTCTCCAAGAATGTAACATACCCGGTTGAATTCGGGAATAGTATTCTTATCATTTGTAAATAACAGATAAAAACGTTTATTAACCGGATTCT
This sequence comes from Clostridium sp. AF17-21AC, assembly GCF_003461365.1. NCBI lineage: Bacteria > Bacillati > Bacillota > Clostridia > Eubacteriales > Clostridiaceae > Clostridium > Clostridium sp. AF17-21AC. The sequence goes on from NZ_QTWY01000006.1 coordinate 173,993, forward strand.
TATAGAGTGTGTTGCTGCTGAAGTAAAAACTTGCAACCTGTTTGGATGCGTTGATAACGGTATTTAACGAGTCAAATACAAGCAGTCTCGTTAAAGTCTGTGGAGCATCCTCTTCCTGTTGTGTCTGTTTTACAGGTGCTTTTGCACTGGATGGAATATCGGTTGAAATCTCGATATTCTTACCTGCAAGACCTGTCAGATTATTTACAAAACCTTCCAGAGCATTAAAAATTGCCTCCGGAATCTGGGATTCATCGCCATTTATACCGATATCGATATGACCGGATATTACATTATCATCAGATGGGGGATAGTTCTCATCTTCGTATTCATCATCCATATCATCGTCATAATCGGTGTCGTCATCGTCATTATTTCTGGTAAATCTGGAAAAACGTGTATCCAATTCTTCCGGATCTTCTACCTTTGTGACAATTAAAATAAGACAATCTGATGAAATCGGTATAGCTTCGATCATCAGTGGTATATCATCAACCTCAAATCCGAGTTCGTTTGATGCCTGCTGCATCATCTCACGAAACAGTTCTTTTGCTTTTGGAGATCCATAAGCCAGCTCGGAAATCTTTAATTGTTTGTCTGCTAAATCTGCTTTATTCAAAGTACATCTGATCTGATTTTCACTTAAGCGTTCAATCTTCAATAGAATCACCCCATTTCTGATAGAATACCCATGAAGGGTAGAAAATAAGTCATACAATTGTGTATTAAAACGCACCTATAGTTTACCATATTTAACTGACAAGTAAATAGGATATAATGTGAAAAATTCAAAAATAATTTATAAAATCCTGTCGAATATGAATAAAAAATAATTCCACAGTATAAATTATGTATATATGGATTAGAATGTGCAAATGAGCAGAATAGGACAGGAAATATCAGAAAAGATTAATTTTTCATAAAGTGATTGGCAGGCGTACAAATATAATGTAATATAAGAGCAGACATCTTATGAACCCTTCATCGGTTCGCTGCAGACAGATTCCGGTCTGCATAATTCCGTTTCTGGCAGACAGATATTGCTTATTACATATAGATATGAAAAGAAACACGAAAACAATGGTGTATTTGTGCCATTGGTTTGTATATAAGATTAATATTGACACATCACAGCACGAATATGTAAAAAAGCAAATGGGAATAAAATGAAAAAATGTATCGATAAAAAAGAACCGTTACATTCATGCACAAAATAACAGTGGCAGGGGTTACAGCCCCCTGCCTATTCTGTGCCCGCCTGGATATGATTAACAAGCCCATCTGCGATCGCAGCGGCAACCTGTTTTTGATAGTCTGGAGTATTTAAACTGCTGCATTCATCCGGATTACTTAAAAAGCCACATTCAACGATAACAGCAGGACAGGGGCTTTTTTTCAGAATAAGATAGTCCAGATTACCTTTGACCGGACGCTCATTATCAGAATCGAGGATCGCATGGATCGAGGCCTGGATTGATTTTGCAAGCTGTTCACCGTCTGAAGAATTCGCATAGTAAAAAACCTGAGCTCCATGTACGGAAGAATCAGAAAAGCTGTTCTGATGGATACTGATAAAAAAGTCGGAGTTATGGGATGCCACAATCTCAATCCGATGATTCAGATCGGATGTCTTTAAGCTTTCGGCAGTTTCTGTATTCAGTGAGGAGTCATCCGTTCTGGTCATATAGACTTCAAAACCGAGAGAATCCAGAAGCTCTTGCAGATAAGAAGCAATCTGAAGATTGATGTCCTTCTCCTTTGAATCGTTAATTCCTATTTTCCCAGGATCGTATCCGCCATGTCCGGCATCGAGTGTGATAATATAGCCGGAAAATGCAGTTTCTGTGGTGTCACTTTGTGTTTCGTCATTTGGATCAGACTCTGGATCTCTGACACCCGGCAGCGTGGCTTTATTATCCAGATCGGACTGAGGTGATTTTGACGATATTGGATACAATAGCAAAAATACAGAAAGAGAGCAGATAAATACAAGGAGTAGAAGAAGATAACGATTTAGTTTTGGAATAAGAGACCGGAGTTCAGGTTTCATAAAAGGATCACCTGTCAGAATTCTTCTTTCTATAAATATGCAGAAACATTCCGGTCAATGCCTGTGGATTTTGTTGACATTCCGCATACAAGGCTATAAGATAAACTATGTATGTTCTATATTGAATCTGCTCGGATGTGTCTTTAAATGTCCGATCAGGGGGAAATTCGGTGAGAATCCGGTGCAACCGCCATTACTGTGTTAAGATCATAAGATGGTCTTTCAGTCAGAATACCCGCAGATTTATTCTACATACAGCTTTTGGGCGAGGGAAAAGCAAGATTTAATTCCCAGCTTATAAAAAATATACAATAGAAGAAAGGAATCGAAACGAATGAAACGAATCAGGACACTGGTGCTTTCGTTTTTATTTGCGTGCGCAGTTTTATTCGTGCCATTTGCAGTAAATGCAGGTTATGGTATTCAGAATGTTGCGGCAGCGGAAGAAGATGAAAGTACGACCGATTATAGCACAAAATATGTTGTGCTGTCTCTTGAGGGCTTTACGATCGGACAGGGATTTTATATCACACCGACTCGTATGTCTTATGAAGAGATTGGAAATGTCTGGAAACAGGAAGGGATAGACATTGATCTGTCTAAATTGACCGTTTCACAGGCAACTTATGCATTTTTCAAGAAAGCAGGGCTTCAGACAGAGCCTGCAGGATCAAGTGCCTATAATGACAGCAACTTTTATCTGGCAAATATCAAAGGCATTGATAAAGGAACTGTAAAAGTTCCAACAGCACTCTTGGATGCATATAAGACACGTAACAATGGAAATGATCTGGAACTGGAGGAGAAGACAGGTACAGACCTTGCAGAACATGATTACACATCATGGTCCGGCTGGATGATCACAGTTGATAATGTGCCTTGCAATACAAGCGCAGGCGCATATCTTGTAGATCAGGGAACCGGAGCAAATACCAATGTTCTCCGTTGGCAGTTTACACTTGCCGGTTATGGAGCAGATATTGGATGTGGATTTGAAGGCTATGAAGCATATTATGTAACCCAAGACAAGACAGAGTTATATACACTTTATGCAGAGAATGAAGAAAAGATCGCAAAGGATGCCTCATTAAATGCGGAACTTCAGGCAGTTATGGCAGATCTGGATGCATCAGCAGATGATGTGGCAGCTGCTGTAAAGAAGATCAAAGCATTAGAAGAGAAACAGGTATCGATCAAGATGAACAGCAGTGTTCCATATATGACACTTACAGATGCGGATGGAAATACAGTGGCGGCTGGAGATCCGGATAGTAATTATGTATACACAGTGAAGCTTGCAGAAGGTACTTATCGCTTATCAACATATAAAATGAGTGGTACTAATAAAGTTGATATGGGTTCAATTGACCTGATCGTAACCGATGAAGCAGAGCAGTCATATGCAGTATATAGTCTGTCAGGTATTGCATGTACAAATAAGGATGCCGGCAGTGGAAAATTTTGGCAAGAAGGAGAAGATTTTACTTTTAATATAAAGGTAGTATCTCCTGATAATGTTGATCGTCATGCTACACTTGGTTTGATGCAGGCGGGAACAAGTCAGAAAGCAGCTCAGTATGCAGTGCCTTTTTATTATGCGGATATGGTATCTGTAACTGTAACACCTGAGGGAGACCATGCACAGAATTATATAGAAAAGACAGTTTCAAAAACACTTACAGCAAACAGTTCATATGGGTATTCGATCAGTGCACCGGAAGCCAGAAAAGTAAGTGTGACTTTCCCGGAAGGAGCAGAGCTTAGACTGGGAACATTGTCTACATATTATATTTATAAAGATGAACCGGGAACAAAGATAGAAGCCAAAGAGCCGGGATATGAGACATATGAATTTACGGTCGGAGGCGGTATTACATATTACTATCGTGTGACAGGTGCCGGTGGTGTTACCTACTGGGATTGGTTCTCTACCAATAAAGATGCAGATTATATGGTTAGTAAGGCGGATATGTATATCGGGGATGACTCGTTTAATCCGGATACTATATATCATGATATGTCTCAGAATAAGTATGATGTAGCAGATATTTATCTTACATCAGATGAACGTGGATACCTTTCTATGAAGAAGGGTGAGACATACAGTCTGGAATGTTTCCGTAACTGGCAGGCGATCGAAGGTACTTCGAATGCTAAAAGTGCAGAACCGGATTATCATTACACGGTTATTGATGAGAATGGAAATCCGTCAAATGACGTGATCACAGTTACACCGGGAGCACATTCAGAAATAGCGGAGATTCAGGCGAAATCCGAAGGAACAGCAATTCTGCTTGTGACCTACGATGCACAGATTAATATGCAGGGATATACGAAGTATACCAAGTTTAGTGCAATATGGCCTGAAAATACCGGTGTTGTAGTGGTTACTGTTGATAAGGATGGCACAGCTATTCAGACCAACATGACCATAAATGAAGGTAAAAATAAAAAAGAGGAAAAAGTAACTGGCGACAGACTGGATGCACAGCTGGATGTTCTTTATTATGAGGCAGGAACAGATGGAGCTGAGTATACATTTACACCGGAGAGTGGAGTATCCGTATCTGTCCTTCGTCCGGAGATTATAGACAATAAGCTGACATACGGCGGATTTTCTGCAAAGAACATCACAAGAAATTCAGATGGCAGTTATACAGTCGCAGGGCTTACAGAAGGACCAAATATTGTTAAAGTTACAAAGAATGGTGTCAGTACTTATCAGGTGATACGTGCAAAAGAAGTTGCAGTATCATACAAATATAAAGATGCAGATGGAAATGAAATAACCGCAGATGAATTGACAGCAGGTGATTCCATTGAGATCAGCTATGGAGAAAGAAGCGAAGACGGTAAGTGTTCTTATAATGGTTTATACAATCCTGCCAGTAAATTAGCAGGTGTGTATAATATGGATGCAGCAATCTGCTTTTTTGACACAACAGGAACAGAATATGTTGGAAAACTAAACCAGTATATGTTTGCATCAACACCGGCTTCACAGACGATTACGGTTACGATCCCGACTTATTTTGCAGGTGATACATTCCGTCTGACAGGATGTCTGAAAAACGGAATAGGTGGATGGAGTGCTTATGGTTCACCATACGGTTCTCATCGGGCAGTTCGCCATGACACAGGTGTACCGGTACAGATGGCAGCCAGCCGTCATACCGCTTATATGTGTAATCTTCCGGATGTAGAATTCAAGCTTGTAGCTTCTGATTTCGTACCGGTAACATTGAATATAACAGACAGTCAGACGAAAAAACCGGTTACAGATTATACAATTCAGATCTTAGATGAAGATAAGAAAGAAACAAAAGTAACGGATGGAGTTTTCAAGGGATTTGTAGGAAAAACATATTCATATGTCATTTGTGCATCAGGTTATATATATAAGACAGGAACGATTGAGATTCCGGAGGATACAGACAGTATTACAAAGACGATCCGTCTGACACCTGCCGATGCTCAGGCGTGGGATGGACAGACTATGACTGAACCGAAACAGTCAGATGGTGTATACCAGATTGGAACCGGAGCAGAACTTTACTGGTTCGCAAATGAAGTAAAGACAAAATACACGATCAATGCGGTTCTGACTGCAGATATCGATCTTGCAGGATATAAGTGGATCCCTGTCAAACCGAATAGTTCAAGTTATGGTTATGCAGGAACATTTGATGGACAGGGGCATACAGTCAAGAATCTGTATGTGGACAATGTTCAGGATGCAGGTTTATTCGGATCAGTAACAGGTCAGATCAAGAATCTGACAGTAGAAGGAAATATTTCTGCAAGCACAGCAACACATGCCGGCGGAATTGCAGGTATGCTTAAGGAAAATGCAGGAAAAAATGTATTGATCTCAAATTGTGTTTCAAAGGTTAATATCACATTTACAGGAACTTCAAATTATGTTTATGCAGGTGGTATCGTTGGATATTGCGGAGCAAATTCAGATACCAGTACAAATGTGATTGACAACTGTAGCTATTACGGCACGATCACTGCTAAAAATGGCAGTTGCGCAGGTGGTATTCTTGGTGCAATGACAAATAGAAATGTTACAATCAAGAATTCCTCAAATTATGGAACGGTTATAGCAAAGAATAACGTAGGTGGTATTCTTGGTATTCATAATGAAGCCAGTTCAAAAGCACCTGCCGGTAAGATCATTGACTGCTATAATGCCGGTTCAGTATCAGGTCAGACAAATGTAGGTGGAATTGCCGGATGCTTTAAAGGCAAGGCAGCAAACAACGCAGGTGTAGAGATGTCAGGTTGTTATAGTGGCGGAGAAATTCTGAGCACCAGCCAGACAAAGGAACAGACAATATTTGCAGGACAGTCAGCATATATGACATTATCTGATTCTGTTTATTCATGTGCAGATGAAGCAAGCAGCACATTTACAGAGGATCAGGCAGTATATGTATCTCCTGCTGATATAGCAGCAGTAAAGAAGCTGACAGCAGAAACAGTTTCAAAGAAAGCTGATAAGGATACGCTGGATCGTATAGCTCCAGTTATCAATGTGCTTGCAAATGTTCCGTTATCAGCAGAAGATCAGACATTTGTAGATCTTTATAAAGAGTTACAGGCAGCGGTTGCTGATCAGAAGCATGTTAAAGTCGGTGTATATGACTATACAGCAACAGCAGCGGGAATTAAGGGTGCATCTGAAAATGGTGTGATCCTTGATGATGTAGAAGTTGATGCAGCGACTGCAGTGGATGCAGTTGAGAAGGCGTTAAAGGAGAACAACATTCCATATGTTCTGGCAGATACAGGATATGGACCATATATGGAATCCATCAATGGACTGACAGTTCAGGCTGAATATACGATGTCAGGATGGATGTTCTCATACAACAAAGATGATTTCTCCAATATGGGCTTATCAGCTACAACGATCCAGGATGGAGATGTATTAGAATTCCACTATCAGCTTACAGGTGGCGATGTTGCATCTGCATATTCAGGTCTTCCAACATTGAAAGAGCTTATAATTGGAAGTAGTCAGATGAACTTTGAGGTATCATCTACATACGATGCTCAGTGGAATCAGATCATTACTTATAGGATGAATGGAGAAGAACTTGCCGGAACCGGTACAGAGAATGATCCATTTATTGTAAACGTAGATTTATTCAAGGACACAGACCTTACAGCTCTGCCAGTCAGCTATAAGACAGAGGCAGATTCACATTATGTAACAGTTGATGGACTTTCCGATGTTATGGATCTGACAGATGGAGTGCTGTGTCATGTAACATCCGGAGCAGGAAGAACTGCATGGTACAAGATCACTGCAACAGCAGAGACAGAAAAGGCATTGACAGATGCAAATACAAAGGTAGTAGTTGCAGATGCAGTTTATACCGGAGAAGAATTAAAACCGGAAGTAAAGGTATATGTAAACGGTAATCTGATAACAGAAGAAAACTATGATGTCGTATTTGAAAATGCGCAGAATGCCGGAACAGCTACTTGTACGGTAACAGGTAAGGGCGAATTCTCCGGACAGGTTCAGACAACCTTCGAGATTAAGAAAGCAGAACAGCAGATCACAAATGTACCGGAAGACCGGAAGGTCGTATACGGACAGCAGACAGATATCGAAGTTGCAGCAGAAGCAAAGACAACTCCTGTATTATCATCTGATAAAGAAGATGTTATATCAGTAACAGAAGATGGCAAGCTTCAGATCAATGGTGTCGGAACAGCAGTTATTACAATTACAGCACCGGAGAGTGACAATTATCTGGCAGCTACAGCTTCCTTTAAGGTTACAGTTATGGGAGATCTGAGCAAGGCAACAATTGCTCCGGTTGCTTCTGTAGAATATACCGGAAAGGTGATCGTACCGGAACTTACAATCACAGATGGCACATATCAGCTTGTAAAGGATGTTGATTATACGGTTTCAGGACAGCGTGTATCTGTCGGAAAGGCTACAGCAACGATTCGTGGAATCGATGGAAGATATGCAGGTTCACAGACAGTTACATTTGAAATTGTGAAGGCAAAACAGGAAATCCAGGTTGCATCTAAGAGCATAGAGGTAACAGAAGGTACAGATCCGTTTGTTCTTGCAGCCGATGGTCATGGTACATTGACATTCGTTTCATCGGCACCTGCAGTTGCAGAGATCGATGATACAGGTCTTGTAACAGTAAAGGCAGCAGGATTTACAGATATTACGGTCAAGACTGCCGGAACAGCAAATTACGAAGCTGCAGAAACAGTAGTTCGTCTGACTGTTAAGAAAAAGGCGGATACAGAAGATCCTGATAAGACAACAGAAGATTCTTCTGATTCAACTACAGAAGAACCGACAACAGAGAAACCAAGTACAGAAGAGCCAACTACAGAGACTCCGGATCAGAAGGTTACACTGACTGCCAAAAACACTGTTGTAACAGTTCCAAGTGTTACATATACAGGTAAGGCACAGAAACCGGCTGTAAAGGTTACAGTATCCGGCAAGGCATTATCAACCGATGATTATTCTGTAGCATATTCAAATAACAAGAATGCAGGAATCGCAAAGGTAGTTATTACCGGTAAGGGCAACTATACCGGTAAAGTAGAAAGCACATTTGTGATCAAGAAAGCATCACAGACGATCCAGAAGCAGACAGTATATGCATACAGTAAGTATGTGAAGATGAAGGCTTCTGCAAAGGGCAAGGTTACTTATACATCTTCTAATAAGAAGATCGCAACTGTAAATAAGAAGACCGGCTTTGTTACCGCAAAGAAGCCAGGTAAGGTACAGATCAAAGTAACAGCCGCAGCAACAGCAAATTACAAGAAGAGTACAGGAACGATCACCTTGATTGTTGTACCTGCAACACCGACTGTAAAGAAGGCTGCTGCATATAAGACCAAGGCAATCAAGGTTTCTTACAAGAAGGTATCAGGTGCAAGTGGTTACCAGATCACATATGCAACAAATAAAGCATTCAAGAATGCAAAGAGTACATATGTAAGCAGCAAGAAGTCAAGTGCTGTGATCAAGAACCTGAAAAAGGGTAAGAAATATTATGTCAAGGTAAGAGCATATAAGAAGATCAATGGAAAGAAGTTCTACAGTGTTTACAGTGGTAAGACATCTGTAAAGACAAAATAATAAAAAAGATACATGAAGCCGTAAGGTGATATGTATTACGGACAAACATTGATCTGTCAGTAAAAGGAATACCGGCTGTTATCCGGAAGCGTTGTAAAACGAACGGATGGCAGCCGGTATTTGCAATATACCGGGAAACATTGTATGGTATAGAAGATAATCTATGAAGACAGATACAGCATATAGCTGTAGGAAAATACAGGAAAGAGGAAAGCTGATTATGGCAGAAAACGATCTGACAAAAGAAAACTGTATGGAAATGCTGCGTGCTACATATAAACAACTGGAACGCTATCCGAAAAAATCAGACTTCACGGTGGAGGAGGTAGCCGCGGTAAAATCCTATTTTGGACCCTGGCCAAGAGCACTGGAAGCGTGTGGAATACTGCCGGATCGTTCGGCGGAACGGGAGGCAGCAAAGCTGCAGAAACGGATTGCTGCGAAAAGGCGGCAGACACAGTATAAGCTGGAACGTCAGGGCAGATTAAAAGAGCAGACAGATGATAAGAAACAATGAAAAACTCCAGATGCCGGGAAACGCATCTGGAGCTAGTCTGAAATATGAGGGGGCTCAAGAAATCACAGGATGGTACCTTTGAGCAAAATGGCAACAAACAAAATAAAACAACATGTGGCAAAGATACCAAACTTAACTTTGAGATAATTGCAGCGTGTAAAAGACCTCTCTGTCTTAAAAAATGTGCTGCGCTCAATCCTGTTCTGTTCTCTGCTTGAATACTTCATAAGCACCATCCCTTGTCTTGATGATGTTACTATAAAGGATGGATGCATCATAATTTGCAAAAAAATGCATCTATTCTGCATATTTCTTCTAAAGAAGTATTAAGCATCTGTTAATTATAAAAATATCGATTCATCTGGTAGAAGAACAATCCGTTTTTCATATAAAAGTTGTATTCTTCTGTTGTATCGGCTTCTAATTCCATACTAATCTCAGTAGTGTAAGTATAATAGGTATGAGCGGTCAGAGGTGTTCCTGTCAGCTTTTCAAATAACTGCAGATCAGAATCCGGTATCTCTGTTGGAGTCATACCTGCACCGTTTCCGGATCCTTTCTCAAAGCTGAGCTCATAATAAGAGACTAATATATCGTATAGAGTGTCAAAACAAGTGTCACTGAACGTAGTTGAATTACCGACATGGCTTCCTAAAAAGTTATACAGTGGAAGTATATAATCATTGTAATATTCCAGTTCTACCAGACTTTCTTTATTGTAGAAAGTGTTAGAATTAGGGTCCAGATTCATTGTAAATGTAATCAGTTTGTTCGTGTCATAATCCAGAAAACAATTCATTTCAAATCCAAAATAGTAGATATTAACCACCCATATCGTAAAACTGCGGTAAGAATTTTCGTCTGACGTTGCAAGATATTTGGATATATACATCTCATAGATACCATTTACAGTGAAATCACAGGAGAAATAATCAGAGAAATACGATGTCAGTTCATTTACGGTTACATCATGGATCTCACTGTAGGAATGTTTGTCCGTATAATCAAAGTTCAGATCGGTGTAATAACATTCTCCGTTTATGATGTTGATCTTCTCAAGCAGTGTCAGTTTATTTGTTACATCGAGATTGTTCGGACTGATCTCATGGCTGGATACGGAATTCAATGTTTTCCTGTCCTGAATACGAAAATACAGATTCGAGGCAATGATACAGATCACAAAAATTGCAATGCATATTATAAACCAGAGAAGATTCTTGTATAGGAAATGAAGAATACCGCGTGCTTTTCCGGTATGTTCGACAGAGGGAACAGTACCTTCTTCACTCTCATTTATCATATCATTTACTTCTGATTCAGAGATATCATCGTCTTCCTTATGGGCAGCGGTCAGTTCATAGGAAGCAATGACAGATTCTTTATTTTCTTCGTTACTCATGATGTGCCGCCTCCTTTATATTTGGTAATGTAATAGTGACAACCGTACCGCGTCCGACGGCACTCTTGTATTTGATCTTAGCCTGATGGATCTCTGCAATCTTGCTGCAAATAGCAAGTCCGAGTCCGGCTCCGCCCTGCGCACGGGATCTGGATTTGTCGATTCGGTAGAAAGCTTCACTGATTCGTGTGATTTCTTCCGGTGGCATTCCCCGTCCGTTATCTTTGATAATGATTACATAATTATCATCCCTTACAGTTCCGGCTACATGGATAAGACCATTGTCGTCGATCGCTTTTCTGGCGTTATCAATGATATTGATGATCAGAGACTGAAAGAGGTCGATGTCCATCATACAGCAGCCCTTTCGGCAGCTTGACTTTAATGTTATATGTTCCTTTGCCAGCTCCGGCTTCATAACATTGATCACATTCTGGATCGCGAGGGAAGGATCGGTCGGTGTTAATATGGTTTCCTGATTTTTTACAACCAGAAGATCCAGTAATTTTAAAGATAAGCTCTCCAGACGTTTTCCTTCTGAGAAGATATAGTTGGCTGCTTCATTTGTTTCGTCTTCACTCATATTCTGGCTTCGCAGAAGATCGGCATAACCGATGATCGAAGTCATTGGGGTCTTTAATTCATGTGCGAAGCTTCCCATAAACTGTTCCTGTTTTTCCATAGAGAAATGAAGTTCTGAGATGTTATCTTCGATAGTATCTGCCATGTTGTTGAAATCATTTGCGAGTGCCTCAATCTCATCGCCGGAGTGGATGTGCAGACGGGCAGAGTAATCACCGTGGGAGATATGCTGCGCAAGTGATGATAATTTTTCCAACGGCTTTGTAAGCAGGCTGGCTGCGATCATGGATGTGATACTTCCGACAACGAAGATCGCGATCAACAGCAGACGGAATGTATTCTGTTCCTGCGCACGAGCAGCATACACGGAAGTGATGTCATAGACAATGTCCATCTGTGAGATGTCCAGATTTTCTGTATTGATATCCATGGAACTGCATAATTGCAGATAGTAGTTATTATTTTCTCTCCAAATGATCGAATTACAGGTATTTTCATCCGATGGTTTCATTTCTTTATATGTAAAGGATGAATTCATGATGCTTACGACTTCCATATCCGAATTTCGAAGAATGATATTCTTACGGTTGGAGTTTCCCTGAGCTGAAAGCTGGTTAATGATATTAGACATGTCGATATAAGATGATACAGAATTTGTATCAACAGCAATCAGCAGAGTACTCTGAATACTCTCATAATTTTGCAGGTCACTGTCGATGGTGGAAGATAACGAGGTTTTGAATGATCGGTGGATCAGCATGGTTCCTCCGAGACCGAAGGACAGTCCCAGAAGTGCAACCATACATAATACAAGTTTATGCTTAAATTTCATAGAAACTCCTTTTTAAATCTCCAGACGGTATCCGATCTTGTTGATGGTCTTTAAGCAGTCTTCCAGTCCGAGTTTTTTTCGCATACGTTGGACATGAAGAGCAACCGTCCGGCTGTCACAAGGATAGTCACCGCCCCAGATACGCTCATATATCGTTTCACGATAGAGCGCAACTCCCGGATTTTGTGCAAATAACAATAACAGCTCATATTCTTTGTTCGTCAGTGGAATCTCTTTTCCATTTTTTGTGACGCTCATCGCAACTGTATCAATAACAAGATCGCGGACGGTGATCGTTGTATTCAGCTTATTATATCTCCGGAGAACAACTTCAATCCTTGCAAGAAGCTCAACGATCTCAAATGGTTTTACAATATAATCCTCGGCTCCCATCTTCAGACCCATGACACGGTCGTTCAGGGAGTTTTTTGCTGTAATAAAGATAACCGGTATTTTTAATGGTTTGATATATTCAAGAACATCATAGCCGGATGCACCCGGAAGCATGATGTCGAGCAGAACCAGATCAAAAGGGGTTTCTTCCAGTATGTCTGCGGCAGCAAGTCCGTCATAAATACAGGTACAGGAATAGCCTGCCTTTGTCAGACTCATTTTGATCAGGTTTGCAATAGGTTTTTCGTCTTCAACTACTAGTATATTAATCATAGATATAACCTCCAAAGGGGTTCACCTTCCAATGACCCCATACCCTGTAATTCTACTATATTTTACAAAAACTTGAAAGAGAATAATGCCGAAAAAAAGAGATTTAAGGTTTCGCCCGGCTCCTCCCGGTTGTGTATTGCCCCGCTTCATGTCTGCCCCTTCCGGCTGGATTCTTTGCATATAAACTCGCATATTTTCTATGAATTGTACCTGTCTTATTTGCTCATGCTCCTGCGCAAACTCGCATTCGGCTCAAACATGCACCCGCATTCGCTGGCAAGGTACAAGTTCATAACGAAAATATTGCTTTATGTTTATATGCAAAGAATCCAGCCGGTAGTAGGCAGGCGCGAAGTTGGGTAATACATAGCCGGTAGTGGGTAGGTGCGAGGACAAGCCGGGCGTGGCAATGCGGAACATTGGGTAGTTCACAAGATGTTGTTTAGATGGTATATTAATAAAGATTGGATGAAAATGGATACACTGTGTGGTTAAAAAGGGCAATATTTCTTAATAAAGGACAATAAGCAAATGATGAAAAAGGAAGAACTGAAAGAATTAGAGGAAAAGATTCTGAATGGCTATCGAATCCAAAGGGAGGAAGCAGAGCTGCTTATCGATGTAGATCTGTCAGAGCTTTCTGAGGCGGCAGACCGGATCCGACTGCATTTCTGTGGAAATGTCTGCGATGTCTGTTCTGTGGCGGCTGTTAAGGTTGGACAGTGCGGTGAGGACTGTCTGTACTGCGCACAGTCAACCAGAGCAAAGGAGAAGGTCCCGGCGGAATGTGTACTGGGTGAGCAGATCCTGACCGATATAGCGGTTCAGGATAAGAGCCGTGGTTCTTACCGGTACGGGCTTGTATCTGTTGGACGGCGGCTGTCGAAACGGGAGGTAGCACTGGCAGTTCAGAATGTGGAGGATATCAGGAAGACAGCAGATATCCATGTCTGCGCATCTCTTGGTATGCTGGATGAGGAGGATTTCATAAAGCTTCATGAAGCTGGTATGACAATGGTTCATAATAACATGGAAGCATCGGATGCGTTCTTTAAGACCTTGTGCACGACGCATACATCAGATGATAAGAGAAAGAGTATCCGTGCAGCCAAGGCGGCTGGGATGAAAGTATGCAGTGGTGGACTGATCGGACTGGGAGAGACGCTTTTGGATCGGATCGATCTGGCATTTTCGTTAAGAGAGCTGGATGTGGACTCGGTTCCGATCAATATGCTGAATCCGATTCCGGGAACGTATTTTGAACATCAGGAGCCGATGAAGCAGGAGGAGTTCCTCCGGACGGTGGCTGTTTTTCGTTTTATCCTTCCGGATACCTTTATCCGTCTGGCGGCAGGCAGAGCCTATTTGCCGGATAATGGCAAGGCAGCTCTTCGTGCCGGGGCAAATGCCGTGATCAGCGGTGACTTTCTGACAACGACCGGAATCACATTTGAAACTGACCTGCAGATGATCCGTGAACAGGGATACGAGATTGGAGCACCAGAGCCCGGCACCCGCATGGACTTTTAAAATGAAATTACCGGTTGTTGAATTTTCTGAGAGAAACATATATTATGAATATGATTGGAACATAGAATCAGGTTTAAATGTGATCAGGAAAATTATTTAGATATATTTAATTGAAAATCAGGCGATTTTAATAATTATAGAAAGAAAGAGGTACAATATGAATATTTATGACAGAATGATGGCGATAGGAACAAAGATGACGGAGATGGATGCATCGACATATCAGGGAGCATTTATCGGCAAGATCTCATATATGGCAGAGAAGGAACAGGCTGGACAGGCAGACAGTATCCGCTATGAATTCGGGGCTGTAAAGGAGAATGCATTTATGTACATCCTTCCGATCCTCGGTTATGTGGATGGCGTAGAGACACCGGTAGAGAAATTTACCGTGACACTTGTAAAGCCATCCGATAAAGAGAAGGAATTGAAGCGCGTAGAGGCTGCATCATATGATAATGCAGAGGAGTTCCACACATTTTCAAAAGAAGAGGTTTACAGCTTCAGCAAGGAGACAGGTGATCAGAATAAGATTCATCTGACCGATCATCCGGTTGTTCAGGGTATGTTGCTTCTTCGTACAGCGGCTGTAAAATCAGAGGACGTATCCAGAATTGATGTTAAATTTGTAGAGCCATCTTATGCAGAAGAAGAGTTAAAGTGGGCATTTGACGGAAGAGATCATGTGCTGTTCGCAGATGGTTATGTAAAAGCGACGTTCCGTATCAAATAATTGCTGGCATGGAGGGTGTATGAAGGTAAATAAATTCAGCCTGACGTATCTGGCTGGGATGGTTATGATCCTGATATCCGGATGTTTCCCATTCCTGGGATACCGGTTTACCATGAAGGATTATCAGGATGTAAAGGAATGGTTTCCGCTTTTAAATCTGAAAAAGCTTGCAGACCGTTATCAGGCGATGGGAGATATCAATCTGTTTGTCCGGATATTGCCTTATCTGGCAATCCTTACCGGGATAGCGGGAATTGTACTGGTTGTGATCTATCTGCGTGGAGACCGGGATACCTGGGACATCTTCAATCTGATGTTTTTTATACCGGCTGTTCTTTCCGGTATTGAATTATTCCTGCTGACACACAGTAAGACGATTCGGGCGATTCATGGGATTATGGAAGAAACAACACGCAGTATGCAGGAAAATGGCTATAAAGGCTTTGCAGGATACCGGCTGGGCTTCTATCTGTTTCTGGCAGGTATCATTATCAGTCTGGTCAGTGCGGTGTGTTTCTTTGCACTGGATCGTGAATAAAATAGAACAGGGGTGTGAGAAATGGCAAATGAGAAGATCCTGTTAGTTGAGGATGATTTTGCTTTGGCAATGGGGACGGAATATACATTAAAGACAGAGCATTATGAAGTGGTGCATGCTTCGGATCTTAAGACTGCGAGAAAGTGTCTGCAGCCGGATATCGATCTGGTGCTGCTTGATGTTATGCTGCCGGATGGAAATGGTTATGATTTCTGCAGAGAGATCCGTGAGGCAGATAATTATGTTCCGGTCATATTTCTTACAGCAGTATCAGATGAAGTGAATCTGGTGCAGGGACTGGAGCTTGGTGCAGATGATTATATAGCAAAACCATATCGGGTAAAGGAACTGCTGACACGGATCTCTGTGATCCTGAGAAGACAGCGGTATAACAATATCAAAAAAACAGATTTGGAAAATGAAGCAGGAGAAGATTTCATTTTCGGACACACCAGACTAGATAATAAACAGTATAAGATCTACCGGAATGAACGGAATATCGACAGTACACCAAGTGAATTTCGTTTGCTTCGGGAACTGACGCTTCATGAGAATCAGGTTATGACACGGAGACAGTTGATCGAACGGTTGTGGGATGTCGATGAGTCATTTGTGGATGATAATACCTTGTCGGTATATATCAAACGATTGAGAGATAAGCTGGAAGAGGATTCGGCATATATCCGTACTGTTCGGGGGATTGGTTATATGTTTGTTCCGGACTCAGCAAATAAGTAAAAACAGTAATAGAAATAAACGGCAGGAGTGCTTGGAATGCATTCCTGCCGTTTTATATATGGTTATTGCTTATTTCAATTTTACATAAGCGGCTGAAACATAGCCGTTGTAGGTTCTGCCGTCCTTTGTGAAGGAAATCTGATACCAGTCTTGATATAAGCCTTTGAGTGTAAGCTCTGTTCCATAAGAAACTGTCTGAATAATATCATATCCGGTTCCGGGACCTTTTCTTACATTTAAGACACTGCATATAACCTGCATCTTCTGGCTGCCTTTCTTACTAGCGGTAAGTGTAGATCTGGTTCCCTTGTAAGCCTTTCCATTTGACTTGTTGTAGGCAACGATGCAATAGCTGTATTTGGATGATCCGGCTTCATTGATAATATAGGAAGAAGCGGCGGAGTTGGTGATCGTTTTCAGCTTTGTATACTTCTTTGTTTTATTTGTATAACGATAGATATAATACCCATCTGCATCTGTCTGAGCCTTCCATGTCATTAACTGCTTGGAACCGTAGCTGTTTACAGCTACTCCTGTTACCTTTTTCGGTGGGATCTTAACGGTTATCGTAGCTGCATCACTGATCGAAGTAGCACCGTTTCCGCGGTAATAGGTTTTAACCTTGAATTTATAGGTTCCGTTTGCGGACAGTCCCTTTTGTGTCCAGGAAGTCCTATCGGAAGATAATTTTGCAATCCGTTTCCAGGAAGAACCTGTGGTTCCGTTTTTCATATAAACAAGATAACCTGAAATATTCTTAGAAGATTTCCAGGAAATACTTACAGAGTTATTCTTGGATGGGATAACGGACACGCTTCTGGCATTTGCCGGTTTTGTCATAATAGATACTGTTTTGGAACGATCTGTACGGACATTGTTGCCGGATTTCTTGTAGTAAGCAACAACACAGTATTTGTAAATGGTATTGCCACTTAATTTTTTATCTGTATATGAGGTTGTGTTTTTATTTGTGATCGTTTTAACGCGTACCCATTTACCATTGTCGTTTAAACGGTAAACGATATAGCCGGCAACATTTATCTGACCATTCCATTTAACGGTTACGGTATTCTTTGTAGAGGAAGCAGTTACACCTGTGGCCTGTCCGGGACGGGTGTTTCCGTTTATGGAAGAGGAGTATTTGAAAAATGCGCGGCGGCTGCCTTCTTCAAAGTAAGCACGCACTTTATAAGTGTAAGTTGTTCCGCTTGCCAGCTTGGTATCTGTGTAAGTATTGTTTTTGGCTCCTTTTACATAAGCAACGGTTTTGTATTTACCGGTTGCCGGATTAAAACGTACAATGTGGTATCCGGAAACTTCGGTCTGCGGAGTCCATTCTAAAGTAAGAGAATCCTTTGCCCGTTTGGCGATTGAAACTTTATCAATATTCTTTTCCTGTGTAGCGGCATGAACGATATTGGACTCTCCACCGTTGTAAGCACCGGAATTTGTTCCGTAGAATGCAAGTACCTTGTAACTGTATAAGGTTTCTACCTCCAGACCCTTGTCTGTAAATGAAGTATTGCTTGCGCCGACTGTCGTTCCGACATGCTTATATGTATTTGTGCTCTTGTCAAGACGATATATCTTATAACCATATACATACGGTACTTTATTCCATTTCAAGGATGCCTTCTGCATGGAAGTTGAAGTGATATGCAGATTCTTAACGGCTTCCGGTTTTTTGATGTACCGGAAATTCATATCAACATTACCGCTGATGCCGGCTACAGAGCCGGAAGATGTGTACTGCCAGTAGGAATATTTACCTTCGTAAGATGCATGCACACTGTTGGTTGCAGAATCCCATCCCGGATATTGGGCGAGCCAGATCGGGAACCGTTTTGCCAGTACATCTGCATATACATCATCTGTGAGTAAAGATTTATTTGCATAGACCATAGCGGTGTAATTATTCTTCTCTACCTCTTCACAGAAAGCAGTACAGATCGTAGTTGCGGCAGCAGGACTTAAGTTTGCCCGTGCAAGTCTGCCGGAATGATTGATGTAGTATTCGTAGTCCATAACAACCGGAAGCTTTATGTTATAGCCTTTGATCAGCTTCATGGTGTAGTTGGCCTCTGCTCTTGCTTCGGCCGTTGTGATCGCCTGGGAATAGACATATACGCCGACATCCAGTCCTGCGGCGAGAGCACCTTCGATGTTTTCCTTATATAATGCGTCTGCTTCCAGCACACCGGATTCTGTGGTACGGAGTGCGACACGGATCAGAGCAAAATTAATTCCGTCTGCCTTGACCTTCTTCCAGTCGATATTGCCCTGCCAGCGGGAGATATCAATACCATTTATAATGTCATAGCCCTTGAACTGTGCATCATGGGCATAGATGCTGGTATCAATGGAAGCCAGAGAAGGATTCTTGATGCTGTCAGATTTTTTCTGAAGCTCCTGAATTGCCTGTGGATCTTCTCCGTATTTTTTATTGATAAGGTCAATCTGTTCCTTTGTTAATGAAGAACTGTCAAATGTTCCTGTTTCTACCATTTCATCAATCTCGTCAGCATATGAAATGTTGGATGACTGGGTAGAAACTGTTGTGTACGCATATTGTGACTGCGCATAGGTCTGACCGGCGATCTTAGGTGCGCTGAAGATCGTGAGACCGGCGACAGCACTGCACAATACCGTGGTAATAAATTTTTTCACGATAAGCAACCTCCAATTTTTATTTATCCTTAACTAATTTATAATATTTTTTTTACATATAAATGTCAATAATCTGGGGAAATTTAAGAACTATGAAAAAAACAGGTAAAAGATCAGATAAAATCTTTACCAGAAATTTGCACAAAAAAAGCATTTTTGTAGTGCCAAGTCAGGCGATGACGTGTTATAATCAACACGGTAATAAAAAATGAAAGGAACATCATATGGAGAAAAAAACAAGATTTTTTGGGGCATTAGGCGGTATGTTAAAAGGACTGGTCCGCCCGGCAGAATATATTAAGACAGGAAAAAGTGCAACATGGTTTTCCATCCATTTGATGGTGATCCTTGTATGCGTGATTCTTCCGACGTTAGTATTTTATATGCCGGTCAGCAAGAGAATCGGATATAACCGCCTGGCAGATGCGATCGATGACAGAATTGCATATTTCAGTGTAAGTGAAGACGGATTTTATTGTAAGAAGCAGTATGAATTAAAACGTCCGGGAGAAGCATATATCAGAATCGATTCTACGGATTACGATACGGAATCAGATGAGATCGATGAACTTCTTGAGGTTGGACATTATAAGACAATGGTAGTGGTCAGCAATCAGGAGATTCTGCTGTACAGCGATGATTCACCGACCAGGATCAGTTGGAACAGTGTTTATTCGCACCTGCGTTCGATCGAGAAGCGGGATGTATATGATAAGGATACATTATTAAATCTGACAAGAAAATATGATACTCCGTTATTGATTGGGATTACACTTGTGCTGGCGGTATTGCTGATATTTGTCTACTATGTCGGAACCCTGATATGGGGATTTATCATAAATGCACTCAAGCATGTATTTGGTATCAGTGATGAGATCGGTTTTTCGGATATCGTAAAGGCGTCCACACTTATCAGAACTCCGTGGTTTATAGCGGCGATCCTGATCGCAGGATTTGTATTAAAGGGACAGTTTGTATTTATGTATATTCTGTGTGTGATCATAACATTTGTCTATCTGATCGCAGCAGTCAAATTATATGCAGATGAGATCCTACGGATACCGGAGAAACCGGAAACAAAAGCGGGAGAACAGGAAGATCATGTGCCGGATGAAGAGTATTATGGAGACTGATAATAGTTTCTTAGTATAAAAACAACAAATTAGGAGGCATTATGCGTAAAACTAAAATTATATGTACATTAGGGCCATCAACAGATGATGATGATATTTTGAGAAAGCTTATGATCGAGGGAATGAATGTTGCCCGATTCAACTTTTCACATGGAGATCATGCACAGCATAAACGCAACATGGAACGTATCATGAAGTTCAGAACAGAGCTGAACCTTCCGGTTGCAACACTGCTGGATACAAAGGGACCGGAGATCCGTGTAAAAGATTTCAAAAATGGAAAGATTGAACTGAAGCCGGGGCAGACATTTACATTTACAACCGATGAGGTTGAAGGTGATGAGAAGATGGTTTCAATCACATATAAGAATCTTGTAAATGATGTAAAACCGGGGAATACGATACTGATCGATGACGGTCTGATCGAGATGACGGTAGAGCAGGTATCCGAGAATAAGATCGTCTGTCGTGTAGTAAATGGCGGTCCGGTATCCAATCGCAAGGGCGTAAATGTACCACGCGTAAATCTGTCCATGCCATACATCAGTGAGCAGGATCGTGCAGATATCATATTTGGTATTGAGAATGACTTTGATTTTATTGCAGCGTCCTTTGTAAGAACGGCAGATGATGTATTGGAGATCCGTAAGATTTTAGATGAGCATGGCTGTGATAATATAAATATTATTTCCAAGATCGAGAATATGCAGGGTGTGGAAAATATCGACGAGATCATCCGTGTATCAGATGGTATCATGGTAGCACGTGGCGATATGGGTGTAGAGATTCCGTTAGAGGATGTTCCTGTAATCCAGAAAATGATCATCAAGAAGGTTTACAATGCAGACAAGCAGGTTGTAACAGCAACCCAGATGCTTGATTCCATGATCAAGAACCCAAGACCGACAAGAGCAGAGGCAACAGACGTTGCAAATGCAATCTATGATGGAACCAGCGCGATCATGCTTTCCGGTGAGACAGCCGCAGGCAAGTATCCGGTAGAAGCACTCCATACTATGATTAAGATCGCAGAACGTGCAGAAGAAGATATTGATTATACAAAACGTTTTTATGAGAGAGGAAATATCCAGAATCCGGATATCACCAGCGCAATCTCCCATGCAACCTGTACAACAGCAATCGATCTTGGCGCAGCAGCGATCGTAACCGTAACAAAATCAGGAAAAACAGCCCGCATGATTTCTAAATACAGACCGAAATGTCCGATCATCGGATGTTCACCGGTTGAAAAGGTATGTCGTCAGTTAAATCTGTCATGGGGCGTTCAGCCGCTTCTGATTGCAGAGGAGAATAATACGGATGATCTGTTTGAGCATTCTGTAGAAGCTGCGAAGAGAAATCATTACATCAAGGATGGAGAGATCGTTGTTATCACTGCCGGCGTTCCACTTGGTGTTGCCGGAACAACCAACCTGATCAAGGTACATGTTGTTGGACATATCCTTGTAAAAGGTACTTCTGTAAACGAGAAGTCGGTATGTGCTCCTTTATGTGTAGCAGAAACAGAAGAAGATCTTCAGAAAAATTACAATCCGGGAGATATTATTGTAATGAAAGAGACCAGCAATAATATCATGGAACAGTTAAAGACTGCATCTGCGATCGTGTGTGAAAAGGATGGGAAAAATTCACATGCTGCGATCGTAGGCCTCAGCCGTGATGTTCCGGTTATCATCGGAGCAAAGAATGCGACCCAGATATTAAAAACAGGTGCCATCGTTACAGTAAAAGCCAAAGATGGAGTAGTTGTTTCTTAAGTTTGTAACAAATGTAATAAATCTTAATTTTTAAAAAAACGCTGAAAAACAAGCAAAAACACGGGAATGCCATGTTGACAAGCATTTGAATTGTTGTTATAATGAACCAGAAATGTAACAATTTCGTAACAAATGTTTGATGACATGGCATTTCCATGTCAGGGAGGTAATAAGATGTCCAAAGGAACCAGAAAGATATCCGTTGCGGTAGTAACAGTCAGTCTGGCAGCTACAACGGCATTTGGCGTGATCAAAGCAAATAACATATATGATGATTCAACGATCGGACTCTCATCAGCGCTTGACAGATATGTAGAATCTGTTCAGCTTGAAACGGCTTCAGCCGGAGATGGAAGTACACCGACGGATGCTTCTTCTGAAACAGTTAAGACAGAAACAGCAAAGACTGAGACAAAGAAGACATCAAAAAAGAGTACCAAGAAAGAAGAAAAAACAACAGAAGCTGCGACAGAGGAAACGGGAGCGGCAGAGGAAACCTGTAAGTATCCACAGTTTGAAGGAAAGTGTCTTACAACTGTAACGGATGAGGTTAATATCCGTGCTACAGCAAGTGTAGACGGTGAACTGGTCGGAACACTTGGAGCAAATGGTATTGCCCTTGTAAAGGAAAAAGGTGATACGTGGACAAAGGTTGCATCCGGTAGCTGTGAAGGATACATAAAGAACGATTTCCTTGTATATGATGACGATGCAGGTGCTTATGCAGAAGAACATTGCAGCAAGTTGGCAACTGTTACAACAGAAACCTTGAATGTACGTGCCGAGGCAGATGCAGACAGTGAATGTCTTACAATGATCCCTGGTGGAGAATCATATTCAGTAATCGGTCAGGCAGATGGCTGGACAGAAGTAAAGGTTGATGATGAGACTGCCGGTTATGTAAGTTCGGATTATGTTGAAATTTCATATAATACAGTAAAGGCTATCTCGGTAGAAGAGGCTGAAGCTGCAAGAGCAGCAGAAGAGGAAGAATTGAGAAGACAACAGGAAGAACAGCAGAAGCAGCAGGAGGAAGAGCAGCAGGCAACAGAAACCCCTACGGAAGCTTCGACGGAGACTCCTACAGAAGCACCAACTGAGACACCAACAGAAGCCCCTACGGAAGCACCAACTGAGGCTCCTACGGAAGCACCTTCTGAGGATCCGGTGCCATCCAGCGGTTCAACTGGTGTAGACCTTGCAAATTATGCATTACAGTTTGTTGGTAATCCTTATGTATATGGCGGTACAAGCCTTACAAATGGTGCTGACTGTTCAGGATTTACATTATCCGTATATGCACACTTCGGAATTTCACTTCCACATTCCGCAACTGCTCAGTCTTATTACGGAACAGAAGTAAGTCTTTCAGAGCTGGAACCGGGTGATCTGTTATTCTACGGAACAGACGGAGATATCGGACATGTTGGAATCTATACAGGTGGCGGCATGATCGTACATGCAAGTACAGAAGCAACAGGAATCAAGACATCTGTATACAATTACAGAACTCCGATCAAGGCAGTCAGACTGCTTGGACAATAAAGGATAAACAGAATAGAAGAAAAGTCGGTACATGGTGAGTGAACAGGTTCTTGTTTCTCCCGGTATGTATCGGCTTTCTTTTTTTGCATTCGATGAATACAAGACTGTAAATTAAGAAAATATGGGAGATAGAAAAAAGATACATATGCATTTGTGTAGTTTTCATAAATTATATAAAATAGTTGTTAATTTGACTAAAAAATGAAAAACAAACGGTTTCCTTTTGTTTAAAATGACTTGAAAAAATGGTGGTTTATGTTATAATAAGATTATCAATTCGGGGACACCCGAAAAAGAAGGAGTTGGGCAACATGAATTACATAATTAGTGGAAAAAACATCGATGTTACTGAAGGTTTAAAGAATGCAGTATATGACAAGCTGTCCAAGCTTGAGAAATATTTCGCAGAAGATGCTGTTGCACAGGTTACATTTAGTGTAGAGAAAGACAGACAGAAGATAGAAGTTACGATCCCTATGAAAGGACATATCATTCGTGCAGAACAGGTAAGTGATGATATGTATGTATCGATCGATCTTGTGCTAGAAGTAATCGAGAGACAGGTGAACAAGCATAAGAAGAAATTGATCGACAAGGAGCAGAATGCAGCATATCTCCAGAATTCATTTGTAGAAGAAGAAACAGATGAAGATGATGAGATTAAGATCGTTAGAAGCAAGAGATTTGCAGTAAAGCCTATGTATCCGGACGATGCATGCATCCAGATGGATCTGCTTGGACATAACTTCTATGTATTTAGAAATGCAGAGACAGAAGAAGTAAATGTTGTCTACAAGAGAAAGGGTAATACATACGGATTGATCGAACCAGAATTTTAATCTCGTACCTGCTGAGCAGGGACAGATATTTTCAGAAGCTATAGTCTGAAGAATGTCTGCCTGAGATTTTCGGATAAAAAGAAGGGTCGCCAGACAATTAACGCTGGCGGCTCTTTTTTTGTGGTCAGATTTAAAGAATGAATGTTGATTATTCATCATTATTTCATAAATGCTTTACCAAAGCTTTTCAGATTCATTCTTGATATAAATTTCATATGATGGTATTATGTACCCTGAGTAATAAGATTTGGATATGAAACCAAGAAAACAGTTAGGAGAATAATAGAATGGGATTATTTGAAAAAGTATTTGGCACACATAGTGAGAAAGAACTGAAGAAGATCGCTCCTATTGTGGACAAGATAGAAGCACTTGATTCTGACATGCAGGCATTGTCCGATGAGGAATTAAGAGCAAAGACAGCAGAATTCAAAGAGAGACTTGCAAATGGGGAAACGCTTGATGATCTGCTGGTAGAAGCATTTGCAGTTGTAAGAGAGGCTGCATACAGAGTGCTTGGCATCAAGCATTATAGAGTACAGTTGATCGGTGGCGTTGTATTACATCAGGGACGTATCGCCGAGATGAGAACCGGTGAAGGTAAGACCCTTGTGTCTACACTTCCTGTATACTTAAACGCACTGGAAGGCAAAGGTGTTCAGGTCGTAACAGTCAACGATTATCTGGCAAAGCGTGATGCTGAATGGATGGGTAAGGTTCATGAGTTCCTTGGACTTACAGTTGGTATTATTTTGAATTCATCTACAAATGATGAAAGACGTGACGCATATGCATGTGACATTACTTATGTAACAAATAACGAACTCGGTTTCGATTACTTAAGAGATAACATGGTTATCTATAAAGAAAAGCTTGTGTTAAGAGGGCTTCATTATTGTGTAATCGACGAGGTCGACTCTGTATTGATCGATGAGGCGAGAACACCTCTGATCATTTCAGGACAGAGCGGCAAATCGACAGAGCTTTATAAGATGTGTGATTACCTTGCAAGACGTATGAAGCGTGGTGAAGGTGATGGCGAGATCTCCAAGATGGATATGCTGATGAATACAGCAATTGAGGAAGACGGAGATTTTCTTGTAAATGAAAAAGACAAATACGTTATGCTGACAGCAAACGGTGTGAAGGAAGTAGAGCAGTTCTTCCATATCGAGAACCTGTCCGATCCTGAGAATATCGAGATCCAGCATAACATAATTCTTGCACTTCGTGCACATAACCTGATGTTCCGTGACCGTGATTATGTTGTAAAGGATGACGAGGTTCTGATCGTTGATGAATTTACAGGACGTATCATGCCGGGCCGTCGTTTCTCAGACGGACTGCATCAGGCGATCGAAGCAAAGGAAAATGTAAAGGTTAAGAGAGAGTCCAAGACACTTGCTACGATCACATTCCAGAACTTCTTTAATATGTTTGAGAAGAAAGCAGGTATGACAGGTACAGCAAGTACAGAGGAAGAAGAATTTAGAGAGATCTATGGTATGGATGTTGTAGAGATCCCAACCAACCTTCCGGTACAGAGAATTGACCACCCGGATTCTATCTTCAAGACAAAGAAAGAGAAATTAAACGCTATTGTTGAGCAGATCAATGAGAGTTACAGAAAAGGACAGCCTGTTCTGGTTGGTACAATCAATATTGATGCATCTGAGGAACTCAGCCACATGCTCAGCAAGAAAAAAATTCCACATAAGGTATTAAATGCAAAGTTCCATGAGCTTGAGGCAGAGATCGTTGCAGAAGCAGGTCAGAAGAATGCAGTTACGATCGCAACGAACATGGCTGGTCGTGGTACGGATATTAAGCTTGGCGAGGGCGTTGCTGAACTTGGCGGACTTCGTATCATTGGTACAGAACGTCATGAGTCCAGACGAATCGATAATCAGCTCCGTGGACGTTCCGGTCGTCAGGGAGATCCGGGTGAATCCAAGTTCTACCTGTCTCTGGAAGATGATCTGATGAGATTGTTTGGTTCTGAGAGAGTTATGAGCCTTTATGATACATTGAAGATCCCGGAGGGCGAAGAGATCCAGCATAAGACAATCTCGAACTTCGTAGAGAAGGCCCAGAAGAAGATCGAAAGCAACAACTTCGCGATCAGAAAGAATCTGTTAGAGTATGACCGTGTAAATAATGAACAGAGAGAGATCATGTATAAGGAGCGCCGGAGAGTCTTAGACGGTGAAGATATGCATGAAGTTATCCTGAAGATGCTCAAGGATGATATCAATGCATGTGTAGATACTGTATGCTCATCAGAAGTTGCACCGGAAGAGTGGAATATTGTAGAGCTTGACAATATGATCCGTGAAATCATTCCATTTACAGAACCAATCGCACTTACTGAGCATGAGATCAAAAAGGGTGACACAGAAGAACTCAAAGAGAGATTGTATAATGAGGCTGTGGAACTCTACCATGAGAAAGAAAAAGAATTCCCAAGTCCGGAAGATATGCGTGAGATCGAGCGTATTATCCTTCTGAAGGTAATTGATAGAAAATGGACTGACCATATCGACGATATGGAACAGTTAAAGCAGGGCATCGGACTTCAGTCACTGGGTCAGAGAGATCCTGTTGTAGAATATAAGTTTGCCGGTTATGACATGTTCAATGAAATGACAAGAGCAATTCAGGAGGATACAGTAAAACTGCTTCTTCGTGTTAAGGTTGAACAGAAGGTTGAACGTGAGGAAGTAAATAAAGTTACAGGAACAAACAAGGATGATACTGTATCCAGAGGGCCTGTAAAGAAAGCAAAAAAAATCGGAAGAAATGATCTGTGCCCATGCGGCAGCGGTAAGAAATATAAGAACTGCTGCGGACGGAACGAATAGAAATAATGTGTTGCGGATGCAACCGATAAAGTAGGTGAGAAATTAATGATAGAGACAGACCAGTTTAAGTTCACACTGAATCAGTACAGACAACCATTAATGGAAGTAAGGGATTCACTTTGACATCGCTGGCAGAAAAGACAGCATAGGAAAATTACAATATGAGATGGAACAGCCGGGCTTCTGGGATGATGTAGCAAAGTCAACCAGTGTTTCCAGACAGTTAAAGGAGCTGCAGGATTCGCTGGAGGAATATCAGAAGCTGGAACAGGATTTTTCAGATATTGAAACCCTGATTCAGATGGCGGAAGAAGAGGGCGATTCCTCTATGATAGAGGAAATCGGTGAGATGCTGACAGCATTTCAGAAGGAATTCGAAAATTACAGGATCAGTCTTCTGCTGTCGGATGAGTTTGATGGTTACGATGCCGTTATGACGCTTCATGCAGGAGCCGGCGGGACAGAGTCCTGTGACTGGACATCGATGTTATACAGAATGTATACCAGATGGGCGGAAAAGCACGGTTTCAAGGTGGAAGTGCTTGACTATCTGGAGGGTGATGAGGCTGGCATTAAGTCGGTTACGATACAGATCAGTGGACAGAATGCTTATGGATATCTGAAATCAGAAAAAGGAGTACATCGTTTGGTTCGTATTTCACCGTTCAATGCAGCGGGCAAGCGGCAGACTTCATTTGCTTCCTGTGATGTGATACCGGAGATAGAGGAAGACCTGGAAGTGGATATCAATGAAGATGATCTCCGGATCGATACTTACAGATCGAGCGGAGCCGGTGGACAGCACATCAATAAGACATCATCGGCGGTTCGTATCACGCACATTCCGACCGGTATCGTAGTACAATGCCAGAATGAGCGTTCACAGCATATGAATAAGGATAAGGCTATGCAGATGCTGAAGTCTAAGCTGTATCTGATCAAGAAACAGGAGAAATTGGATAAGATTTCGGATATTCGGGGTGAGATACTGGAGAATGGATTTGGAAGCCAGATCCGGTCTTATGTTATGCAGCCGTATACGATGGTGAAGGATCACCGGACAGGTGAAGAAAGCGGAAATGTTGCCGCAGTTTTAGATGGAGAACTCGACGGATTTATGAATGCATATTTAAAATGGTGCAGCCGGAGTGAGTCGTAATATACAAAAAAGAATGCAAAAAGGAGAGACACCCACATGGTAAATATAGCAGTATTAGGTTATGGTACAGTTGGTTCAGGCGTGGTTGAAGTAATCAATACAAATCACGAGATCATTAATAAGAGAGCGGGAGAAGAGATTAACATCAAGTATGTTCTTGATCTGAGAGATTTCCCGGGAGATCCTGTACAGCAGATACTGACACATGACTTCAATGACATCTTAAACGATGATGAAGTAAAGGTTGTTGTTGAAGTAATGGGAGGAATCAATCCTGCCTATACATTTGTAAAACAGTGCCTTGCAGCAGGCAAGAGTGTAGCAACATCCAATAAGGAACTGGTAGCTTCTCACGGACCGGAATTACTTGCGATCGCAAAAGAGAACAATGTGAATTTCTTATTTGAGGCATCTGTTGGCGGTGGTATTCCGATCATCCGTCCATTAAATACCTCTATCACAGCAGATGAAGTAACAGAGATCACAGGTATCTTAAACGGAACAACAAATTATATCCTGACCAAGATGGATCAGGAAGGTGCATCTTATGATGAAGTGCTGAAGCAGGCACAGGATCTGGGATATGCAGAAAGAAATCCGGAAGCAGACGTAGAAGGTGGAGATGCGTGTAGAAAGATCGCTATCCTGACTTCTATCGTATATGGAAAGCATCTGGATTACACTAAGATCCATACAGAAGGAATCACAAAGATCTCAACAGAAGATTTCAAATATGCAGATGCACTTGGTGTATCGATCAAATTAGTAGGTACGACTAAAAAGGAAGGAGATACCTTATACTCCTTCGTTGCACCTATGATGCTGGACGAGAACCATCCATTATCCGGTATCCATGATGTATTCAATGGCATATTTGTACATGGAAATGTTGTAGATGATATCATGTTCTATGGAAGAGGAGCCGGAAAGCTTCCAACAGCATCCGCCGTTGTATCCGATGTTGTAGACGAAGTAAAACATATGGGTAAGAATATTATGGCAAGTTGGGATGCAGAAGCACTTCCGATCGGTGATTTCAGAGATGCGGTTAATCGTTTCTTCATACGGGTAAGTGCAGATGCGATCACAAAAGATGAGATCCAGAAGCTGTTTGGTGATGTGACATATGTAACAGCAGAAGGTGTGGACGGAGAGCTTGCATTTATCACTTCGTCCATGACTGAGGGCAGTTTTGCTGATATTACAGCTAAAATTGATAAAATTTTCAGCATAATCAGAGTAGCATTTTAGAGAAAAAAGTTGTATAACCATAAGATGGCCGATGTAAAAACGGGTTATCACTATATGGAAATAACCGGATGATCAGATGAAAAGAAAAGGAGGACACCGATGAAAAGAGCCGACTACATTAGCTGGGATCAGTATTTTATGGGTATTGCACTGTTGTCAGCAGAGAGAAGCAAAGATCCTTCCACTCAGGTTGGTGCATGTATTGTAGACGATAATAATCGTATTCTGTCGGAAGGGTATAATGGTATGCCTGCCGGATGTGAAGACGATATCATGCCATGGGGAAAAATCGGTGATCCTTTGAACAATAAATATTTCTTTGTGTGTCATGCAGAATTGAATGCCATCCTGAATTACAGAGGCGGTAGCTTAAAGGACGCAAGACTTTATTCGACCTTATTCCCTTGCAATGAATGTGCGAAAGCAATCATTCAGTGTGGGATAAAAGAGGTGATCTATCTGTCGGATAAATATGCCAGTACCGACAGCACGATGGCATCCAAGAGAATGTTTGATATGGCAGGAGTTACTTATCGGCCATATGAAGTAAAAGGAAAGAAGATAACGATAGATTTATGATGATTGTAAAAGAAAGCAACAGCAGAGAAGACACATACAGGATCGGACGGGAGCTTGGCGAACAGGCGGTTCCGGGACAGGTTTTCTGTTTCTTTGGAGATCTGGGCGTAGGAAAGACGATATTTTCACAGGGATTTGCCAAAGGTCTTGGAGTCGATGATATTGTGAACAGCCCTACATTTACGATCGTGAAAGAATATGATAACGGACGGCTTCCGTTATATCATTTTGATGTCTATCGGATCGGAGATGTGGATGAGATGGAAGAAATCGGCTACAATGAGATGGTATACGGTGATGGAGTATGCCTGATCGAATGGGCAAATCTGATCGAAGAGATCCTTCCGGATCATTATCAGAAGATAACGATTGAAAAAGACCTTGAAAAAGGGACAGATTATAGAAAGATAACGATAGAAGAGGTTTAAAGATATGAAGATCCTCGCTCTGGACAGCTCAGGGCTGGTTGCATCCGTTGCCTTATTAGAGAATGACAATCTGGTTGCAGAATTTACAGTAAATAACAAAAAGACACATTCACAGACCTTGCTTCCGATGCTGGACGAGGTTGTAAACGCAGCAGGTATTGAGCTTGATGCAGTAGATGCGATCGCGATCGCAGCAGGTCCGGGGTCATTTACCGGACTGCGTATCGGAGCAGCAACGGTAAAAGGACTGTCGCTTGCACTTGATAAGCCGGTTGTGCCTGTTCCGACACTGGAAGGACTTGCATACAATTTCTGGGGAAGTGACAGGCTGATCTGTCCGATCATGGATGCCAGAAGAAATCAGGTCTATACTGGATTGTACAGATTTGACGAAGCAGGTAATCTGGTTACAGAGATGGATCAGATACCGATGGATGTAAATGAGTTGATCGATCTGCTTCTTGAAAAAGATGAAGAAGTGCAGTTTACAGGTGATGGCATACAGGTGTATGGATCTCAGATCCTGTCAAAGATGAAGCATGCACGTCTGGCACCGGCACATCTGAACAAACAGAAGGCTGGATCAGTCGCATATGCCGGCGCTTACCGGTATGCGCATGAACAATATATAAATGGAGATGATTTTGCTCCTGAATATCTGAGAATGTCTCAGGCAGAAAGAGAAAGAAAAGAGAAAGGTGAAAGAAATGAGTAATAGCGTCAGTGATGGCGGGGCGGCGGGGCCCTATTTAGACAACATTGAGATAAGAGAAGGCGATGAGGAACAGTTGCTTGATATTGTTTCTCTGGGAGAAAAAGTATTTATGAGTTCCTGGAATGAGCAGATGGTTGCGACATCCATGTATGGAACGTATGATACCGTGCTTACAGCAGTTGACACAACGAAGGATGACAAGGTGGTTGGTTATTGTATCTTTACTGCACCGTGTGAGGATTGTGAACTGCTTCGGATTGCTGTTGATAAAGATTACAGGAAATGTGGAATCGGACACAGACTGATGAAAGAAATGATCCGCATGTGTGTAGAAGACAATGGAGAAAAGATCTTCTTGGAGGTTCGTGAGTCTAATGACGCAGCAATATCAATGTATGAATCACTAGGCTTCGATGAGATTTCCAGAAGGAAAGATTATTATAAAAAACCAACAGAAGATGCTGTTATCATGGAACTGAAGTGTTCACATTCATAATACATAGATGACAGGAATTCCCACTACAAAAGATGCATTTTTTCTATTATAATCGACAATAGAAAAGATACAGAGATCGCCGGGAAACCGGAAGATCAGGAGGAAATTATGATGGATGTAATACGTTGCAATATGTGTGGGAAAGAATTGTCAGTCAGAAATGACATTTTGATGGAAGATGCAATTATAATTTCAAAAAAGTGGGGATACTTCTCAAAGAAAGATGGAGAAACCCACAGGATCTGTATATGCGAAGATTGTTATGACCGGCTGGCAGACAGCTTTGCAGTACCGGTACAGAGAGACGAAACGGCAGAATATATGTAGAACCAGAGAGTCATTTGAATATAAAATGACTCTTTTTTCCTTACAGGAGAAATGGTTTACAGACAGAGTGGAAACAGAAGTTGGAGGATAGAATATGTTAGATGTATGTTTGCTTGGTACAGGCGGAATGATGCCACTTCCGTACAGAGCGTTGACATCCATGATGATACGATACAATGGCAGCTCTATATTAGTTGATTGTGGTGAAGGAACGCAGGTAGCAGTCAAACAGCAGGGATGGAGCTTCAAACCGATCGATGTGATCCTGTTCACACATTTTCATGCAGATCATATCAGCGGATTGCCTGGGCTACTCCTGACAATCGGAAATGCAGAACGAAAGGATCCGGTTCTGATGGTTGGACCAAAACGGTTGGAACGGGTAGTGAACTCTCTGCGCGTGATCGCACCGGAGCTTCCATTTGAGATACAGTTTAAAGAACTGACAGAGGAAGAAGAAGAATTTGAAGTGTGTGGCTTACGTGCAAATGCGTACCGGGTAAATCATAATGTTACCTGTTATGGATATTCATTTGAGCTTGACCGTGCTGGTAAATTCGATGTGGAACGTGCACGTGCACAGGAGGTTCCGATGCAGATCTGGAATACATTGCAGAAGGGCATGACGATAGAACTGGACGGCAGGCTCTATACACCGGATATGGTTATGGGACCGGATCGGAAAGGGCTTAAGGTCACATATTGTACAGATACTCGTCCGACACCACTTATTACAAAACATGCGGCAGGCTCAGACTTGTTTATCTGCGAAGGAATGTATGGTGAACCGGACAAATACGAAAAGGCAGTTTCCCATAAGCATATGACAATGTATGAGGCGGCGGAGATTGCGAAAGAGGCAGAAGTAAAACAGATGTGGCTGACACATTATAGTCCGTCCCTGATCAAGCCGATGCAGTACATGGATGAAGTAAGAAAAATATTCCCGGCTGCGGTTGCAGGAAAAGACCGGATGGAGACAACGTTAAAATTTGCAGACTGATACAGACGGTAAAACAGGAAAAAGAGGAAGATGAAAATGGAGAAAAAAGATATAAAGATTCTGGCAATTGAATCATCTTGTGATGAGACTTCAGCGGCTGTCGTCGTAAACGGTAGGGAAGTATTATCAAATATCATATATTCACAGATTGACATTCACACACTGTATGGCGGCGTTGTTCCTGAGATAGCGTCAAGAAAACACATCGAGAAAGTGAATCAGGTAATAAGGGCTGCACTGAAAGAAGCAGACTGTACTCTGGATGATATAGATGCGATCGCAGTTACATATGGGCCGGGCTTAGTAGGAGCTTTGCTGGTTGGAGTAGGAGCAGCAAAGGCGATCAGCTATGCAAAGAATATCCCATTGGTAGGCGTTCATCATATA
The DNA here is from genome assembly GCF_003461365.1 of Clostridium sp. AF17-21AC. Lineage (NCBI taxonomy): Bacteria > Bacillati > Bacillota > Clostridia > Eubacteriales > Clostridiaceae > Clostridium > Clostridium sp. AF17-21AC. The sequence continues at coordinate 207,887 of NZ_QTWY01000006.1, forward strand.
GAGGGACATATTGCTGCTAATTTTATAGAAGATAAGACATTGGAACCGCCATTTATGTGTCTGGTTGTATCCGGCGGGCATACCCATCTGGTAAAGGTGACAGACTACGGGCAGTTTGAGATCCTTGGTGTGACCAGAGATGATGCGGCAGGTGAAGCATTTGACAAAGTAGCAAGAGCTATCGGACTTGGATACCCGGGTGGACCGAAGGTAGATAAGCTTGCAAAAGAGGGAAATCCGGATGCAATTGAATTCCCTAGAGCAAAGATTTCCGATTCTGCATATGATTTTAGCTTCAGTGGTCTGAAGTCTGCAGTTTTAAATTATATCAATCAGAAGGAAATGAAGAATGAGGAGATCAACCGCGCAGATGTAGCGGCATCCTTCCAGAAAGCGGTAACGGATGTACTGACAGAACATACCATCTATGCAGCCAGGAAATATGGCATGGATAAAGTTGCGCTGGCAGGCGGTGTTGCATCCAACTCAGCACTTCGTGCATCGATGAAAGCGGCCTGCGAAAAAGCAGGAATTCAGTTATATTATCCGGCACCGATCCTTTGCACCGATAATGCAGCCATGATCGGAGCGGCTGGTTATTATGAATTCATAAAAGGTACCAGACACGGGCTGGATCTGAATGCAGTTCCAAATCTGAAATTAGGCGAGCGGTAGAAGGATACAGTAAGAAGTGAATGCAGATTGCTCTGCTGCTTTGTGAGTGTTTGTAAATATATGGTGAAAGAATACAATATGAAACAAATATTAGAGGCAAAAAAGATAAAAGGATAGAAGAGAAAACATGAAGACAACGGCGATCATACTTGCGGCAGGAAAAGGCAGCCGAATGCACAGTAAAATTGAAAAACAGTTCATGGAGCTTGGAGGCTATCCTGTAATTTATTATGCATTAAAAGCTTTTGAAGAAAGTCCTGTGGATTCCATCATTCTTGTAACAGGAAAAAACAGTGTGGAATATTGCAGGCATGAGATCATAGAGAAATATCATTTTACAAAGGTTGTATCTGTAGTAGAGGGCGGTGAAAATCGGTATGATTCTGTATATAATGGTTTGTGTGCATGTCCGGAGACCGATTATGTCATGATCCATGACGGCGCAAGACCATTTGTGACACAGGATATGGTCGTTAGATCGATCCAGACACTGGCAGATTACAAAGCGTGTACGGTGGGGATGCCTGTAAAGGATACGATAAAGATCGTAAATGAAAATCGGATTGGAATGGCGACTCCTGCAAGAGAGTACCTGTGGCAGATCCAGACCCCACAGAGCTTTGATTATAAATGTCTGATGAAGTGTTATCAGAAGATGATGAAGAAACGGGCAGATGGGGCAGCAATAGCAGTGACGGATGATACGATGGTGGTCGAAGAATACGGTAAGATACAGGTGAAAGTGATTGAGGGCAGCTATACAAATATAAAGATTACGACACCGGAAGATATGCGTATTGGACAGGAATTTCTGCAAAAACAGGGGTAAAGAAGTACTTGAAAATACCAGTCACAAAAAAATGAAATAATTTGAAAAAATGTGTTGACATAGAAAAACAGAAGTGCTAATATATACAAGTCGCCGGTCAAAAGGAGACTTAAACAACTGGATGGAGAGATATCGAAGTGGTCATAACGAGGCGGTCTTGAAAACCGTTTGTCCGAAAGGGCGCGAGGGTTCGAATCCCTCTCTCTCCGCTGACTTTTCAATAAACAAAGATGGAAAGTTCAAGCGCTTGATACTAGGAGAAGTACCCAAGCGGTTGAAGGGGCTCCCCTGGAAAGGGAGTAGGCCGTTAATAGCGGCGCGAGGGTTCAAATCCCTCCTTCTCCGTTAAGTTTTACTGGTACAGGCGAAAACAAAGAACCTTGAAAAATTAACAACATGACAACCCTGAAATTCCAAATAAAGAATTT
>NZ_QTWY01000007.1:0-137602 GCF_003461365.1 Clostridium sp. AF17-21AC
CAAATCAGGTACTAAAGGATTATCTGGCATCTGTGTAACATATGTTTGACAAACCTACATACCTGACATTTTAAAAGGGTATTTTCGGAATTTGTTCCAAAAATACCCTGGATTCTTATTTTATATCAGTATTGTACCTCTTATAAATCAATTACTTTTAGAAATCAACCTCTGAATCATAATAACAGCACTTTAAGAGTTTCTCCATCTCTTCCTGACTTGGCTGTCTTGGATTTGATCCTGTACATGCATCCAATATTGCATTTGCTGCGATCTCAGGCAACCGCTCTAAGAATACATTCTCAGGTACAAAGCCCTGCTCTGCCGGATAGCTGTCAGCACCATAATGTTTGATACAGTGTGGGATATTCAGATCATCGTTCATCTTACGCAGATAGTTGATCAGAAGTGTTACCTTCTCATCTAATGTATCACCGCCAAGTCCCATAAAGTCTGCGATCACTCCATATCTTTCTTTTGCAGTTTCATCCTTTGCATTAAATGCGATGACCTTCGGCAGATACATTGCATTTGCCGCACCGTGAATGATGTGTGCGCCATAATCCGCAAATGCTGCACCTGTTTTATGTGCCATAGAATGAACAATACCCAGAAGCGCATTTGAGAATGCCATACCTGCAAGGCACTGAGCGTTGTGCATTGCGTCACGTTTTTCCATGTCTCCGTTATAAGAACCAACCAGATCATTCTGGATCATCTTAATAGCATGTAATGCAAGCGGATCTGTGAAATCACAGTTTGCGGTTGATACATATGCCTCGATCGCATGTGTCATTGCATCCATACCGGTATGAGCAACTAACTTCTGCGGCATCGTCTCTGCCAGCTCAGGATCAACGATCGCTACATCCGGTGTGATCTCAAAATCAGCGATCGGGTATTTGATACCCTTCTGATAATCCGTGATAATTGAAAAGGCCGTTACTTCAGTTGCAGTTCCTGAAGTAGATGAAATTGCACAGAAATGAGCTTTTTTACGAAGGGAAGGAATACCAAATACCTTACACATATCTTCAAATGTAATGTCCGGATATTCATATTTGATCCACATTGCCTTTGCCGCATCAATCGGAGAACCTCCGCCGATTGCTACGATCCAGTCCGGTTCAAACTCCAGCATGGCAGCAGCACCCTTCATAACTGTTTCAACAGACGGATCCGGTTCAATGCCTTCAAATAACTGAACTTCCATTCCTGCCTCTTTCAGATTCTTTTCTACTTTATCCAGAAATCCAAAGCGTTTCATCGAGCCACCGCCAACACAGATCATCGCCCTTTTTCCTTTAAAAGTTTTTAATGCATCTAATGCATCCTTTCCATGATAAATATCTCTAGGTAACGTAAATCTTGCCATCTTTCCATCCTCCTATTACTCTATCTTATTGGTACGACTAAGGAGCCGCAAACGGCTCTTGCCTATAAAAAACAAAAAGTAGTGTACTACTACACTACTTTCTGATTATATCACAATTCTTTTCATTTCTCATTATATTTTTGTGAAATTTAAACAACTGTTTTTGTGAAAAATTAAATTATCTAAACTTTTTATATAAAAAATGGCATTTTTCTAATGTTGAGCTACTTTCCTGCAAGAATCAGCTGAAGCAGGCTCTTATCCAACATTAATGCACGGTTCCAGGGATTCAGAATAATGCCCTCTATATCGTCCGTCATTAAAGCTGCCTCAAAGAGATGGCTGATATCTGCCATAAAGGTCGACATTACGGTTTCACCGCCCTTTATCTCCTCATCAAAGCTGGTAAATGCCATCCACCAGTACCTCTCATCCTCGGTCTGGATCGCCTGGATCTGCAAACTGCTCTCCGCACCCGCCGGTGGTATAACAGCAACAATGAACTGTCCATTTGCTCTCGCACGCCGTCTTATCACTGTAAGTGTATGTGCAAGCATTTCTTCTGTCGGTTCCTGCTGTAAAACAAGGATTGCTTCTTCAATTGTCTCATTTCCCTGTAAGCCTTCATCTACAGGTATCTGATCTTCATATTTTTTCGTATCCATATACCGTCTGATCTCCCAAATATCTTCTCATATTTCATCTTGAAAATCTTCTTTATAACACTCCCTGAATCAGAATGATCAGGATCAGAACAGGAAGTACAAACTGGAAATATGGTTTTAATTTTACGGACATTTTCACTCCGGAACCGGTATTTACTTCCTCAATATAATTATCAAAGCCCCAACCCCATTTCGTAACACAGAACAACAGATAGATCAGTGAACCGAGTGGGAGCAGAAGATTACTTACCAGGAAGTCCTCACTGTCTAATACATCCCTGCCACCGATCAGGTGCAAATCACTCCACACGTTGTATCCCAGAACACAAGGAAGACTTGCGATCAGTATGATGATACAGTTGATGAAAGCCGTTTTATTTCTGCTCCATCCAAACATATCCATCGCAAATGACATGATATTTTCAAATACGGCGATAACCGTAGAAAAGCTTGCAAATGTCATAAACAGAAAGAACAATGAACCCCAGATCCTGCCGCCTGCCATATTTACAAATACATTCGGCAGCGTTACAAATATCAGCTTTGGTCCTGCAGTGACCTCTACTCCATAGCTGAAGCATGCCGGAAAAATGATCAATCCTGACATAACAGCAACAAATGTATCCAGGGCACAGATTCGCACACCTTCGCCTGCCAGCGCATGATCCTTGCTCATATAACTTCCGAAGATCTCCATCGCAGCTACACCAAGACTCAGAGTGAAGAAGGCCTGATTCATAGCCGCGGAGATCACATTTCCGATACCGACTTTCTCAACCGTTGACAGATTTGGAATCAGGTAGAACCGTAAACCTTCACCGGCTCCTGATAAAGTAATGCTGTGAACTGCCAGTACCACGATCAGCACCAACAGTGCTGTCATCATAATCTTACTGATTCGTTCCAGACCATTCTGAAGCCCACGGCTGCATACGATAAATCCGACAATAACCGTCAGGATCATCCAGAAGCCCATCTGCTTCGGATCGGCAAGCAGATCCGAGAATACAGATCCGGTCGCATCCGCATCCATACCGGCCTTGAATTCGCCTGTGACAAATTTATAAAAATAAGATACCATCCAGCCGGATACGGTTGTGTAATACATCATCAGAACATAACAGCCAAGGATCGCAAACCATCCATGAATGTGCCATTTACTCTTTGGTTTTTCAAGCTCCTTATAAGCCAGAACTGCACTCTTTCTGCTGCCTCGTCCGACCGCAAGCTCCATCGTCAGAACCGGAAGCCCCATCGCCACAAGGAACAGCAGATAGAACAATACAAATATTCCTCCACCATTTTCTCCTACCACATATGGGAATCTCCATACATTTCCAATTCCAATCGCACATCCCGCACTTACTAATAAAAAGCCTAAACGGGATTTAAATGATTCTCGTTTCATATTTTCTACTTTTTCTCCTGTATTTCTTGCTTCTCTATGCCGATGCCTTAAGCATCCGATCTCGCATAAGAATTCTTCATCTGATTACTCAGTTCATATAAGACTTTGGAAAGCGTATTACCGGTCTCTTTCCGGAGGATATCTGCCATTTCCTGATTGGCCTGCTCTCGAAGCGCACTTCGTTTACCGACATCCGGTTCTTTTTCTATCTGCTCATCGTATCGGTTGATCACCTCATGCCCTTTCGCAAGCATGGTTTCCTGATACCGTTCGATATGAAACAGCGACTTGCTGTAAGATGCATCTGCCATCGCTGCGATCATCCGGCTGTTCCAGTAGAAATTATCGGTAGATACATCAGCGGTCGTGTTCGCCAGATATTCCGGTGTTGTGTCCACATTTGCATAAAATGGCACCATGACATTAAACGCATTTGAAGCAAATGCCACCCACTCGATCACACGGCTGTCCTCTGCTCCATATGGTCGCATCTGGATCGCAGACATGAAATCAGTCCGGTTAACGCCGATGGAACGATATGCACCTGCCATCTTCTTATCTCCATATGGAAGATATGGGTCATATGGTGTTCCCTGATAATGCGAGGACAACACATATTTGACATCCTCCATCGTCACCTTATACTCCGGAATCAGACTCCATGGAATGTCGTCCGATACCGGTGTGTAATCTGCATTTTCACCATCCCAGCGGTACGTCTTCGGATTCAGGTACCGCTCCATAAACCATGCTCTTGGCGTATTGTAGACATGATCCGAATCATCATGGCTGCCAAATATCTCTCTTGGATTAATGAATCTACCAAACGGCAGATCCGCATCTTCGTCCTTACGTTCTGTGCTTCTTCTAATAGTCAGATCCAGATGATTCTTCTCGATAAATTCCGCCAGATCTTTTGAGCACATATGTGCGTTCTGATCCGTTAATGCATCCTTCATATCAAATACATCCGTGCCGAACTGATTCGGCATCACAACATAGACATCATCCGGCACTTTCTTCGCGATCCAGTGATGTCCTCCGATCGTCTCCATCCACCAGATCTCATCCTGATCCTGGAATGCGATTCCATTCATCTCGTAGGTTCCGTACGTTTCAAGCAGATTTCCAAGACGTTCTACACCTGCTCTCGCACTTCTTATATATGGGAGTACCAGACAGACAATATCTTCTTCTCCGATTCCGCCCGATATTTCTTCGTTTCCGTTCTCTGCCGGCTGATACTCGACCAGAGGATCTGCACCGAGCACTCTCGGATTCGATGTAATGGTTTCGGTCGCTGTCATTGCAACATGGGCTGCATTTACACCGCTTGCCGCCCAGATGCCCTCACCATCGACTGCATTTGGCATCGAGGTATAGCGCATCGCTTCTTCCGGAAGCGGAATTTCCAGATGCGCCAGAACCGAATGGTAGATCTTTGGCTGTTCTTCCGGTTCTACGACTACAAATTTCTTCGGCATATAATGACCGGATCCTGAATCATCGTTTCTGGCAATGATCGTTGATCCATCATAGGATGCCTTCTTTCCAACTAATATCGTTGTACATGCCATCAGGCTTCACTCCTTTTTCAATCACAACTACTGTCTAAGTTTATTTTAACAGCTGCTCCTTTAACACCTTGATCACACCCTGATTGCGCATCGTATCTGCTACATGGGCTGCTACCTGCTTTACCTCATCTCTGGCACTTCCGATCGCATAGCTTTCCTTTGCACAGGCAAGCATACCAAGGTCATTGATATTATCACCAAATACCATAACTTCATCCGGTTTGATCTCATATTTATCAAGCAGAAACTGTAATGCACTTCCCTTGTTGATCGATGGTTCCGAACAGTCTACCCAGTAAACTCCGGCAGGTGCCAGTAGAATGGTATCCTTCCATTTGTCATAAAACCAGTCTTTTACGATCCGCTCTGCATCCTCCGGGTGAAATATCGAGATCTTCACGATATCATCATTAATATCGGTAAGATCCGGCACTGCCTTGATCTCATAGCGATATGCTTCCCGCATCCAGTTATACAGTCGTCCATCCTCGCTTCCAACATAGGCATAATCCCTTCCACAGAGCAACAGCTCTACATCCGGCAGCTTCTCTGCATCCTCCACGATCGCACGGATCAGGTCTTTCTCCATCGGACGTTTGAGCCATGTTTCGCCCTTGCTTCCTCTGACAAATCCGCCATTATCCGGGATATATAAGATCTGATCTGCAACCGGTGCAAATAACTTCTTAAGGCTCGCATACTGCCTGCCGCTTGCTGCTACAAAAGTTATATTCTTTTCTTTTAATGCCTTTATTACATCATAGATCTCAGGATTGATCTCAAATGTTCCGTCAGGAACAAGAGTTCCATCCACGTCACTTGCTACTAATTTTATCATTTTTACTTACGCTCCATTTTCATTTAACTAAAAACAGCCGTCCGGCAACATTCCTACAGGAAATCTCCTACAGGAACAAATGTCTCACGCCCTCCGCGTCAAAGGTCACCTGTGGTACATGATCTACCTCGATCTGGTAGAGTGCATTTGCTGCCAGATGCTCGGCTGCCTGCTCCAGATCACGGATACCGGAGGTATTCTTGAATTCTTCTATGACCGCATCCAGCCCATCCTCTGTAATGATACATTCATTCTCTTTCAGACCGATCCGCTTCAATACCTTTGGCAATGCAAATTTACTGAAAATGATCTTCTTTTCTTCAAAGGTATAATCCGGTATGTCGATAACCGCAAAACGTGACATCAATGGCGCACTGATATCTTCTTTATTATTTGCCGTTGCGATCGGATATACGCCAACGGTCGGGATCATACACTCCATATAGTTATCTGTAAATCCAAGATTATCAAGCAGGGTCAGAAGTACATCCGCGGGATTTCCATTTCCCTTTCCGGATGCAGCCTTATCAAGCTCATTGATAATAAATACCAGATTGGATTCTCCTGCGATCGAGAATGCTTCCATGATGATACCCGGCTTTGCATTTGCATAGATTCTGGAGCTTCCTGTAAGCTGCTCCGGATCATTGATCGAACTCATATCAAGGGTTGTCCATGGCAGTTTCAGAATACGGGCAACCGCATACGCGATCTGTGATTTTCCGGTACCGGCAGGTCCGACCAACAGAAGTCCATAAGCAGGAAGGGTATGAGTTCGGTTGATCTGGATAACCGTCTCCATGATCCTCTGCTTTACACGTTCCATTCCATATAATTCTTCATCCAGAATCCGTCTTGCTTCAACCGGATCGATCGCTTCAAAATAATTGCTCTTCCACTGAATATTCATCATGATCGAGAGTGCTCTCTGTGCATGACGACGCTCCTCCGGTGACACCTCGTTTGATCTGGCAACAGCAAGATTTCTTCTCGCCCAGAGACGGATATTATCCGGCATCGTTCTGCCCGCACATGTCATAAAATCAGAAATGCTCTGAAGACTGGTCAGCTTCATATCGTCGCCTTCCTCGTCTGCATCGTCATCCTCCTCGACTTCCTCTGATGCTGTACTTGCAAGCAGTCGTTCGATCATAAACTGTAAAAATCCATCTGCCGCAGATAACTTGGTTCCGCCACCAAATGCTGTCTCTCGGATTCTGTATACTGCATATCCGTCTTCCAGATTTTTACCGGACAGACGTACACTGATATGATTTTCTCCCAGCCATTTGATCAGACTGACAAATCTGGAATCAATCTTTAAAATATCTGCTGAAAATGTCTCCCCATTTTCCTTGAATTCAAAAGTAGTACGCTTTGCCGGATTTGTAAAAACGCCCAGCGCATGATGGATCCACTGTCTCTCACTGTTATCTAACACCAGAATCGGTTCCTCCGGTGTCTTTTCCTTTGCATTTGACTGAAATGCCGTATAGGTACAAACCGTATCCTCATTCTTTACCGGTTTATCACTGAAATCAAAAACTGGCATATATAATTTCTCCTTTTATCATTTTTTCTATTCTTCTACACCCGCAAGTGCTGTAATCTGTGCTTTTTCTCCTGTCAGTAAACATTTATTCTTATAAATGGCACCGTTACAGGTCAATATCAAGTTCTACCGGACAATGATCGGAACCCAACACCTCTGTATGGATCTTTGCATCCACAAGTCTGGATTCCAGAACCTTTGAGGTCAAAAAATAGTCGATCCGCCATCCGGCATTCTTCTCTCTTGCCTTAAAACGGTAAGACCACCAGGAATAAATGCCTTCTGCGTCCGGATTAAAAAAACGAAACGTATCAATAAATCCACTGTCAAGCAGGGTGCTGAATTTTTCTCTTTCCTCATCTGTAAATCCGGCGTTCTTACGATTGGTCTTTGGATTTTTCAGATCGATCTCTGTATGTGCCACATTCATATCCCCACATACTACCACCGGCTTTGTCTGTTCCAACTGCTTCAGATACTCTCTGAAATCATCCTCCCACTTCATACGATAGTCCAGTCTGGCAAGCTCATTCTGTGAATTTGGCGTATATACAGTGACCATATAAAAATTATCATATTCGAGTGTGATGACTCGTCCCTCATGGTCGTGTTCTTCTATACCGATTCCATATGCCACTGACAACGGCTCTTTCTTTGCGAAAATAGCAGTTCCGGAATATCCCTTTTTCTCTGCATAATTCCAATATTGATAATAACCCGGAAGCTCCAGTTGAAGCTGTCCTTCCTGCATTTTTGATTCCTGAATACAAAAAATATCTGCATCTGCCTCTTTAAAGAAATCCATAAAATTCTTTCCAACACATGCGCGAATTCCGTTCACATTCCACGATATCATCTTCATTGTAGTGCTTCCTCCTGTCTGATCTATATACATAAAAAGACCATCCGCTACCTTCTGAAAGCTCCGCTCTGCCTACGCAATAGAAAAAAGAGTCATGGGTAATACGGCAAATGCCGCACTTATTTCTAAACGAATGGTCATGTTTATTATACTACATGTGGTTTATCCGTCAAATAAATTCATTGCATTGTCGGTATTTCAGATTACTATATCTATAACCGGTATCAGAATTTTATCTGTTCATCGGAATCTCAATATCGAACTTTTTTATATCGATTATCGCATTTCCATCACAGAAAAACGAAATGCCATCTGCTGTCTGCGGCGTATAAATTGCTGTACTCATTGACAACTCTCCGTCATTCACAAACAGTTCTACCGAATTGCGGTCAAGAATAAACCGTAATGTTATCTGCTCTGATTCTGATTCTACCTCTGCCCGCCTGATGCAGGCTACATCCCGGTTCATTCCGGCAAATGTCCGGTCAACTTCGATCTCCCGTTTTCTTCTGTTATATGTAATTCTGGTATAATGCTCTGCATCTTTTGCTACATCAATGTAAAACTCCTGAAATTCACCGGATTTTATTGTTACTGTCATATCCAGCGTTCTTCCCTCTATCCCATCAAAGTTCTGTCCGCCTTCTACCTTTTCATTCGAATAGGAAACCGGCCGAACCCGATATTGCTCCAGTTCTTTCACAGGCTTCTGGATGATCCTGCCATCTGACAGATATAATTCTCTTGGAATTGTCATCATGCCCTGCCACTCCTGTCCATCCGGGATAAATGAATTATGCCATGACTGCATCCATGCGATCAGGATTCTCCTTCCATCCGGAAGTTCTGTCGTCTGTGATGCATAAAAATCCAGACCTTTATCAAGTGTATGTGGCTGCCCCATTTGAAACTGCTTTTTTGCATGATCATATGTTCCAACAACATAGATCGCATTATTACCATTATGCAGTTCATTTCCCTGCGCCTGTACATCAGGTGGTGAAAACAACAGCACATCTTTTCCGTCTAACCTGAAATAATCCGGACATTCCCATACGCTTCCTAACCGTTCCATGTGCTCTGCAAATACACCTCCATATTTCCAACAACCTGCTGCTTTCTCAAAGGCTTCTGTCTCCTGTTCGGTAAGCTCTGTTTTTTCCAGATATTGATATATTTCAGAATTTGAAAATAACGCGATCATTCCTTTATTCTGAGCATCCCGGCTGCAGGTCAGCATATAGTAAATACCATCTTCTTCCCATACCTTCGGATCTCTGAAATCAATATGGCTGAATCCCTCCGGCATCACCGCTCCTGTGAGAACAGGATTGTTCTTCAGCTTCTTATAACCTACACCATCTCCAACTGCCATACACTGATTCTGAAGATTGCAGCCACCATTCTTATCTTTACTGACTCCTGTATAAAACAGCACATGTCCAAGATTTGTCATAACTGCCGAACCGGAAAAGCATCCTTCCTCATCATATTCCATATCCGGTGCAAGTGCCGTCGGATACTGCTTCCAACTTATCATATCTTCACTTACCTGATGCCCCCAATGCATCGGTCCCCATACATTGCTATATGGATGATATTGATAAAACAAATGGATTTGTCCCTTATATACTGAAAATCCATTGGGATCATTCATCCAGCCGATCGGTGGTGTCACATGAAATAACGGTCTTTTATCAGCATCAACTTCATATTCTTTTTCATATTTTCTGGCTACTTCTAATGTATGCATATTCTTTCTCCTTATCCAAGCTCCAACGCTGTCTTTGCAATCGCCTCCGGGATACCCTTTCCCAGTTTACACGTCATCTCATGCCACTGTTCGCCGCCCCACGAAGAAACCGACATGCCGTTATCCTCGTATCCCATCTTCCGGTACATGGCAACCTTGGATTCCAGGCAGGTAAGGATCAGTCGCTTTCGTCCATTCTGTCTTTCCCTGTTCTTATAACATTCCATCATCTCGGAAGCCAGCCCGATCCTGCGGTATTCCGGCAGGACATCAACACCAAGGATCATTACATTTTCTCCGGCAGGATCATACAGATCTGCATTCTGAAAGAATTCATCACGCAAAACCGTTTCATTTGTAGACAGCCCATTAATAAATCCTGCAATCTTACCTGTCGCTTTATCTACCGCAACCAGAAACATTTCCGGTGCCTTCTCTACACGCAAATACATCATCTCTGGAGTACATGCCTCATTCGAAGGAAAACAGATCCGTTCGATCTCTGCTGTTTGCTCTGCTTCATTCTTTTTAATATTTCGGAACTCAAATCTTACTAAATTTTCCTGTGTCACTGTTAAACTCCTTTTTGCTATTTGTTATGAACTCTGTATTATAGATAATATAGGAACTATTTTTTCAGGAGGTACTATTATGGGTATTAAAGACATCGATATAAACAAAGACGGGGTTACACTCGGCGATCATATTGAAAACATGAAAGAAAATCAATATATCTTTGGAATCTCCGCATTCTGCGGGATTCCATATTTTTTCCGGAAGACTTTCAGATCTTCTTTTCCACGGATCAACATGACATCTTCAAATGTCCCGTTATGAATATCCTGAAAACCTGCGACCTGCTCACCGGTGCAGATGCTGCATTTGATGACCGGTCGTTTTTTCTGACTATCATATGATGCCTGCTCTTTCTTTTTTCGAAATAATCCCATATTAAACTTCCTTTACATTTCAGGTTTTAATTCGCCAGTTGATATTCTTTTAACTGCTTCCGTCTCGCTCTATAGTCCGGGCAATACCGCGCTACCTCTGACCAGAATTCTTTGGAATGATTCATATGACGTCTATGTGCCAGCTCATGCACTACCACATAGTCAAGTAATTCATCCGTCAGATAATATAACTGATAATTAAAATTCACATTTCCGGCACTGCTGCAGCTTCCCCATCTGGTCTTCTGGTTGCGGATCGTGATGCGCCCAACTGTCACCTGCATAACCGCACAATAATACTTTACCCGATCTGCTATCTTATCCTTGATCTTCTGAATCTCTGCATCTGATAACGCATCCACAGATGGAACCTTAATTTTCGTTCGTGCATCCGCACGCTTTTTTACCTGATCCACCTTCTTTAAGATCCAATCCTGTTGTTTCTCTATAAATGCTTTTAATTCCCAGTCAGATAATCTCGCCGGAATCCTTGCAAGTACCGTTCCATCCGGTCGCACCTCCAGACCAAGACTTTTTCTCCCGGATCTTATAACCTGTACCCGGATGTTTTCATTTGTCACTTTGTCATTCAGTATTATCTCTGTCAGCATATTTATAGCCGTCTATATTCCTACGAATTGTAGACGTTCTTCACCTCATATTTATAACTTCATTTCTCATACTAAACTATATGTGCTATCAATTACAGACAGCCTTATATTTTCTACATAAAAACTGCCTGCAATACCTTTCTTTATTACAGTGTCAGCACACTGTACTCTTCCAGATTCCACACCTTTGTCACGATATCCGAATAGAACTCCGGCTCATGGCAGACTAACAAAACCGAACCGTGATAGTCTTTCAATGCTCGCTTCAATTCGTCCTTTGCATCCACATCCAGATGGTTTGTCGGCTCATCGAGGATCAACAGATTCGTCTCCTGATTGATCAGTTTACACAGGCGTACCTTTGCCTGCTCACCACCGCTTAATACCTTTACCTTACTCTCGATATGCTTGGTTGTCAGTCCGCATTTAGCAAGTGCCGATCGCACCTCATACTGTGAAAATCCCGGAAATTCCTGCCAGATTTCTTCCAGACAGGTATTTTCTGTTCCGGCCATTTCCTGTTCAAAATAACCTTTATACAGATAATCACCCAGATGTACCGTACCGGATATCGGCTTGATGATTCCAAGCAAACTCTTAAGCAGCGTACTCTTTCCTATACCATTTGTACCAACGATCGCGATCTTTTCTCCACGCTCCATTCGCAGGTTGATCGGTTTGGAAAGTGGTGCCTGTTTGTCATACCCGATCACCAGATCCTCAGTTTCAAATAACATCTTGCCCGGTGTTCTCGCTTCCTTAAAATAAAATTCCGGCTTCGGGCGCTCCCTGGCAAGTTCTATCACATCCATCTTGTCCAGCTTCTTCTGTCTGGACATCGCCATATTTCTTGTGGCAACACGCGCTTTATTTCTGGCAACGAAATCCTTCAGCTCGCTGATCTCCTGCTGCTGTTTCCGGTAAGCAGCCTCCTGCTGTGCCTTTCTCGCCTCGTATACTTCCAAGAATTTGTCATAGTTGCCGACATAGCGGTTCAACTCCTGATTCTCCATATGATAGATGATATTTACGACATCATTTAAAAATGGAATATCATGGCTGATCAGGATGAATGCGTTCTCATACTCCTGCAGATACCGTTTCAGCCATTCGATATGTTCTGCATCCAGATAGTTTGTCGGCTCATCAAGCAACAGAATCTCCGGCTTCTCAAGTAACAGCTTTGCAAGCAAAACCTTGGTACGCTGACCACCGCTCAGATCTGTTACGTCATGATCCAGTCCAAGTTCCAGAAGCCCCAGCGCTCTCGCTACCTGTTCCGTCTTGGCATCGATCATATAGAAATCATGATTTGTCAGAAGATCCTGCAACGTGCCGACTTCCTCCATCATTTCCATGATCTCATCATCCGTTGCATCCGCCATGCTGTCATAAATCTGGTTGATCTTCTCCTCCATCTCAAACAGATAAGAAAATGCTGACTTCAACACAGATTCGATCGTCATTCCCTTTTCCAGCACCGCATGCTGATCCAGATAGCCAACACGCACATGCTTGTTCCATTCCACCTTACCTTCATCCGGCGCAAGTGTTCCTGTCACAATATTCATAAAGGTACTTTTACCTTCACCATTTGCTCCAACCAGTCCGATATGTTCACCGGCAAGCAGCCGGAAAGATACATTATTGAAAATGGCTCTGTCTCCAAAACCATGTGTCAAATTTTCTACATTTAAAATCATTCGTCTTACCCTTTTCCGTTTATTTCGTGATAAGGTTACTATACCTTATGGATGGGATTCAGACAAGATAACTTTTCCCATTCCTTCGATTTTCTTTTTCCCCCACCTATGCTAGAATGTGATTGCAGATGGTATTCGTGTGTGCACTTATCTACTTCTATATTTGTGTATCCTTAACATTCCCAATCAGGGGACGCTTCCGCTCGTTTCGGTCTGCAGCGGTACTAAGATGCCACTTATGTGCCATCAAGTACCGGCGACCTCAAATGCCCCTGTATTGGCAAGTTAAGATACACAAATAACATATAGGTTACGAATGCACACACGAATATCATCTGCAAATACAGCAAGAGGTGATTTTTATGATTCAGATAGATTTGATCACCGGATTCTTAGGCTCCGGTAAAACTACTTTTATAAGGAAATATGCCAAATACCTGATCGATCAGGGCTTAAATATCGGCATTCTTGAAAACGATTTTGGTGCAGTGAATGTCGATGCCATGCTGTTACAGGATATCCTTGGTGATAACTGTACACTGGAAATGGTTGCCGGCGGTTGTGATGCCGACTGTCACCGCAGACGATTCAAAACCAAGCTGATCGCAATGGGAATGTGTGGTTATGACCGCGTTCTGGTAGAGCCATCCGGCATCTTCGATATGGATGAATTCTTTGATGCCCTGCACGAAGATCCGCTTGACCGTTGGTACACGATTGGAAATGTTATCACGATCATCGATGCCACACTGGAGCAGAATCTCTCCGAAGCTTCCCGTTATCTTCTGGCTTCTCAGGTGGCACAGGCCGGCACTGTCTTATACAGTCATTCACAGGAAGTCACACCGGAACAGTTAACCTCTACCAAAGATTATGTAAAACAGTCATTTGACATTCTGCATTCTAAGTCCACGCCAAAGCAGATAGTTCTGGAAAAGGACTGGAAAGATCTGACCGATGAAGACTATAAAGCGATCCTCTCATCCGGCTATCAGGATGCCAATTATACGAAACTCTGGTTTGACGACAAACAGACCTACGACAGTCTGTACTTCATGAATATGGATTTTACAGAGGATTTCTTAAAAGAAAGCTGCCAGAAAATCCTGCTCGATCCAGCCTGTGGTAAGGTCTTCCGGATTAAAGGATTCCAGAAGCTCGCTGATGGAAGCTGGATATCCATCAACGTCACACACCAGAAGACCGAGATTGAGCCGATCCCAAATGGACAGGCAATCCTGATTGTCATCGGCGAAGGGTTGAATCAGGAAGCTATAGAAGGATATTGGGGAAAATCGAAGCCTTGAGCAAATTTTCTCTATATTTTCTCCCCTCTCTGTGGTATTCTCTTATAGGGCACTTCATTTTCTTAAGTGTCTTCCGTATATTGATTAATTTACGAAGGAGAATTTCAAAAAATGAAACGCATTGGCTTCGACAATGACAAGTACCTGTCCATGCAGTCTGCGCACATCAGGGAACGTATCGAACAATTTGGAGATAAACTGTATCTGGAATTTGGCGGCAAATTATTTGACGACTATCATGCCTCCCGCGTACTTCCGGGATTTGCACCGGACAGCAAATTACAGATGCTCTTACAGCTTGCAGATCAGGCAGAAATGATCATCTCGATCAACGCCGCCGATATCGAGCGCAATAAGATCCGTCACGATCTGGGAATCACATACGATCAGGATGTTATCCGTCTGATCGATGTATATAAAAAGAAAGGGCTGTATGTCAGCAGCGTGGTTATCACACGATATGCCGGACAGCCATCTGCCGATATTTTCCAGAAGAAACTGGAAGCGATCGGCATCAAGGTCTACCATCACTATTCCATCGAGGGTTATCCGAATAACATTGACTATATCGTAAGTGATGAAGGCTATGGAAAAAATGATTATGTAGAGACAACCCGTCCGCTTGTCATTGTTACCGCACCGGGTCCGGGAAGCGGCAAGATGGCGACCTGTCTGTCACAGCTGTACCATGAGAACAAGCGTGGCATCAAGGCCGGCTATGCCAAATTTGAGACTTTTCCGATCTGGAATATCCCACTTAAGCATCCAGTCAATCTGGCTTATGAAGCTGCTACCGCAGACTTAAATGATGTCAACATGATCGATCCTTTCCATCTGGAAGCTTATGGTGAAACAACCGTCAATTACAACCGTGATATCGAGATCTATCCGGTTCTGGCTTCCATGTTCGAAGGAATCTATGGATACTGTCCATACAAATCTCCAACCGATATGGGTGTAAATATGGCGGGAAACTGCATCATTGACGACGAAGCCTGCAGAGAAGCGTCCAAGCAGGAAATTATCAGACGATATTACCAGTCTCTGAACCGTTTCGTCAAAGACGAAGCGACCAAAGACGAAGTATACAAACAGGAACTTATCATGAATCAGGCGAAGATCACAGTCAACGACCGCGCTGTTGTTCCGGTTGCAAATAACCTTGCACAGGAAAACGGTTCAGCCGCCGCAGCCTTAGAACTGCCGGACGGAACGATCGTTACCGGTTCCACTTCCGATCTGCTCGGTCCTGCATCTGCTGTATTATTAAATGCAATTAAGGTACTTGGAAATATTGATAAAAATACACATCTGATCTCACGTACCTTTATAGAACCGATCCAGCACTTAAAGACCGGATACCTTGGCAGCAAGAATCCTCGTCTTCATACCGACGAAGTTCTGATCGCATTATCCATGTGTGCTGTATCCGATCCAAATGCAAAGCATGCATTGGAACAGCTTCCAAAGCTGTCCGGCTGCCAGCTCCATGTATCATCGATCCTGTCCACAGTCGACATGACAACCTTTAAGAAGCTCGGCATTGAACTTACAAACGAAGCCGTATACGAAGGTGCTGCTACGCAGGAGAATGCATAGAGAATCATAAAAAAGCCAGATAAACACAATAATTAATGTTTATCTGGCTTTTTTGCCCTATAACGCTCTTTTTATAACCGCATATTTAACAATATCCTGCATGTCCTGATAACTATCCAACACCATATCACGGACACCCCTACTTCTTCAGAAAATGCTCCCGGTTCGGGAATTCCTGTCGAAAGGCTTCAAGTGCTGCCTGTTGGAATACCGCAAACTCCTTATCCATATGAAGCATATGCGGTGTGGCAAATGCGATCGTGCTGACCTGATCTGCGATCTTCTTTGCTACACTTTCATCGGATAACTGCCCCATGCCAAATACAACAGAAGTAAATCCACGTCCGTTCTTGCTGACACCGATCAGCTTCAGGAAAGCATTTTTAATCTCATAAAATATCATTTCCTGCTTCTCGATATCCAGATTGTCATAGTTTCCGAGGAATAAACCTGTCAGGACTTCCGCAGCCTGCTTTCTTTTCTGTGCGCCAAGGCTCATGCCGCCACCTTCTGCGATATATTTCATCTGCATCAGATAGCCCACAAATGCATCATTCTTTGGTTTTCGTTTGCCATACCGGGCAATCCAGAGCTTCTCTCGAAATGCGTCCAATTCGTCCTTTGGATCTCCTGTATGTTCTTTTAGAAATGCCTGTCGTTTCTCAGCATCAATTTCATTATAAAAAGATTCAATCCATATATCCTGCATACCTGCAAACCTCCTGTTGCATAGCTATTTTTGCAAAAATTCATCCACATTATCGACATCGACCTTACGATACTGTGCCATATAATACCGTTCATCCTCAAGTCCTAATACGCTCACATCATTTCCACGGAACAAGGCTACTGCAATCAGCGCAATCTTTCTTGCCTGTGCTTCTCTGTCATTATAGACAGTTCCTTGCATAGTGCCCAGCCGAACAGCTTCCAGCGCATCATCTAATCCATCGATACCAAAGATGACCGGATAATCACTCTGCATATATCCGGCATTCTTATAAGCCTCGACTGCACCGAGTGCCATCTCATCATTATTGGAAATAAGCATTTCTATCTGATCCCCATATTGACTGATCAACCGGCTCATTCGGTTCTCTGCCTGTGCGCGGTTCCAGTCTGCAAACTGATAGGTCAGTTTCTCAAGCTTCACACCATTTTCAAGAATGGTCTTTACCGAACAGTCTGTCCGGCTGATCGCATCCTGATGTCCGGCTTCACCCTCTAAGAGTACATACTGGATCTTACCATCCTGATTGCGATCCACCTCCGGATGATTCTTTATATATTCCGCAGCAATCTCCCCCTGCATCTCGCCGGACTGTGCTGCATCACATCCGACATAATACAGCTTATCCCATTGCAGCAGATCCTCTCTTACCGGCTCTCTGTTAAAGAAAATCACCGGAATATTATTCTGTCTTGCGAGTCTTATAATATTTGACGGAGCAGTTCGATCGACCAGATTTACACAAAGCACATCGCATCCGGCATCGATCATTTCCTCCACCACTTCATCCTGCTCCTGCTGACTGTTATCTCCGCTTCTGACTGATACGATAACCTTCATATCACTTGCTTCTAATGCTTTCAGATCCTCCTTCAATATATCTGTCATTGCATTGATAAACGGATCATCCGGCGTATACGTAACAACGCCGACCCGCAGAGTTCTGTCTTTCTGATTTTTCCTGCTGTCGCAGGATACCAGAGACATCATAACTGCCAATATGCATATACAGGCTATTATTTTTCTTATTTTCTTTCTATTCATACGAATATAAAAACCTTTCTGTCTCTTCCGAAAACAGGTCATCCTTATAGATTACCCGTATCGCTTCTTCATGACTTTTTAATGTATATAATGGTCGTCCAAGTTTCTTTGCGAGCTCATTTACACTCTCATAACCGATGCTGTACCCATCCGGCACAACAAGGCATTTAATCTTGTTGTAATCAAGCAGGGCTATGGATTTCATGCTTGTACCTACCCCATATATTTCTGCCCCTTTATAATACCCATTTTCAGCATTTTCTCCGAGTGTATCGAGAGCTTCTGTATCCATAGCTGCTATATAATCAACCGCTTCCAGAGAATCCACCGCCTTACAGGTATCTTTACCGCTATTCTGATTATATGTCCAGACAAACTCACAGTTATATCCTGCAAGTGCATCGGTAAGTCCCTTTACACGGCTGACACTTGCCTCAGTCTCTGCCCGTCCGACAATCACTCCGATCTTCTTGCCTGCCGACTTATCTGTATCATTTTTTATGATCTGCCTGCCGAGAGTATAGCCGATCTGATAGTTATCCGGCTTTATCGTTACAAATCCGGTCGATTCTGTGTCATCTGCCATATATGCATCCTCCGTTATCAGAACAAAGGTCTCTTTCTCCGCCTGCAAAGACGTAAGCATATCTTTTGTATCTGTTCCGGGAGCCGGACAGATGATAAATGCATCCACATCATTTTCAAGCTGTTCATCGATCAGCTCTTTTTCATCATCTGCACTTACGATCTCATCTGTATTACAGATGATCAAATGAATATTATTTACCTGCGCAGACTGCTTCAGTCCATTAACCAGACCTTCCCATCTGGTATTACCGGAATCCGGAAGAATAACTGCCACACGTTTCTGTGGATTATCTTCCCGAAAGATCCGGTTGATAAATATACCGGCAATGGCAACCAGGATCAGCTCTGCTATGAGGAAAGTAATTCTATTTCTCTTCATCTGTCACTCTCCCCTTTCCATAATTTTGTGTTTCAAGCTGTTCCCGATTCTCCTCTGTATATGGAATAGCCGGTATGTGGATCACAATCCTTGTACCCTCGTCCGGCTCACTGTAAACCTCCAGACCATATTCATTTCCAAACATCAACTGAATTCTGGAATGAACATTGATCAGACCGACACCTGAACCATGTTTTGGTACTTTGTTATTATCTTTTAATATATTCTCTACAATGTCCTCATTCATTCCCATACCATTATCTTCTACGGAAATATATATATCGTCGTCCTTTTTCTCTCCCCGGATCGTGATTTTGCCGCCGTCATCCTCATCCATATTCCCTACACCATAATAAATGGCATTTTCAAGAATCGGCTGAACGATCAGCTTTACTGTACAGTACTCATTAATCTCTTCATCAATATCAAATTCGATCTGAAAACGCTCCTTATATCGAACTTTTTGAATATTCATATAACTTCTGCTATGTTGGATCTCATCCGATATTCTGATCACCGTTCTGCCCTTTGACAGACTGATACGAAGCAGCTTTGCAAGCTCGGAGATCATAAACACCGCATCCAGGTTCTTCTTTGCTTCTACCATCCATGTGATGGATTCCAGGGTATTGTAGAGGAAATGCGGATTGATCTGGCTCTGCAGCGCATCCATCTCACTCTTTCTTCGTTCCGTCTGTTCCCGTATGATCTCCTGCATCAAAGCTTCGATCTGTTCATAGGATTTCTGAACGGAATATCCCAGATGACGGATCTCGGACGATCCACCGATGTAGATATCTGTCGGACCACCTGCCTCATATGCTTTGACTGATTCATTTAACTTCAGAATCGGCCTGGATATCTTCTTCGAAATAATACGGTTCACCCCTAAAAGCATCATCATAAGAATGATAACCGTTGTAATGATATAATACCGGAACCGGTTGATGCTCGCGATCTGTACACTTTCCGGTACTACACCGACCACCTTCCATCCGGTATAAGCAACACTGTTTACGATCACATTGCTTGTCCTGCCATTGAACGTAAGTTCATATGTTCCATCCTCATAGGTTGCTGCATCCCTGTATTCTTCTTTGAAATATCCTCTGTCCATATCGGTTCCGCGCGGATGATAGATCATCTGACCATCACGGCTGCACAGGTAATAATAGATGCCATTTGACGCATCATTGATCCGTGCCAATGTATCCTCTATCACCGAATATTTCATATCGACCAAAAGGACACCACTTCCCGGCTGCTCACCATCGTTAATATCAACTGAACGGCTGAGAGATACAACCCAGTAATATCGATATGTGCCATCGACAAACAGATTCTGGATATGCGGTATAGAGAAATGAATATTCTCGATATCTGCCTCTGCATCCTGATACCAGTCCTGCTCCGACGGTTCCACAGCATCCTTCTGTACCGCGACCGGTTCTGCCGTAAGAAGATTTCCTTTATCATCATATAACGCCATACTCTGGATTTTATCGGCATTAATCTCATATAACAGACTGAACTGCCGGTTAAAATCCCGACTGGAAATATCATATTCCTGAATAATATTATAATTCACCGCATTCGTAATCTGACGCACATTTAACAGATCCGCATCCAGCTTTTCAACAGTATTTTCCACCATATTTTCCGTATTCGTGACCGCAGTCTGCTTAATTGCCATCTTAAAACGATTATACAACAGCAGACCCATGATAACGGTTGTGATGATCGTCAGGGCAGTAAGCACCGTCATAATGATCGACTGAATATCAAAACCTATAAATCTGCCGTGATAAAACCACCCCCGAAGACGTCCGATAATAGAACTTTCATTTTTCTTCTTTTTATTCTTTCTTATATCCTTCAACACGCTTCCCCTTATTTACCCTTTATTTTTTCAGATGCTCCGTTCTGTATTTGGATGGCGATACCCCAAAACGCTTCTTAAATACATAACTGAAATAATTTGCATCAAGATAACCGACCCGCTCTGCAATCTGATAACTTTTCTCATTTGTTTCGAGAATCAGTTCTGCCGCATGATCCATCCGGTAATCAGTCAGATATGTTACAAATGCTTTTCCTGTCTCTTTTTTAAATACACTGGAAAAATAAGAATTCGATACTCCAAGTGCCGAGCACACGGTATCCAGGGAAAGATTCGGCTCCATATACCTGTCATGCACCAGATTCTGCGCATCCGTAACCATACGCCTCGATGTACTGTTTCTGGCATTTTTCAGCTCCTCACTGATGGCTTTTGCCGAATCGATCATCCATGCGGTTAATGTGCTTTCATCCATCTCCGGTACACGTTCGTATGGATTTCCGACATTACCGCAAAACTCATTAAAATCTATAAAATTATTAGCACAGAATCGATAAAATGCTCCCACCATCTCCATGATCGCAAGGTTATACTGGCTCACAGTCTGCGCATTATTGTGAAGCTTCTCCACTTCCTTCCGCACCGACTGTTCAAGTGTCTCCGGTACTCCCAGATGAATAGCCTTGAACAGATCATGCATCTTTGTATCCTCCGGCTGGATTAGGATCTCCTGCTCCTTCGGTGCGATCTCACCAATATTGATCGCACGGCTCGTTCCATATAACACGCGATAAGAAACTGCTTCTCTTGCTCCATCATAAGAAGAATTAATGCTGATCAGATTATCACAGACTCTTCCGATTCCCGCAGTCACAACAGCTCCCATAACACGATATGCCCATTTGCAGAATCGGTCACAGGCATCTGTAAATGCAACGACCATTTCTTCCGTTTCCAGTTCTATGATCATAAGCGCATTTCCCAGATATGTGAACATATGATTCTTCCATTCCGGTGCTAAACGATCCTTGATCTCATGCTCGACTGACATGGCAAGCAGCAATGGATTCATACCATCCGGAACATGATGCTCCGAGGTATGAAAGATCGCACAGCAATAATACGGTCCTTTTATATCGATCTGATACGCATTCAAAAATTTCTCGCAATATTCTTCATTTACACGACCCTCGATCAACGAAACAAACAGATTCGTCTGAAGCACCGGAAGGGAATCCTTTAGATAATTCTCAAGCTTTGTTACATTCAGACGTTCTTCTCTCTCCTTATCCAGCGTCTTTTTCAATCGTTTCATACATTCCGTAAGCTCCAGCGCATTGATCGGTTTCAGCATGTATTCCTCTACTTCCAGATGAACCGCTTCCTTCGCATATTCAAACTCATCAAATCCTGTAAAAATGATGATATGGATATTCTGATATTCTTTATTCAATCTTCTGGCAAGCTCCAGTCCATCCATATATGGCATCTTGATATCCGTTATCACGACATCCGGCTGCTGCTTCTCCACAAGCTCCAGTGCTTTCACACCATTTGTCGCACTTCCAACGACTTCAAATCCTAATATATCCCAATGAATTCTCTGTTCGATCGCATCGATTACTTCCACCTCGTCATCGACGAGTACCACTTTATAATTATCCATATCTCATTCCTCTTTTATTCTTTCTATCTGTTCCTTATTATAACAAATCTACGTTCAGAATGAACCCCAAAATCCCGTTTTACCGTATATATCCCAAATAAAATAGCAGCGTACTCCTGATATTTTAAAAGCCGCCCCGTTCAGTCTGGAGCCTGCATCTGTCAGCCTGACAGAAAGCATATCAAAGACGAACGGAGCGGCTTTTGATTTATATCGTTTTTTTTGTGAGCGATTATTACATTTCCTTACTTCTTCTGTACATACTTGAGACAGTCAAGAGTTACAGCCGCAAGGATGATGATACCTTCGAAAATGAACTGAAGGTTTGTATCAATACCAAGGATTGTCAGTGAGTATGTTAATGATGTGAAGATAAGTACACCAGTTACAACACCGGAGATCTTACCGATACCACCTGTAAATGATACACCACCAACTACACAGGCTGCAATGGCATCCATATCCCAGCCCTGTCCATAAGCAGCACTACCGGAACCTACCATTCTGTTACATTCAAGCCATGAACCGAATCCGTAAAGGATACCTGCAAGGATGAATGCGCCAAGTGTTACTTTGAATACTGAGATACCTGAAACTGCTGCTGCTTCCGGGTTTCCACCTACAGCGTACAGATTCTTACCAAATGTTGTCTTGTTCCAGATGAACCATACAACAATGATTGCTACAATTGCCCAAAGAATAATAGATGGGAAGCTGCCAAATGTAGGGATGAACATGCTAGGGATGGAAGAATCAATCGCACCGAATGATACACCCTTTGTTGCGTATGTTACTAAACCAAAGATAATCAGCATGTTCGCCATGGTCGAGATGAAAGGATGCATCTTGTACTTCGCCATGAAGAAACCTGCGATACTTGCAAATACTGTTGTAAGAATTATACAGGCTACCAGGGCAAGAATTGCTCTAGGAGCGGCCGGAATATTTGAGAAATCAAAGATATGTCCGAATACGCCACCTGTGTTAGGGCCGTTATGCATGATGATAGTTGCTGTAACCATACCCATACCTACCATACGTCCGATGGAAAGGTCAGTACCTGTAAGTAAGATCAGACCGGCAACACCGAGTGCAAGGAACATTCGAGGAGATGCCTGCTGTAAGATATTCAGGATATTGGTAACGGTTAATAACTGTGTATTCTTAACGATTGGTGTGATAATACAAAGTGCAATGAAGATCAGGATGATTACGATATACAGACCGTTCTTATAAAGGAACTGGGATGTATTAAATGTGTATTTGTAATTCTCGATCTTCTGAGCCTGCTTCTGACCAAATGTGTATTTGGACATCCGTAAGAGATCGATCAGATGGAACTTATGTGCAAATGCATCATGCTTTCTGTCCTTAATCTCCTGTAATCTGGATTCATGAGACATCTGTGCATCAAACAATCTGTTCTTATATACATATTTCTCATCTTTGATCTCATCTGCAGCGGACAGCTTGGCAAGTGTCTGTTCGTGCTCTGTCTTGATCGTTGCACGAACCTTCTCATACGCTTCGTTTTCTGCTGCTTTTTCTGCCTCGCAGCTTGCAACTACTTTATCATAGTATTTGCTGTTATAATTCTCGGAAAGGTACTTTTCTGCTTCTGCGATCAACTTGGATACTTTATCCTTGTTTGCTGCTTCCACACTCTTTGCTTTTTCCAGTCCGGCTTTTGCTGCTGCAACTGCTTTTGTTCTCTCATCCTTTGATAAGTTCTTGTCTTCCTTCGCAATTGCGATCTGGTTCTTATAGCTCTGAACCTTGTCAGATCCGTCTACACGGAGTGCATCGATCTGTGACTGTATTTTTCCTACATATTCATCAATCGGCTTTAAAAGCGCTGCTTCTGCATCAGCCGAAAGGATCTTACTTTTATCTGCCATAACCAAAACTCCTCTCTATTACAAATATTTCGCACTAAGTCTTAATAATTCTTCCTGGTTGGTCTCTTTTGTATTTACAATTCCTGCAAGATGACCGTTCGACATAACACCGATACGGTTTGTGATACCAAGGATCTCAGGCATCTCTGAGGATACAACGATGATCGTTTTACCCTGCTTTGCCATGTTGATGATCAGTTCATAGATCTCGTACTTGGCTCCTACATCAATACCTCTTGTAGGATCATCCATCATAAATACGTTAGGCGAACGCTCCAGCCATTTACCGAAGATAACCTTCTGCTGGTTACCACCGGAGAGGTTTGCGATCATATCATCCGGTCCCATACATTTTGTATGCATGACCTTGATCTCCTCTGCGGTTGCACGAACCATATCGTCATGGCTAAGTGCGATTCCGCTCTTATAATGGTTCATATTTGCAATTGTTGTATTAAATGTGATATCTGCTTTCAGGAAAAGTCCGTTTGCTTTTCTTTCCTCTGTGATCAGGGCAAAACCATGATCCATGGCATCCTTTGGTGATGAGAAGTTCATCATCTTGCCATTATAAAGTACATTTCCTGCTGCTCTTGTACGCATACCAAATATGGTTTCAAGGAGCTCTGTACGACCTGCACCTACCAGACCATACAGTCCGAAAATCTCACCTTTCTTAACATCAAATGTAATGTTCTGGAGCTTTGGTGCATACTTTGTTGACAGGTTCTGTACGGAGAGCACTGTCTCACCAGGCTCATTGTCTACAGGTGGGAATCTATTGTCAAGGGAACGACCAACCATTGCGGAGATCAGTTCGTTCATGTTTGTATCCTTACTGTCTTTTGTCATTACCAGACTACCATCTCGAAGAACGGATATCTGGTCACAGATCTCGAAGATCTCATCCATTTTATGTGATATATAAATCAGGGAAATACCCTGTTCTTTTAACTGTCTCATCATCTTGAACAGCTTTGCAACCTCAGGTGCTGTCAGTGAAGATGTCGGCTCATCAAGTACAATTACTTTTGAGTTGTAAGAAATAGCCTTTGCGATCTCACACATCTGACGCTGCGATACTGACATTTTCTTCATCGGCTGTGTCAGATTTACGGTAATACCGAGCTTTCTGAACAGATCCGAAGCTTCTTTTTTCATTCTGCCCTCATCGATCACACCGAGGGAATTCTTTGGGTAACGTCCCAGGAACAGGTTGTCCACAACGCTTCTTTCAAGACACTGGTTAAGCTCCTGATGAACCATTGCAACTCCGTTTTCAAGGGCATCCTTTGGACCTGAGAAGTTTACTTCTTTACCATCTAATATTATAGTTCCTTCGTCCTTCTGATAGGTTCCGAAGAGACATTTCATCATTGTCGATTTTCCGGCACCGTTCTCACCCATAAGACCCATGATCGAACCCGGTTTCACATTCAGATTGATGTGATCCAGAACCTTGTTTCTACCGAATGATTTGCTCATGCCCTGAATCGATAAGATGTATTTATTCTTATCTTCTGCCATATCTCTACTTCCCTTTCTTAGTAAAAGAAGGGTATCAAATCTTGTATCTGACACCCCTCTGAGTTAAATCATTATTGCCTGCCGATCCGTTATCTTATTTGTTAAGAAGTGTTGTGTATGATGCTGCATTATCTGTCTTAACCATGTTGATCGCAAATGCGTCATATTCGCCCGGGTTACCAAGACGGTTTGTAATGTTAGACTCTGTCTGACCATCACCACCGATGTAATCTACTTTCAGGTTGAGCAGATCATCGTAGTTCTCAAGAAGTGGCTGGTATGTTGAGCTTAAGAAGTTATCTGAAGCGTTGTAAATATCAAGCCATACTTTCTTTGTTGGGCTCTTGCTTGAATCAAGCTGTTTTGAAACCTTGTCATAAACCTTTGTTGAATCTGTGAAATCCTGATAGTTTTCAGCAGTTACTGCTACGTTTAATGCGTAGTATGATCTTTCTTCCTCGCTATATCTGTAATCTTCACCTTCTGTTAAGCAGTTGCCGGCTTCATCTGCTGTACCGATACCTGTATCAACGTCTACACCATCAAGTGCGTTACGAAGAACTCTGAGTGTTAAGTAAGCCTGAACATCTGCATGCTGTGAAATTGTTCCGCCGTAACCTTCTGCAATAGCTGCTACTGCATCGCTGTTAGCATCGTATCCAAATGTAGGAACCTTGTTATCCTTTGCCCATGCATTGAACATTGACATTCCCATACCATCGTTATTTGAAACAACTACATCAATCTGATCACCGAATGAAGCTGTCCATGTTCCAATAGCGTTTCCTGCTGTTGCTGCATCCCATGTAGCACCTGCTGAGTTCTTCATTTCCTGTGAAGCAAGCTCACGGATTGTATATGTCTTACCACCTACATCAAGCTTTGCATCCTGAACAACTTTTGCTGATCCGTCTACGTTTGTACCTGCAGGTGTTGAATCAACTGCACCATTTGCATCAACTCCTGTGCCAAGTGCTGAACGAACACCACGAGTACGAGCGATTGAGTCATTGTGTCCGATATCACCGATTGCTAAAACGTATCCGATAACACCATCACCGTTACGGTCGATTGTTGCTGCATTTGCTTTGATATAATCAAGTACCATCTGACCCTGAAGCTCAGCACCCTGGTTAGCATCGAAGCCTACATAATAAGTATCTTTGTTGAAGCTTAATGCTTCCTTATCAAGTTCTCCTGTTGAGCTGTTGGATGGCTGACGGTTGAACCAGCAAAGTGGCTTATCCTTATTTGCAACTCCGCTTGAGCTGCTTCCGCCTGATCCGCCTGATCCGCCTGATCCACATCCTACCATTGATAATGCAAGTGTTGCTGCTGCAACGACAGCTATAATTTTTTTCTTTCTCATATTTCATTCCTCCTGTTTGTACATTTTGTTTATTTTTCGCTCTGTCTCATTGACTAAATTCATTATAATGTGACAAGCAGGAAGAAAGAATAGAATATTTTTGGATTTATTAGCAATTTTTTTGGATTTATTAATATTTTTATGTTTATTTTGACGAACCAGTCTATATGTTCTGATAATAATTCATATATTATTTTACTTTTCTTTGTAATATAACTGACAATGGCAGTATCCCTCAAACTCCGGATCATTGATCTGATCCCGAAATTCTTTACAGATACATTTATTCTCCGGTATCTTTTCAAGCCTGCACGGACAATATCCATCCTTCCTTTTTAGTCCTTCTTTTACAGCTGCAACTATTTCTGTATTATCATTGAATCGTACTTTTCCCATTATTAATCCTCCATTGATCTGAATTCTCTTGATTTTTTCAGTCTATCATGAAGCAGTTCCGCATTCTACAACAGATTTTATTTTTTTGCATCCGCTACATGAATTGTCACTATATGTGCATGAAATGTCAGTCGATTTGATCAGAACTATGCTATAATGAACTCAGGTCAATGAGTACGCCTGTACAAATGACGATCAACGACCGGCTTATCATATATTTGTTAAGCCATGATAAGGAGTAGATTTTTTGATACATATAGCGATTTGTGACGACAGCAAACAGGAACGGCAGATACTGGCAGCGCTTTTCAAACGATATCAGGAGCTTCATGCCACACCGCTTCAGATCCATATATTTCAAAATGGCTTCTCATTACTGGATGCCATTGATCAGGGAAAACGATTTGATATTACGATCCTGGACATTTTAATGCCCGGAGAAAACGGAATTGAAATTGCAAGAAACATCAGAGCTTCCGGGACAGATACCGAGATCATCTTCCTGACAAGTTCTCCGGAATATGCGGTAGACAGCTACGAAGTAAAAGCCCAAAACTATCTGTTAAAACCGGTAACCGAAGGAAAATTTTTTGCCTCCATAGATTCCATTCTTGCCGAACTGGATGAAAAAGATACCGCAAGCTTCATCATTTATACGACAGAGAAGCAGTACAGCCGGATCCGGGTATCCTCTCTGGTCTATGGTGAGGTCACACACAGAACCATCACCTTACATCTGGCAGATCAGACCATGATCTCTGCCGTAATGACCTTTACGGAATTTCAGGATATTCTGAAAGCCTATCCGGACTTTATATATCCACATCGTTCTTATGCGGTAAATATGCATTACATTCAATATGTTACGAAAAGCGATATCATCCTGACAGATGGTCAGAAGATTCCGCTTTCCAGAAATAACTACACGAAGATTTCGGAACAGTTTTTAAATTTTGCCTATACAAACTCTTTTGGGAAATAAGGAGACAATGATATGAGTTTTCTCTGCGACAGTATTTATTTTATTACCGTATTCCTCTTTGGTACAGTAGCAAGCGTATGTTTTACCGGTGTTCCTTTTAACCGGAAAAACATACTCTCTCTGTCTGTTTTCTGTGCCCTCGACGGAATACTTCAGATCATTTCTTTCGCAGTCTTCGGACAGGAGATCTCCAGAGGGCTGTATCCGGTCGTTGTACATCTTCCGTTGGTGCTTTTTCTCTGGCTGATATACAAATGCTCATGGATCACTTCAATCGTCAGTGTCTTAACTGCCTATATGTGCTGCCAGATTCCTCTCTGGTGCGGACTGGCCGTTCGCTTATTTTCTGACAATAAGATCATCTATACGATCGTTTATGTCGGATGTGCCTTTGTAACCTTTTATTTCCTATACCACTATGAAGCAAATCTGACGCAGCATTTTATGCCAAAAGCAAATAAATCCGTCTATATTCTTGGCATTCTTCCGCTCTGCTACTATCTTTTCGATTATGCCTCTACGATTTATACCGATATGCTTTATACCAGCAACGAATTTGTAGTTCAGTTCA
The DNA here is from genome assembly GCF_003461365.1 of Clostridium sp. AF17-21AC. NCBI lineage: Bacteria > Bacillati > Bacillota > Clostridia > Eubacteriales > Clostridiaceae > Clostridium > Clostridium sp. AF17-21AC. The sequence goes on from NZ_QTWY01000007.1 coordinate 29,191, forward strand.
TGCCGTCCATCTGCTGCATTTTCTATTTTGTTTTTATCTTTTATTATTATTATAAACTGGAAGAACAGGAACAGGCAGAACGCCTGGCAGAATCTCTTCATATGCAGCTTACACATGCTGCCATTGATCTGAATCATATGCGCACCATGCAGACACAGGCAGCCTCCTACCGCCATGATATGCGCCATCATTTTACTTATTTGCAGGCACTTGCAAGGACCGGGAATCTGGATAAGATCCGGGACTATATACAAACCGTCCAATCCGACTTAGATGCGATCACTCCAAAACGCTTCTGTTCAAATGAGCTGATCAATCTGCTTCTGTCCGCCTATGATACAAAAGCGGAATCAGAGGGCATCTCCCTGCTGGTTCAGGCTTCTATCCCTGCGGAGCTTCCTTTGTCCGACACAAAGCTATGTGCCATTTTGTCAAATGCTCTGGAAAATGCGCTCCATGCATCGATCGAAACAGAGGAAAAATTCATACAGGTTCAGCTCGCCGAACGAAATCAGACACTTCTGATCCAGATCAGTAATCCGTTTATCGGAACGGTTTCTTTTCAAAATGGAATGCCTGTCTCCACACAGACAGGACATGGATTCGGAACTAAGAATATTGCCGCAATCGCCGACTCCTATCATGGTCAGTTCCAGTTCTTTGCAAAAGACGAGATCTTCACCGTCAGAGTATTACTGCCACTGGTAGAAACCTGATACTTCTTACTCTGTCCGTCCGAAAAGCTCATATATGACCACATCACGCTATGATCAGCAACCAGCCATCATTCTCAGCTTCATTTTTCCATTTTACAAACAAATATACAATATAGAAATAGCCATGCAACTATTTTCTTTGTTCATCATTTTCCTTCGAACTGCCTTCATTTGCCTTTGCCATCCGTATGAGTTTTTCAAAGGATTGAGCAAAACGTAAATCATCATCTTCTGTACGTTTTCTCGGTCCTTTCATATGATGCTTATGAGAACTTCGCCTTGCTTTCTTGTTAAGATGCCGTTCCATCAGCATCTGGTCAATATTTTCATTTGTATACCACTTACCGGATTGATGAATGGCATATGCCCCTTTACCAAGTGCCATAGCAGCAACGCCATAATCCTGTGACACTACGATATCCCCTTTATGGCATATGCTGATCAGCTTATAATCTACTGCATCCGCACCGGCACCAACCACTATAACTTCACTGTAATCAGAATACAGCACATGGTTCGTGTCACACAAAAGTGTAGTTGGTATATTATATTTTTCTGCGATCGTCTCAACAATGTCCACTACCGGACACGCATCTGCATCAACAAATATCTGCATTATTATTTCTCCATCTAAATCATTCTTATCAGCCTTCACCCACTTAAGAAAAGCCTTATTCGCAATGACTTTGAAAAAATGTATGAGAGGGTATGTTCTCTGCCGGCAGCTTAGTTGGCAGAACTTCTCATTTTATTTTGTGCTAAATCTTGACACAGGACCAATGATTATTTTTTTGTTCACCAACCACATATTATAGGAAATGGAATTATGAGTCAATGCACTTTTGAATGATTATACTGTCCAAATGTTAGATTGTACAAAAAAGAAGACCGGAAACTCTCCGGTCTTCAGGGTTAAGGGAAAATTTTATGTGAAAAATTGTAGTACACTTACTTTACTGCGAGTCTCTCAAATGTCTCGCTCTCTTCAGGAATCGATCTGAGTCCTCCGCGCTTCTCGACACACAGGCTCGCCACCGCATTTCCATATCTCGCAAATTCTTCAAGCTCGTCTATACTGAATTCCTCCAGGCTCTTGTCCGCCCTTATAAGCTGCGATACAAATGCCCCCCAGAACGAATCTCCAGCTCCGGTTGTGTCGACCACATGGCTGACAAATCCAGGAACTTTTCTGCTGCCATCCCTGCTGCATATCAGCACACCCTCACTTCCCAGGGTGACCGCAACAAGTCTGACGCCTGTTCCAAGGAGATACTCCGCAGCCTCCTTCGGATCTTCAAATGGTGTGAGGAGTGCCGTCTCCTCATCCGAAAGCTTCATTATATCTACAAACGGGAGAATACTCTTCATTCTCTCCATCGCATTTTCTCTGTTGTCCCACAGCGGCTCTCTGTAATTTGGATCATAGGATATCACCGCTCCGTATTTTCTCGCCTCTCTCACCGCCTGGAATGTGGTGGTTCTGGCCGGTTCATCCGTGAGAGACAGCGAACCTATATGGAACACCTTTGTGTCTCTTAGCAGGTCGGCATCCACTTCCTTGTAACAGAGCATTGTGTCCGCTCCCGGCTTTCTGGCAAATGAGAATTCACGCTCTCCGTTCTCATCCAGAGTGACAAATGCCAAAGTGGTAAATACCGTGTCATCGACAACTATACCTCTGGTATCTATCCCTGCCTGCTTTGCCGTCTCAATAAGGAAATTGCCATGCATGTCATCCCCGACCTTTCCTATAAACGCGGTCTTAAGTCCGGCCTTGCTGACTGCCGTGAGCATATTTACCGGAGCGCCTCCGGGATTCTGCTCGAAGAGCTTCATCCCGGAATCAGTGCTTCCGGCAGGGGTAAAGTCTATCAGGAATTCACCAAGAGCCACAACATCATATTTCTTTTCCATGTTGGATCCTCCTTGTGAATTTTACTTTCCTGTGATCTCTATGTCATAGAATTCTACTCTTGCATCCTGTGCCAGAAGTCCTGTCTCAAACTCAGGCTTTGCATATATCCTGTATGTAAATGCCACCTGTTCTCCGACAAATACCTCCACCATATCATGGTCAACGATGATCTTCACATCTATCTCGCTGCCCTCTGTTATGTCAAATGTCTTCTCGCACACTCTGACTCCATCAGGGCCCGGCTCCGTTGCAGGAGGCACAGCCTGACAAGACTGAACCCAGAACGGGTCAACTCCCATAGGAAGATTTACCAATGACACTCTCTGCATGGCCACATCGAACTCAAGGAGAAGGCATCCGCTTGCTTCCTTGTCTGACTTGAGCAGTATACCGAAATGGTCATACACCTCTCTAGGCATGATCTTGCACTTCAGCATGTAGCTCTCCTCGTTGTGTCCAAGGAATCCGTATGTACATGTGCTTACTGAATCCATCTCAACCAGTCTGTCTCCGTGAAGCTCTGCATTTCCAAGTACAGGGATGTAATCCCATGCCACAGGCTTCTCAAATACATGCTCATATTCCTTTGGAAGCTTTACGTCAAGTCCTCCATCCGCTGTGGCAACTACCTCGTGCGGCACGCAGAAGGTTCCGCCCCAGTACCATTCACCTCTGTCGCTTCTGTCTGCTCTGTCGTGAGCCCAACCGAAGTAGAAGCGTCTGCCGTCATCATCCTGCATGGACTTGGCTGCGTAGAATCTTCTTCCGCCTATGCCATCCTTCTTTGGCTTTCTCCATGGGCCAAATGGCGACTTTGCAACTCTGTATATTGTATTTACATATTCTGAGAATCTTGAGTATGAGAGATACCAATTGTCTCCCATCTTGTACATCTCAGGGCACTCAGGACAGTTGGTGTGTCCCGGTGAATATATCGGTCCGTAATATTCCCAGTTGACCAGATCCTTTGATCTGTAGAGAACTATACATCCTCTTCTGGTTATCGGCATATCCAACCTTCTCGCTGATATGAGGATCCAGTAACATTTGTCCTCCTCATTGTAGAATACATATGGATCTCTCCAGTCAAGCTTCTCGTAAAGCTCTATCATAGGTGTGATGACCGGATTGGCTGCATCCTTCACCCACGTGATTCCATCGTCACTTGTAGCGTGGCATATGGTCTGCTGATACTCTGCGGTGAGGCAGTAGCCTGTATAGAATGCATGGTATTTGCCCTCGCCGTATATGACTGATCCAGTCCATACTCCTGATGCATCCGGCTCGTCGCCCTCGCCCGGATAGAGCGCTGTAGGAAGCTCCTCCCAGTGCACCAGATCATCTGATACACTGTGGCTCCATGTTGTTCTGAGTCTTGCCGGGTACACTGTTGTTCCCGGAGGGGAAGTCAGTGAGAATATATGATATTTGCCCTCGTGGTAGAAAGGTATTGCATCTCCCGTGGAATCCGCGAAGGACATCTTTCTAAAAATCTCCATATTATCATTCCTCTCTTTCTACTAGTTTGCTGCAAGTTTCTTCTTTTTGAGGAGCTCAAGCTTGCCCTTCTGTCCATCAAGGAGTACCGCACATGCGATGATGAGACCCTTGATGATGAGCTGCCAGTATGATGACACTCCGATAAGGTTAAGACCATTTGAGATGATTCCGATGACCATGGCACCAAATACTGTTCCACTGATCCTTCCTTTACCACCTGTCATAGAGGTTCCGCCAAGTACACAGGCCGCGATGGCATCAAGCTCGTATCCGCTTCCAACTGAAGGCTGGCCTGAGTACATTCTTGAACAGAGTACAAGTCCTGCGAATGCTGAGAGAAGTCCTGATATTGTAAACACTATGATCTCTATCTTCTTGATAGGTACACCTGAAAGTCTTGCAGCCTCGCGGTTACCACCTATCGCGTATACGTATGTTCCGAACTTTGTCTTACTGAGGATGAAGCTGAACAGTATGATGAGCACTACCATGTACACTACCGGAAGTGGAATCACATTGAACAGATATCCTGTACCGATCTCGATGAAGAGCTTGTTTGTGATACGTGTTGACTGTCCACCTGTGTAGACATAAGCTATACCACTTGCTATGTTCATCATGGCCATTGTGATGATGAATGCAGGCACCTTGAAATTGGCTACTATGAAACCACTTACAAAGCCAGCCGCTGTGCCGACCAGAAGGCCTGCTGCTATTGCTACACCGAGAGGAAGTCCCTGATTAACTATAAAACCTACGGTCAGAGTTCCCGACATAGCTACTATCGATCCAACTGACAGGTCAATGTGACCAAGTATGATTATGAGTGTCATTCCAAGTGCTATGTATGTGTTGATCGATATCTGTCTAAGCACTGATATGATGTTGTTGGTCGTTAAAAACTTGTCTGTGGCAAGTGCTACGGCCACACACATGATTATCAGAACCACTATGATTCCTATGTTGCCCTTGACTATGGATGTCAGGGGATTGTTTTTTAATATAGAAGTTGCTTTTGAATTCTTCTTTGTCTCGCCCATATTATTCGATACCTCCTGCAGCGTATTTCATTATCTCTTCCTGTGAGAGCTCGTCCTTTGACAGCTTCTTCACGAGTTTTCCGGCTCTGACCACACATACGTTGTCGCACATGTTGATGATCTCAGGAAGCTCACTGGATACCATGATTATCGCTATGCCTTCCTTTGCCAGTTCATTGATTACTGTGTATATCTCAAATTTTGCATTTACATCAACGCCTCTGGTCGGCTCATCCAGAATGAGCACATCCGGCTTGGTTGCAAGCCATTTGCCCAGAACTACCTTCTGCTGATTTCCACCTGACAGGCTGCCCGCCTCGATCTCAGGTGACGCCGCCTTGATCCGCAACCGCTTTGAATAATGGTCTATGACCTCACCGCGCTTTTTCTCGCTTATGGCGATTCCATTCATATAGAATCTGAGGGATGAGAGTGTAAGGTTGAACGCCACGCTGTTGCCGAGCACCAGTCCCTGCTTCTTTCTGTCCTCAGGAACCAGGGCTACGCCTGACTTAATCGCCTGCATCGGATTCTTGAAGTGTACCAGCTTTCCGCCGAGTATCACCTCGCCTGATGTAGGCTGTGTGGCACCAAATACCGCCTCCATGATCTCGCTTCGTCCGGCACCGACCAGACCTGAGAATCCCAGGATCTCACCCTTGTGTACCGAAAAACTTATATCTTCAAAGACACCTGTCTGCGAAAGGTTCTTTACCTCCAGAGCAACCTCTGCCTTGTCCATGTCACAGTAATCCCTGGCATAGAAGCTCTCCAGATCTCTTCCTACCATCATCGCAACCAGCTCATTCGGGTTGGTCTCAGATGTCTTTTTTGTTCCTACGTATGCACCATCCCTGATGACGGTAACTCTGTCAGATATCCTGAAGAGCTCCTCCATTCTGTGGGAGATGTAGATTATACTTACCTGTTTCTTTCTGAGATTCTCAATGATCTCAAATAACTGCTCCACCTCTTCATTTGAGAGTGATGAGGTAGGCTCATCCATAACTATGATCTTACCGTTGAATGAGACCGCCTTGACGATCTCCACCATCTGCTGCTGTGCGATGGTCAGATTCTCTACTATCGTGTCTGCTTTTATATTCACACCGAGGGACGATATCATCTCCTCTGCTCTTCTGTTCATCTCTGCAAAGTCCAGCGTTCCAAGCTTTGTCCTTATCTCTCTGCCGAGAAACAGATTCTGTGCCACCGAAAGATATGGAACAAGTACGATTTCCTGATGTATTATTCCTATACCATTTTCTCTGGCAGCCGGAACTCCGTTGATCTTGACCTCCTTGCCATTTACCTTGATGATTCCGCTGTCGGGCTGGTAAATTCCGCCGAGGACCTTAATCAGTGTGGACTTTCCTGCACCATTCTCACCGAGCAGTGCATGTACCTCTCCCAGCTCAAGGGAAAAGTCGATGCCACTTAAAGCATATATTCCGGAGAAGCTTTTCTTTATCCCTATCATTTCCAGAACTGTCTGTCCCATATTAAACCTCCAAGTTTCTAAAATAGATCTTTTGTTATCCTGCTTTTTCGGGATCTCGGCCGGAGATCTAAGATCCCCGGTCTCTCCCGTGTTATATACACCTATGTTGTGTCATGTATGTCCAGCCGGGGGCAGCCCCGTGCTGTTACTGCCGGCTTCGATCCGGCCTTACTGCCAATCGTTAACTGTCTGCTCAGCCTCATCCTTGAGTACGAGGTGTGAGTCAAGATATACCTTCTTCTCGTCGATCGTTGTATCTCCGCCCACATACTTCTGTGCTGCGTTGAATGCGTACTCAGCAATCTGTACAGGAACCTGACATGCAACTGCTGTGAACTCGCCGTCGAGGAGTGCCTGCTTGCCATCTGGTGAAGCATCGATACTGTATACACCAATCTGGCCTGTCTTGTTGGCTGCCTTAACTGCTGCTGCAGCGCCAAGTGCTGAAGGATCATTGATACAGAAGAATGCCTGAAGATCTGTGTTTGCTGTGATGATATCCTCTGCAAGGCTCATTGATGCATCAAGTGCTGCCTCGCCATCCTGCTGTGCTACGATGTTGAACTTATCCTTGTTATCACCGAGTCCGTCAAGGAAACCATTTACACGGTCTACACAACTCTCATTTGATGGGAAGTCAAGGATCGCAATGTCTGCTCCGTCCGGATAATCCTTAGCCATCTGCTCACCGACAAGCTGTCCTGCCATGTAAGCATTTGTTCCAACGAACTGTGTTACGAAGTTCTCTATGTCATCCTCGATAACTGCTGTATCTACATTGAAGATTGGGATTCCTGCATCCTTGATCTCTGCAAGACCTGATGTGATACCTGCTGAATCAACCGGGATGATGAACACTGCGTCGTATCCACTATTTGCCACGTCTGATAACTGGCTGAGCTGTGTGTTCAGATCGTAGTCAGGATCAAGACATGTATATGATATTCCGTTCGCATCGCAGAGCTCCTTGAGCTTGGCATCAATTGAACTCTGGAATGTATTGTTGAGTGTGTTTGTACAAAATGCAAATGACAGGTCAGATGACTTTGTGCTCTCCTGCTTTGTACCTGAATCAGATGAACCGCTGCCCGAAGCGTTTCCTGATCCTGATCCACAACCTGCCAGTAAACTGAGTGACATGCACAGGCATGCTCCAACTGCTAATAACTTTTTAAATTTTCTCATAATTTTTACCTCCACTATCATGTGTTTTCTTTGCTAACTCGTTGTCGAAAAACTGTTTTTAACCGGTTTATTTACGTAATTTTTAAACTGTTTTTCGTCCCTTGCATGTTTTGATGATATAACCTTTGTCGGTTATTGTCAATATCAAGTGTTTTATTTATTGTTTATTCGTCATTTTGCACAAATGAAGCTCGATTGCATTATAGGGTTCGCAGGTCTTTTATAGTTTTTTACGTAAATATTTTGCCAGATGTCATACTTATGGGATTTGTAGTGTATGATTGGCACCCGTTACTTGTCACCTTGTCTCTTGTGTATAAACGCAAAAAATCCGCCAGAAAGATACAATTTTCTCTCTAACGGATTCTTTTTTAGATAAAAAGATACAGTTTCTAACTCTGTCCGACACAGGCTAACTAAAGATGTCATATCACCTCAATCTGTCCGGCACGGACTAACTAAAGATGTCATATCACCTCAATCTGTCCGGCATGGACTCATGGAAGATTTCCTTCCATGCAAGCCTGAGCTGTTTTGGCTCAACCTGATACGGCTGAACTCCCACATACTTTGGAAGCTGTTCTTCACTTACCAGGGACTTGGCAACAACTGCCGCGGCCGCTCTTCCCTGCTCGTATGGTCTCTGCGTGCTGAGTCCCTTGACGATTCCTTCCTCCATGCACCTGGCAATTCCATGATCAAGGTCCGTGGTGAACACCGCCACATCCTCCCTGCCAAGCTCCTTGAGTGCCTTTATAACCAGAAGTGCCGGGCGATCCCAGCTCACATACATTGCCTCAATTTCAGGATTGGCAGTTATCACGTCCTGGGCTACCTGATATGCATTGGATATCTCTCCAAAACTCCTGATCGTAACTATGTCAATATCAGGATAACTGTCCTTGATTATCCTCTCAGCGGCGTTATCCCTGACTCTTGTTCCATAGAATGCCGCACCATGAATAATGAAACCTGCCTTTTTTTTCTTGTTCTCCTTGCAGTATTCCCCCAGCATTCTTCCCGTGTTCGTTCCATTCTCCGACTCATTTACTGATACACAGGACACATAGCTGTTCTTGGACATGCCATCCGGAACATTGCTTATGAACACCAGCTTTGACACTTTGGAAAGTTCCTGAAACTTCTCTCTGGTACGGCTGTCATCCGCCGGAATAGCTATAACTGCGTCCGGCTTCTGAAGTCTTATTCCATCAAGCTGCGCATTCTGCAGTTCCGAGTCAAAGTGCGCATCCATAACCGACACCACGTCTATCCCGAACTGCTCAAGCTCCTCACGGATACCCTTCTCATGAAGCTCAGCCCATGACGTACCTGTGTAATGGAATGATATGGCAACTCTGAAATGTCCTGCCTTCAGCCTCTGTTTTTCCTCCTTCGTCAGCACCACGGAATCAGGGGCAGCTGCCTTATCTCCAAATGGTCCATTATCCAGCATCTTGGTGGATTTCCTGACAACCAGTTCCACATCGGCATAGCAGTCATGGGATATGACCGCCCCTGTGTTGATTTTCTCAAAAAGCATTCCAACTGCCTTGGTGCTTAACCCCTTCACATCTCTTCTGATTATGGTAAGCGGAGGATATGTAAGTTCTGACCAGCTCTCATCACCAAACCCAACCACAGATATCTCTCCCGGACAGTCGATTCCCATATCTCTCAGTGTCTTCATGAGGTAGAGCGTTATTCTGTTGCCCCCCGCAAGAACTGCGGTCGGCCTGTATCTGCGGAGCGCCTTCTGGATGACGAGCATACAGTCATCTTCGCCATTTTCCAGTGTCACATCCACTATATTCGCATCGTTTGTATTTATATTGTATTTCCGCAGAGCACTCAGGAAACCTTTTGTTCTCTCATCCCTGGTGGTACTGTCCGTACTCTCTCTGAAAAACAAAACATTCTTGTGTCCACTCGCGAGCAGATAATCTGCGCCCTTAAATATAGCCTCCCTGTCTCGGAACTCAACTGAGTCTATCCCTGATCCAAGTATATTTCTCTCCACGCAGACAAATGGAACGCCTGACTGTATAAGCTTTGTGTAGTTGGTTGCCACATCGCTCACCGGCGCATGTATGATACCGGCAACCTTCTTGTTGACCAGAAGTCCGGCAAGCACCTGTGTCTCCTCCTTAAGATCATTGTCTGTTATCGCCACAAGGAACTGATATCCCTGTACACTGACAAGCTGCTTCACATAAGCTACCATATCTCTGTATATCGTACTTTCAATGTTCGGAATGACTGCAACAATCGTAGACTCTCGGCCAACCAGCAGTTTTCTCTCCTTATCTGCTATCTTATTCTGATATCCCGTCTCTACAATAATCTTCTCTATCTTATCCACAAGCTCAGGTCTTACATACCTTGTCCTATTGATAACATGGGAAACTGTAGCTATGGACACCCCTGCCATATCCGCAATCTCTTTTATTGTAACCTTTGACTTGCCCATATCTCGTCCTTTCTCCTTTATCACAGATATAACTCTGGCTTCCGTACATTGCCACTGGCAACGCCCTTTTCCGATATTATAATCTACTTTTCTATGTTTGTGCAACCACTGTCATCATCCAGACTACTGGCTCTGCGATGGCTACTGACACCATGCAGTTGCCGGCTCCACCATTACATAAAACAGCACAAATTTTTCGCAAAATGCAGAAATGCAGATAAAAACGCCAAGTTATTTCCTGGTATTTCCCGGGTCCCGGGGCAGCAGATACTTAGTTCTGCCAGTTGATGTTCTCCCCCTGCAGCAACGGATATCTGGCAAGTTCTGTGCCGTCCTGCCCATATATCTGAATTCAAACGGATAATTTCTCGGAGTCACGGTGATCTCATCGCCGTACGAGAATTCATAATCCAGCGTTCTTCCAAAATAGGAATCCTTTGTCTTATATGTCGCCGCTGTACACATATTTTGTCTTCTTTCCAATCTCCTCAGATAATTTATATCATCAGTTCAAAGCCATAACAGCTCTTTTCAAATCCATAGTGTTCGTAGAAGCCATGTGCCCCTGTCCGCGGAAGACCGGAATCAAGGGTGACGGCCTTGCACCCCCTCTGCTTTGCAAGCTCCTTTGCATGATCCAGGAGTGCCACACCATAGCCATTTCCGCGGTCCTTCTCTCTTGTTATAAGGCTTGACACATAGCATGTGAGTCCCGACATCCAGAATGTATTGAAATAGTCTCCATGGCACATGCCCCTGCAAACGCCTTCATCCCATAATAAAAACGCAAAGCTGCGTTCGTCATTTATGACGTCCATATATACTTTGCGTATTTCTTCCCTGTCATATGTATTATATGTCCATAATTTCTCTATAAAATCAAATACAATATCAAAATCCTCTGCTGCCGCTTTTCTGATCTCCATAATTATATTCTCCTTTCCCGCTGAGTTTCAGACCACTTAAACTGACTTTGCACCATCAACTAAATTACAACCAATGCTTACATTATAAAATATCAAAGTGATTATTAACAGACCGCCACCCATAAATTTATTATAAAATATCCCGGAAAATACTTAGGCAATACTTACATGACTTTTTGTCACATTTTCCTAATTTATTTAGTATAATGTAAATGTTTCGGGCTGACTTTGGTCACATTTATGACGCACAGCATATATCAAATAATATCGGGTGCTTTGCATTTGCCGGCACCTAAAATATGGAGAGAATCTTGACAGTGTTTCCACATCGTCCATATTTATCTCACTATTATTTACAAAGTCAGCCGACATAACCTCCTTGCCCTATCGGTTAAATCCCTTTAATGAGCCATGCGTTTCCTTATAATTCGACATTACCTTATCGACAACCTTGCCGAGCAATGTCTCCTTCTGTTCCTCGCTCATACCAGGATTCTGCTGTTCAGACCGCTTGCACGCATCTGCAATGGCAGTAATCAGATCTACGCTGACAGTCACAATCGCCTTTCCTGTCTAGAACGACTCCTGCGTCAATTCATCGACCATTGTTCTGTCCTCCTGTTATATATTTTCCTGCTGCTTCTGTCTGTGGGTGCTCTCACCCATAAGATACACATTTTAATGCACATCTCGTGTTCCTCCTTGATTTCCTCTATCTGAACTTCTGGACAAAATGTCCTAAAGTTACATTCATATCCATTGCCCAACGGGCACAAAAAAAGAGCATCTATGTTTCAATCACATAAATGCTCTAACGCTGTTGTTTATAATAATATGTAATATCGGTTGAAACTGCATTACTACTAGCTAGTATACCATAAACATACTGTTTTAGTAAGAAATGTCCTATTTCATCCATGTATGCATATTGTCAAGTGTATGTGTCATATTTTATATTCAAAATAAAAAAAGCTGCTACTCTCTAAAAAATAACAGCCTTTCTTACTATATCAGCCTTTTGGAATTTGACCATCGACATACAGAATGTGATTAACTAACCGCTATGTGAGATATTTTAAAGTTCCCATAATCTGTTCATCTTGATCTTCTACCTCATCATTGTGTTGTTCTGTAACCTTAATATGTATAAATGCTTTTAGCATTTCCATAATCCATGCAGGTTACAATATGCATATACTTCTTCTACCTGTTCACCATCGCAAAGACAAAAATCTGCTGCCGGCTCCTGCCCTGGATTTAACTGTTTTCTATATATTCCCTGGTTTGTATTTAATGTAATCCACTCAATGAAATGCTCTTCAAGCATTGGATGTTTTGTCTCTCCGACCACGACATGAACATGACTGCCTTCTATCGTATATACAGGTACATGCTTCTCGACAGCAGCATCTGTCACTCCGGCTTTTAATTCCTGCATAGGTTCTCCGCAACAAATTACAGGTACACCCTTATCCTTTACCTTTTCAACAATGTTTCCACAATGCTTACAAATATAATACCTTACTTCCATGACTTTTTCTCCTTCCATGTGTAAAATTTATAATTCAATTGTCTCCATAATCTTTTTCAATGAATCTGCAGATTCCTTAAGCTTTAACGCTTCCTCGCCACTTAAATTAATAGGTATATCAGACTCAATACCATCTGCACCTACAATAGCTGGCATACTTAACGATACTCCGTCAATGTCATATACTCCATGAATCATGTGTGATACAGGAAGTATTGATTTTTCATCTCTCATAATCACTTCACAGATTCTTTTTACAGACATTGCAATTCCATAATATGTAGCGTGCTTTTTGTTTATAATCTCATAAGCACTGTTCTTGACTTCTGTAGCTATTTCTGCCGTGTTTTCCTTGTGCTTGTAATGTCCACGCATTTCACACATTTCACTTAATGGAACACCAGATACATTGGCTGATGACCATGCTACAACTTCGCTGTCTCCATGCTCACCTATTATAAATGCATGAACACTCCTGCTGTCCACAGATAAATGCTCACCAAGCTTATATCTTAATCTGGCACTATCTAACACAGTACCCGATCCAATAACCCTGTTTTCTGGAAGTCCTGATAACTTTATGGCTACCTGAGTCAGGATATCTACCGGATTCGCAACTACAAGCATGATACCTGCAAAATTTCTCTTTGCTATTTCAGGAATGATTGACTTAAATATTGCTACATTTTTATTTACGAGATCAAGCCTTGTCTCTCCCGGTTTCTGTCCCGCTCCGGCAGATATGACAACAATTGCAGCATCAGCCACATCATCATAATCTCCGGCATATATTTTCATCGGACTCGCAAATGGAATACCATGACTGATATCCATCGCTTCTCCTTCTGCCTTGTTCTTATCTGCATCGATAAGGACAATCTCTGTAAACAAGCCACTCTGCATCAGAGCAAATACCGATGCAGAACCAACAAAGCCACAGCCTATCATTACTGCTTTTTTTGAATTAATCACTTTCTTCTTCGTAATAATCTCATCTCCTTAATAATTCTCTTCATGTACTTCAAAATAGCTCTGTGGATGATTACATACCGGACATACTTCAGGTGCCTTAGTTCCTACCACAATATGTCCGCAGTTACGGCATTCCCATACCTTAACTTCGCTCTTTTCAAATACTTGTGCAGTTTCAATATTCTTAAGAAGTGCACGATATCTTTCCTCATGGTGCTTCTCAATCTCACCTACTGCCCTGAATTTTGCTGCAAGCTCAGGGAATCCTTCTTCCTCAGCTGTTTTAGCAAAGCCATTATACATATCTGTCCACTCATAATTTTCGCCTTCTGCCGCTGCCGCCAGGTTTTCCTTTGTATCACCAATTCCTGCTAATTCCTTGAACCACATCTTTGCATGTTCTTTCTCATTATCTGCAGTCTTTAAAAACAATGCTGACATCTGCTCGTAACCTTCCTTTTTCGCTACAGATGCAAAATAGGTATACTTATTTCTTGCCTGTGATTCCCCTGCAAATGCCTCCTGTAAATTCTTCTCTGTCTGTGTTCCTGCATATTTGTTTTCTGCCATCTCTTTTACCTCCGTTTTCTTTACTACTTTTTCAAAATCTGATGCCGGGTGCTTGCACAAAGGACATATAAAGTCATCCGGTAATTCCTCGCCTACATATTCATATCCGCAAATTCTGCAACGCCATATTGTCTGACCATCCTCTGTTTTTCCAACCTCCTGTGGCTTAGGCTTAATATTATTCTGATAATAATCATATGTTACTGAAGGAACATTGCTTAAAACTTCCATATCGGTTATCTCACCAATAAACATCGTATGTGAACCCAAGTCCTCTGTTTTAGTAACTGTCACAGAAATGTATGCATTTGTACCTTCTGTAATATAATAAATACCATTCGTGCCTCTGGCACACTGCTCAAATGTTTCAAACTTATTGGTATCTCTTCCTGATTGGAAGCCAAAATGTTTGAACAATTCAAATTGTGCCTTCTGACTTAAGACTGATACAGTAAATTTTCCGGTTCTTTGAATCATATCATGCGTATAATTTGACTTATTTACACAGATACTTAGCTGGTTTGGTTCCGAAGCTGCCTGAATGGCTGTATTAATGATGCATCCGTTATCTTTTTCTGCTTCTTTAGCGGTCAATATAAACAGTCCATAACTCAACTTATACATTGCTTTCCTATCCATGCTGTTCCTCCTTTACCTTCTCCCTGCATTTCGGGCAAATGCCTTTAAATGAAATATCGTAATCCACAAATTCAATTCCATGAGTGTTATGAATTCTTTCCAGCAAATCCGGTATTTGATCCATATCCACATCAAAAATTTCACCGCACTTTATACATCTTACATGGTAATGATTTTTCAATGTAAAATCAAATCGGTTCGGTCCATTCAGAACTTCAACCTTTCTTAATGCACCTTCCTCTACCAATATATCAAGATTTCTATATACAGTTCCTTTTCCAATTGATGGATATGCTTCTTTTATAAATTCATACACTTCATTTGCCGTAACGTGTCTTCTCATTTCGTATACGGTATTTCTTACGAGATCTTTTTGAATGGTATTTCTCCTTCTTGTCATTCATCCTCCTTATTGGGAATAATTCTTAATAAGGATTATATGCCACTATCATCCTGTTGTCAATAAAAATAGTAATAATTCTCATTATTATAAAAGCTGCCAAACTGAACATCTTTTACCTGAATAACTATTTTATTTTGCGTTCAAATACATATTCTGAATCTGAAGATAAATCAGACCTAAACGAGTATCCGAGTCTGTCAAATTTCTGAATCTCCACCAGATTTTCAATATTATTTTCCGCTATGAATCTGACCATTTCACCACGAGCCATCTTGGCATAGGTACCTTTTGTTACCAATTTATCTCCGGATAACTCACAAAATACAATCGTAATATATCTGTCCTGTGGTGTCAGATACTTTTCTATACATTTTGAGTATTCTTTTGATGCAAGATTAATGATAATCCTACTGTCATCGATTACTGAGCGGTATAACAATTCTCCCCAGTACTCATACAGATTTTTTGCATCTCCAATTCCAACCTTTGCCTGCATTTCAAGACGATAAGGAGTCACACCATCCATTGGTTTTAAAATGCCATAAAACGCAGACAAGATTCTTAAATGATTTTGCAAATACTCAAACTGCTGGATTTCAAACACAGATGGTGCCATATATTGAAATGCAATCCCTTCATATGCTAAAACAGCCGGAGTAAGCCCGTTATAAAGATTCATATTTTCCAATCTGTTAAAGTTCTGCTCTGCAATCTTGTCATTACATTTCCAGATAGCTTTCAGTTCTTCTTTTGATTTGCTTTTCATCCAGTTTAATACTTCTGCTGTCTTATCAATATAGACAGGCAGTCCAACCGGTGCTAAGTTATCGGTATCTACTATCATCTTTTTTGCAGGTGATAAAATAATCTTCATTATGCCAATTCCTTAAGCATATTTTCAGGATCATCTGCCGCCTTGACTTTATCATTTGCCTTTATAATGATTCCCTGCTCATCAATAAGATAAGTAGTTCTTACTACACCCATAGATACTTTTCCATAATTTTTCTTTTCTTTCCAGACATCATATGCTTCAATAACTTTACGATCCGGGTCTGCTAATAGCGTAAATGCCAGTCCGTATTTTTCTTCAAATCTCTTGTGAGACGCTACAGAGTCCTTGCTCACTCCGAGAATAACAGCTCCCTTCTCATTAAACTGTGGATAACGCTCAGAAAAGCCACATGCCTGCTTCGTACATCCTGGTGTATTATCCTTTGGATAAAAATATAGGATCACTTTTTTTCCTGCATAATCGCTTAATTTATGCATTTCTCCATTCTGATCCGGCAATTCAAAGTCCGGTGCTTTTTTTCCTACTTCTAACATATTTTATTCCTCCACTTCTTTCATTCCCATCTGTTTTCTTGTCCTCTTATTGCCAGAAATCATTTTATGACCAGAATAGACTGCCATAATCAAGCATATCAGAGAGCCAAATGCAAAGTATTTGTGTGCTGCTTTTAACCCTTTATATCCTGTATAAAAAGTTCCAACCATTGTAACTATTGCTCCGATTGACCAATATTTATGTGCTTTCATTTTATACCTCCAAATTGATTAAGCTGTTTCCAAAATAAATATCTCTGGATCATTAACAATATTGTACATTCCATCCATTACTTTCGACAAGTAGTGAAAGAAAAATAATCATTCCAAATACAAAAGGATGTATCACGATAATTCTGGCATTACCTTGACGCATCCTTTCGTGTTGTATTTTTTTCTTCTTAATGACAGCTATGGCTTCCGCATCCATGCTCACCACACGTATGTCCTTCCTCATGGTTGTGCTCATGGTGAGAACACTTCACATCCGAATTATAATCAAGCGTATCATTGATAAAAGCTTCTACTGCTTTATCCGCATCTCCTGAAACTCCGCCAAAAAGCTTAATACCCGCTGCCGCTAACGCAGTCTGAGCACCTCCTCCGATTCCGCCGCAGATCAAAACATCGGCATTTAATGCATTAAGAACTCCTGCCAATGCACCATGTCCGCTTCCATTCGTATCTACTACTTCTGAATGTAGCACTTTTCCTTCCTCTACATCGTAAATCTTAAATGTCTCTGTGTGTCCAAAGTGTTGGAAAATCTGTCCATTTTCATATGTTACTGCTATTCTCATGATACCTTCTCCTTTTTCTACTGCATATTTTTGATAAATCTCATGATTGTAACATCCTCCAAAGCTACAGTCGCTGCTCTGACCGTCACAGATTATGAAATCCCCACCCTCAATTTTAAGCGGATGTCCATCAATGAGAGCATCTGCTATTTTCTTTCTGGCAATCTCGTAAATCCGTTGGACCGTCGTTCTTGCGATCTGCATAGATTCCGCACACTGCTCCTGACTGTAACCTTTCTTGTCCAAAAGACGGATTGTCTCGTACTCATCTACCGTCAGAACAATGGGCATTTTTTTCTCAGTATCATCTGCCGGAAGGAATTCTAAAACATTTGGGAAATGGCAGACTTTTCTGCATTTTACTGGTCTCGGCATGAAATTGCTCCTTTCTCGCTTTTCTTATATAATAGTCCTATAAAGGGCATATGTCAATTATTCGATTGACGCATCTTAAAAAAGCAAGTATACTATGTTCATAAAGGAGATAACTATTATGAGCTTCGAAAATTATTTTCCACTATGGAATGACTTAAATACAGCACAGAAAAAACTAATTTCAGACAATTTGATCACACAGCATGTGAAAAAAGGAACAATCATTCACAACGGGAACATGGATTGTACCGGATTATTACTGGTTAAATCCGGGCAGCTTCGAACTTATATATTATCAGATGAAGGACGAGAGATTACACTCTACCGTCTGTTCGATATGGATATATGTCTTTTATCTGCCTCATGTATCATACGATCCATTCAATTTGAAGTAACCATTGAGGCAGAAAAAGATACTGATCTTTGGATCATCCCTGCTGAAATCTATAAGGGCATCATGAATGAATCTGCTCCTGTCGCAAACTATACCAATGAGTTAATGGCTACCCGTTTTTCTGATGTCATGTGGCTGATTGAACAAATCATGTGGAAGAGTTTGGATAAGCGTGTTGCTTCATTTCTTTTAGAAGAGACCTCTATCGAAGAAACAAATGAATTGAAAATCACTCACGAAACTATCGCCAACCATCTTGGTTCCCACAGGGAAGTTATCACTCGAATGCTTCGATACTTTCAAGGCGAGGGTCTCGTCAAACTCTCCCGGGGCAAAATCACAATCCTTGATCCAAAAAGACTGGAAACACTCCAAAGGTCATAAAACTGTTTTTCTGTAACATATAAAGAAGAATCCTCCATTTATCAGAATTATGAAAGTCATTCTAATAAATGGGGGATCTTTTTATGCTATAAGAAAATTATAAAAATATCGTGATTATTTTTTAATAATCCATACCACATGCATATGCCCTTTCAATCAGCGCACGGTCATTGACCACTGCATCATAGAATCGGAATCCGCCAGAGAAATTATACGTTTCATAACCGTTTCCTTCCAGAATACGGCTCGCAATATAACTGCGCAGACCACTCTGGCATATCAGATACACAGGCTTTCCTTTCTCAATTTCACTAATTCGTTCTCTCAGTTCATCTACAGGTATGTTTTTGAATCCATCTATATGCCCCCTGCTGAATTCACCTACAGTTCTCACATCTAGCAACTCCACATCTTTATCTTTAGAAATCTTGTCCATATCTTCCAAATGCCATTGCTTTAATGTCCCTTTTGCAATATTGTCTATCATAAATCCAGCCATGTTTACCGGATCCTTAGCAGAAGAATAAGGTGGTGCATATGCCAGATCCAGATCTTTCAACTGGGTTGCATTCAGCCCCGCATGAATTGCTGTTGCCAGCACATCAATACGTTTATCAACTCCTTCATATCCAATAATCTGAGCGCCAAGCAAACGATAGCTTTCTTTTTCAAAAACCACCTTCATGGTCATCTCTTTTCCACCAGGATAGTAACCGGCATGACTCATAGGAGAAAGAATTACTGTATCTACCTCTAATCCTGACTTTTTGGCATTGGTTTCATTGATACCTGTAGTGGCTGCTATCATATCAAACACTTTTATAACGGAGCTTCCCTGACTGCCCAGGTAACGACTATCACCGCCACAAATATTATCAGCGATGATTCTGCCCTGTTTATTGGCCGGTCCTGCCAAAGAAATCAGCGCATCATTACCCGTAACATAATGTTTTACCTGAACTGCATCACCTGCAGCATAAATATCCGGTACAGAGGTTTCCATTCTGTCATTCACTACAATACTTTCCTTGATGCCAAGTTCCAGACCGGCTTCTTTTGCTAATACTGTGTCTGGTGTGACTCCGATTGCCAGAACTACCATATCAGCCTGAAGGGATGGATTATCTTTCAACAGAACCTCCACTCCGTTGTCATTTCCTTTAAATCCTTCTACTGTATAGCCCAGTATCAGTTTTATCCCATGCTTTCTCATTTCATTATGGATCATGGATGCCATATCCGGGTCAAAAGGGTTCA
Source organism: Clostridium sp. AF17-21AC (assembly GCF_003461365.1). Lineage (NCBI taxonomy): Bacteria > Bacillati > Bacillota > Clostridia > Eubacteriales > Clostridiaceae > Clostridium > Clostridium sp. AF17-21AC. The sequence goes on from NZ_QTWY01000007.1 coordinate 49,098, forward strand.
TCAGCTGCTTAGGCCCCTGGACAATCGTAACATCCATGCCAAGCTCCCTCAAATTTTCTGCCAGTTCCAGACCAATAAAACCGCCACCTGCCAATACAGCCGATTTTGGATGATTCTTATTTATATATTCCTTTATCCGAAAAGTGTCTTCTACAGTACGAAGTGTAAAAAGTTTATCAATACCTACTCCGGGAAGTCTCGGCTGTGTAGGCTTTGCACCTGGAGATAGGATTAGCTTATCATAGTTTTCTTCAAATATTTCACCGTTTTCTAAATTCTTCACTGAAACAGTTTTACATTCGGGATGTATTGAGATAACTTCATGATGAATTTTCATGTTAATACGGAAGCGTTTAAAAAAACTCTCTGGTGTCTGTAGTGTAAGTGCTTCCGGATCTGTAATCACGTCTCCAATATAATATGGAAGCCCACAATTCGCATAGGATATGTATCCGGATCTTTCATACACAGTAATTTCTGCATGTTCATCCAGTCTGCGTATTCTTGCTGCGGCTGTAGCTCCTCCTGCTACACCTCCTACGATTATTACCTTCATCTTATTTTTCCACCTTTCCTGAGTAAGCTGCAATGCCACCGATATTATTTACTTTAGAATATCCCATTCGTTGCAACATCCCAGTTGCCTGACGGCTCCGGGAACCGGAATAACAGTATACAAACAGAGGGATATCCTTATTCTTCGCTACAGAAACAATATTGTCTAGTTGCTGCAACGGCACATTTTTACTTTCTGGTATATGTCCTTCCTGATATTCCTGCGGAGTACGGACATCCAGCAGAACTGCACCAGCAGTCCTTTTATATTCTTCTATGCCTTGATTAATATTCGACTGTTTAAAGAAATTAAAAAATCCCATTAGCACACCTCTCTAAAGCATTTCTAAAATCGCATTCTTAGATCTCGCCCCTGAAACCTGCTGTACAATCTTCCCATTCTTCATAACCACTAAAGTCGGAATGCTCATAATACTGAACTTATTTGCCAGTTCAGGCTCTTCATCTACATTAATCTTTCCAACTTTAATATCCCTACGCTCACCTGCAATCTCCTCTACAATAGGTACTACCATACGGCAAGGCGCACACCAAGATGCCCAAAAATCTAAAAGAACGGTTTTATCGGAATTCAGTACTTCGTTCTCAAAATTATTTTTATTGATATTAATAGCAGACATTTTACAGTCCTCCTTATCTTTTTCTTTTTGTAGCTTTATTATAGTCTTAATTTCATTTGTTTTCCGTGATTACATCACCATACAACATTAAATTAACTTCTTGCCATACCATCTACACTTAATATAACACCTGTAATGTAACTCGCCTCATCTGAAGCAAGAAACACAAACGCATTGGCAATATCTTCTGGCTGTCCAAGACGACGCAATGGAATTCTTTCAATCATAGGTTCGATAACTTCCTTTGGCACAGCTTTCATCATATCAGTTTCTGTAATCCCAGGTGCAACAGCATTAACACGAATACCTTTGCTGGGATAAGGTCCTTAAGTTTTGGTACAAGAAGCGCACCAATCAGCATAACACCGGCACCCGCCATAAACTGCTTCATGCCCTGTGACTTTACTGATGTGTGATAAAGAAGTAATAGAAGTGTAAAAAATTTTGCCGTTCCTATCCGGCACATGAGGTATGTCGGATAGGTCGGGCGGTTATTCGGGCAAGTCCACCTTGCCAACAAAAGAATAATAAATCTCAATGTCCTGCCTACGGGTCTTGTTCTCGTCATAGCTGCACTCATGCACAACGATTTTCTCTACAAACTCCCGCAACAGAGTAGGGGTAAGTTCTTCAAAGCTGGTATGCCGCCGGACAACATTCATAAACTTTTCTGCGTTCACGGTGGCTTCCTGTGCTTTGGAAAGCTCCGCTTGGATAGCAGCGGCTCTTTCTTTCAGCTCCCGTTGTTCTGCTTCATAGTCTGCCGACAGCTCTGTGAAACGCTCGTCTGATATGCGCCCGGTCACGCTGTCCTCATACAGCCGCTTGAAGATAGCGGATAACTCGGCTATGCGTTTCTCGGCGGCTTCCAGTTCCTTTTTCTTAGCGGCGTTCCTGCGCTTGCCCCCGTCCTCGTTCTGCTCAATCAAGAGCTTCATAAACCGAGCTTCATGCTTTGCCGCATAGCTTGTCACTTTCCGCAGATTGGAGAGTACGCCAGCGGTCAAGAGGTCGGTGCGGATAAAGTGCGCCGTACAGTCATGGGTGCGTTTCTTGTAGTTGCCGCAGATATAACAGTCCTGCTTGCGCTTGTCCGTCTGGTATCGCTGCTGATACATGACACTGCCGCAGTCCGCACAGAACAGTATGCCGGAGAACAAGCCCACTTCATCATAGCGGTTCGGACGCTTGCGCTGTTTGCGTAATTCCTGCACACGCTCCCATGTCTGGGTGTCAATGATAGGCTCATGGTGGTTCTCGAAAATTGCCTGTTTCTCAATGGGATTTTCTACGCTGTGTTTGGTCTTGTAGGACGGTTTCTCCGTCTTGAAGTTCACCAGACAGCCCATGTACTCCCGATTTTCAAGGATATGCACCACAGTATTTGTCGCCCATTTGCATTCATAGCCGGGGTGATAGCGGCGTGTGCTGCCCGTCCTGCGGTATTCCAGCGTCCCCGGCGTGGGGATTTGCTGCTCTGTGAGCATACGGGCTATCTTGGTCGGACCATTCCCGGCAAGGCAGAGGTTGTATATCTGCTTGACTACGGGTGCGGCTTCCTCGTCAATAATGAAATTTTCGTCCTCGTCCATGAGGTAGCCATACACAGGCTTGCTTGTGATGGGCTTGCCACTCATGCCTTTTGAGCGTTTTACTGCTTTGATTTTCTTGCTCGTATCTCTCACCAGCCATTCGTTAAAGATATTCCGCAGCGGGGCAAAGTCATTGTCGCCCTGTGCGCTGTCCACTCCGTCATTGATAGCGATGAAGCGGACACCTTTCTGTGGGAAAATCATTTCCGTGTACATTCCCACTTGCAGGTAGTTTCGCCCTAACCTCGACATATCCTTTACGATAACGGTAGCCACTTTCCCGGCTTCAATGTCCGCAAGCATGGATTGAAAACCCGGTCTTTGGAAGTTCGCACCAGAATAGCCATCGTCCGTGTACCAGCGCAGATTGGAAAAACCGTTCTGCTTTGCGTAGGTTTCAAGAATACGCTTCTGGTTGGAAATGGAATTGCTTTCGCCTTGCAGCTCGTCCTCATGGGATAGTCTTGGATAAAGGGCAGTGATTTTCTGGGTGGTCTGTCTTAACATAAAATCCTCCGTTTCCGACAGCCAGCCCCACTATTCCGTACCTTGATTGTACCACATGGGGCGGCTGTCTGTATAGCGGCAAAAGCGTCAAATCTGCTTCTTTATGGTCGGTCAAATCGCTGTTTTTTGTGTAGCAGCTTCCGCTTCCAGCACTTTCATCATCTTGTCGGCTGCGGTATCGGTTGCGCCCTGCTTGAAGAAGCCGGAAACGGTAAGGACGGAGTTGCCCATGCGGATTTCCGTTACACAGTCCGGACGGCGGTCTGTTTTGGTGGTGCTTGTCTGTTTCGTTTCTGTCATAGGCTCTCCTTTCGCTGCTTCATCAGTTGCTTTAATCGTTCCAGCTTTTCCTGTGCGGTTTCCTTTCGGAAATTGCTGCCCGTGAAGCGGACGGGGGCGCACATAGAAAGCAGCCTGTCATAGATACGGGCGTGGGGCGTGTCCTGCGGGTGCTGCAATTCCTCCAGCGTGAGGTTGGTCGTGGCGATCAGCGGCTTGCCACTTCGGTAACGGCTGTCAATCACGCTGTAAACCTGTTCCAGCCCGTATTCCGTCCCTCGCTCCATACCAAAATCATCAAGTATCAGCAGGGGGTAGCTGCAAAGGTGGGAAATATACTCATTCCTGCCCTCAAAGCTGGCGGCAAGGTCATTCAGTATCGTTGCAAAGTTTGTCATGCACACCGGGACTTCCTGCTCCATAAGGGCGTTGGCGATACAGGCAGCAAGGTAGCTTTTTCCTGTCCCCACGCCGCCCCAAAACAGGTAGCCGATATTTTCAGCCTGCATGGTTTCCCAGCTATCCACATAAAAGCGGGCGGTTTCGGTCTGTGGGTTTCTGCCGTTGTCATGCTCAAATGTCCAGTTCCGCATAGCGGGGTCGGTAAAGCCCCGGCGTTTCAAGTCCTCCACTGTTTCAAGGTGCTTCTGTCGGCTTTCGGCGGCTTGCTGGTTTTCACGGGCTGCCCGCTGGCAGTCGCAGTCTGTTGGGTGGCGGTCACGCCCGAAACAGGTCTTTCCCTCTGCAAAGTAGGCTTCTTTGGGCGTATGGCACTTGCCGCAGTATAAAAGCCCGTCCTCGCCTGTGTAGTCCTCCGCTTCGGCGGTAGTGGTTGTAATGTCCGTAATCATAGCTTCAATCTCGTTTTTCATAAGCTCTCGCCCTCCTTGCATGAGTAATCGGGTATGCCCTGTTTCGGGGCAGCCTTGCCTTTGGCAGCGTCCTCCTGCGCCCACTTGTAAATGGTGGCTGCATGGCTGTGGTACTGCTTCCCGGCGGAAGCGATATGGCAGGAAAGCCGGTCAATATAATACTCCCACTTGTCGGGCAGCTCTGTTTTCAGCCCGGAAAGCTCTGTATCGGTCAGTATCACATTGTTGTATCTGCCATAAGCGGCGGGGGCGGGGTGTCCCGTTTCTCCCTCTCTCTCTTTTTCTATCTCTATCTCTTTCTCTAACTCTAACTCTATCTCTGGTGGACGAATGTCGGACAAATGTCCGCCTTTTGTCCGGGGCGGTAAAAGTGCCTTGTTTTCCAGCCTTGCAGCCCGTTTTCGCTCGGCTTCGGTAGAGGACTGTCCTATCATCAGCTCAATGTCGGTCATATAGAAAGCCCCGCTGTCAAGCTGCTCCACAAGCCCCAACTGCCGGAAAATCTCTAAAGCCCTCTCAACTGTCCCTATCTGGTGGCGGGTCAGTGTTGCTATCATCTGCGCTGTGTAGGGGATATGCTCGTCAAGCTGCAATTTCCCGCCGTTTTTCAGCGATTTTAAGTACAGCTTCAAGAGGATATTGGAGTATAAAATCCCGTCTTTCATATCTTCCAGCAGCACAATGGAGTCGCTGTCAAAAAAGTTCTCTTTCAGCTTGAGGTAGTAATATTTGCGGTTATCTGCCATTGTCCCTGTCCTCCTTTTTCCGGCGTTTGGAGTAGTAGCGGGGGCAGAGTATGATAACCGCCCGGAAGCTCTGCTTGCAGCTATGTGTACAGCCCCGGCAGAGGTCGTTGTATGTGATACGGTCGCAGGTGGTATTCCCGACTTTCACTTGCCGCAGGAAAAAAGACCATTCCAGCCGCCGTTTCTTGCTCATTCTTGGCATGGGTGCGCTCCTTTCTGCCGTTTCCGCTGGTGTGGCGGTATCGGCGGTAATTCTGTATCATCTCGGTATCATTTTCGGGGATTTTTTGCCCTGTACGCCCTGTTTTGAGGTCGGGGAGTATTGCGGATAGGGGTAAGGGCATATCCCTGTTTTTGTTTGGTTCCGGTATCATTTCGGGGCGGTTTTTAACGCTCCTGTTCCTGCCTTTTCACAGGCTTGCGCTCCCGGCGTAAAATCTGGTCGATATTGCCCTTGACGGTCTGTAAGCGGCGGTATTCCTCCCGTTTTGCCCGGTAATCGTTGTAGCCGCTGTTTTTCTCTTTGATAAGGCTTTCAATCTCTGCTTGCAGGGATTTATAGCTCGGCAGCTTGGAAATGCCGTTCTCCCTGAAATAACGGGCGGCTGCGTCTGCTATGATAAAGTCACTTTCGTGCTTCTGTCGGTAGGCTGCTTTTGCTTTGGCGTTTTTCTGCTGTTTCAGCCCGTCCCGGACAGGGCGGGTCTTGGAATAGGCAAGTACCTGCCGTTGCAGCTCCTTTTTCCCGTTCAGCGTCTTTTCCACCTGCTTCAGCTCTGTAAGGCTTTCCTGCATGGCGGCATAAGCGGCAGAACAGGCTTCGTCCAGTTCCTCCGGGGAAGAAAAGCCATACTGCTGATAGGCGGTAACGGTAGCTGCCATTTGCTTTAGGTTGTGCTTTGCCGCCCAATGGTCATAGCCCACGCCCTTGCCCTCGGCTCGCTTGGCTTCCCGGTCAACCATGCGCTGCAAGGTGTTGTCTGCCGGGGTGGTTTTTTTGGCTTTTTCCTCCCGCAAGCGTCCCTTTTGGGTGTGGGGGTATTCGGGTATGGCTGTGGTCTGTTCGGCGGCTCTGTGGGCGTTCTGCGTGAGCAGGGCAAGGACAGCAGCCTTGTCAAAATCGTCCCCCAGCTTCCGGGCTGTGATAGGCTTTGTCCTGTCTGGCGTGAGGTAGGAAAGACGCCCCCGGCTCTCCTTGACGGTCACGCCCTCCCGCAGCAAGAGGAAAGAAAACTCGTCAAAGCTGGTAGCTTGGGAAAGTGCCTGCCGTATCGTCCGGCGCAGCTTCGCCTTGTCCGTTTCAAACTTGGTGGGCTTGGTCGGCTGTCCGGCGGCTTCTCTGGCGGCGTTCTCTTTATCAAGGGCAAGCTGTCCTTTCTTTGCCGCCCAGTATTCCCGTTCCGTTATCCGTTCCTTGCTGCCGTTCAAGAGGTCGATTTGGTAAAGCCCCTCCCGGTGGCACATCTCCATGACTTCACTCTTGAAATATTCCATAGCGGCATTGGTACAGCGGTGCTTGCAGCCCTCCCTTGTGTCGGCTGGTCTGTCCATGTAGGGCAGAAGCGGGACTTCGTAAATCCGCAGGGAGTTGATGACGATATGCACATGGATATTCCCGCTGTGGTTATGCCCGTCCGGGTGGGTGCAGATTAGGGCTTGGTGTCCGGGGAAATGTGCCTTGCAGAACTGTTCCCCCAGTTCCTGCGCCCGGTCTGTGGTCAAGCCGTTGTCTGTTCCGTCCCGTGGGTCAAAGCTGATGATATAGTGGTGGCTTTTCACATCTTCCCGTTTTTGATTTTTCTCATGGCGGAGATTGGCTCGCATACAGGCAACGGCGAAATCCTCGCCCCCGCAGTTAAGGGAAGAAATGCGGTAATCCTCCCTCGGTATCAGCCGCCCGTTTTCATCAAGGGTGGGCTTCATGGTAAACTCGTCATGCTCAAATGTGAGGTAGGCTTCCGCTGCGCCATAGTCCGCATTTTTAGAGCTGATATGTTTGAATGTTGCCAACAGCGTCACCTACTTTCTGCAAGACTTCAAACTTTAGGGCAGCAAGGTCGGAAACCGCCGCCCGTACCTCCCCGGCAAGCTGCGGGTAGGGGCTGTGCCACTCGTTCAGCGTCCGGGCTATCTGGTTTAAGTTGCCGCCGATCCTGCCGTATTCGGCGGTCAGCTTCCCGACAGCGGCAAGCAGCTCGTCGTTGACGGGGGAAACGGTTATGATGGGGCGTATGGCTGCCCCGGTTATGGCTTGCCGGATAAACTCGGCTTGGCTCATGTTGCAGGCAGAAAGCCTTTCCGCAAACTCGACGTATTCTTCCTCGGTCATGCGTGTCTTGACTACCCGGCTGCGGTGCGGCGTGTTGTATCGTTTTCGCATGGTAAAACCTCCTTTCTGTGCGTGGTGTCCTCTCACTAATAGGAGAAAAACGGGGTGTGAAGCGGAACTGTTTTTGAAAAATCCGAAAAAATATTTTGAGGGATTTTTAAGCGGCGCAAGCCGCATAAGCAGGGTTTGGGGAAGGCACTCCCCAACAAGATTCCCGCAGGGGCAAAATGAGCGAAAAGCGAATTTTGGTACTGCGGTAGAATCTTGCTCTAAGAAACTGCCGGACTGCCGCTCACTTGCTACTGCCACTTTTTCGGGAAATCATAACCAACTTTTTCTTTCGCAAATAGAGCGTTGGGCTGTCTGCGTTTTGCCCGCTGTATGAAAAAATCAGCAGCCTTTTTCGGGCTTCACTCCTTACTACGGAACATTTTGAAATTTGCCAAAAATGGGTGCAAAAAAGCAGTAAATCGGTTTCAGACTTACTGCTTCATGTGCCGCTGTGGGGCGGCGGTTATTCAGTTGTAAATAATAAAAGAGGGCGGTAGCACTTTGGGCTATCGTCCTCTTGGCTGCTTATCAGCAAAGCCAGACGGGGCTGTCAACGGTGGGCGAAGCCCATTCACTTGCCGTTGACTGGCTCGGCTGGGTTTGCTATTTAGCAAAAATCAGGGATTGTTATGCAACTCAATGTGTGTTGTTTTACCGTACATGAGCATTCTGCCGAAACACCATCAACCAATGAAACCTTTGTAAGAAACAAACCATAATATTAACAAATGGGCTGGATAAAAAACGTAAAAAAGATATTTATAATCTTTTCCTTTCTTTCCGTTATATACTTTAAGCAAAATAAGTGCGACTGCTGCAAATAGTTGTATCCACATAAATTGTAATGACATAACGCATAAAGATAAAACACACCCTATCCAATAGCAAGTTTTCTTTTTATGAAATAGATACATAGATGCAATAAGCAATATTCCTCCTATTCCTCCATCTGAAAATATTGCAAATAGAGCAGAAATGCTTATCACGATAATTGTTAAAAGAATATATTTTACATTGCTTTCAATTTTTGTGCGTATTCTTTCTAAAGTCCACATCATAATAATAGCAATAATAAATGTCCACAACACATTTTGCTTAGAAATTTCAAGTACAGTTCCTGTATTCGCAAGGTCATACGGGATTTCAGATATAATTGCAAATAGAAATAATCTACATAGATATTTCCTCAAATTATGTGTATGGAGAAATCCTTCTACAATCATAAATGAAAAAATCGGAAAAGCCAGTCGCCCAATAATGCGGCAGACCATATAAATTAGATATATTATTCTTGCCTTATTCGGGACTAACTCACCCATCATTTCAACGCCATTCACTATACATGCGTTTACATACATTGGATAAATTATAAATGCACCTATATGATCCAATAACATTGACAGTAATGCAATTATTTTTATTTTATCTCTACTTAGTAATTGCCCATTAAAATTTGATTGTATTTGTTCCATTTTTCTCCCTCGAAAATTCTTATTTGTTAAAATGATTTTATCATATCATCAATCCAAACTCAACGGTCAAGCCGGAACTTGAACAGGCTTTCAATCAGCTTTGTTCTGATGTAGTCCTCCATATCAGAGTTATAATAGCCGTTCATTTTGGAGAAGTAGCGGATATATCCAGCGTAACGGTCAAGGACAGCTTGTATCGCTATGGGGTCGCCCTCATGTGCCTTTACAATCGTGTCATAGGGGAGAAGTCGGTTACTCATGGGACAACACCTCCATTTCCTCTTTCAGTTGCTTCAAGGCAAGCTGGATATGCCGTCCGATTGTACTGCGTGCCCTGCCGCTTTGCTCCCCGATTTTTTTCTGCGTCATGTGCTGGAAATAATACAAAAAGATTTCCTCCTGCGTCTGTTTCGGCAATCGGGCAAAAGCCGTAGCAAGGGTGCAGTTATCCAGTAATACCGTCTGCCCCCGGACAGAAAACAAGTAGGGTTCTCCATAATCCGGCACTGAAAAATATTCGTCTGTGGTACTGAACGGGACAAATTTTTCTTCGGTCAAGTATTCAAAGGAGAGTTCCCGCTTCCACCTCGTCGCCAGCATACGGGCAGCACTAAAGGACGCATGGCGAATGACAATCCGGCAATACGCATTATGGGCGTGGCGGATATGTTCTTGATAGGTTTCATATTCAGTCATGGAAAATCCCCCTTTCTTCGATTATGGGAAAGGGCGGCAGCACTTTTTGCTGTCGCCCCTTGATTACCCACCAGCAAGGACAGACGGGGCTGTCAACGGTGGGCGAAGCCCATTTACTTGCCGTTGACTGGCTCGGCTGGTTTTGCTATATAGTATTCTTATATGTTACTTTACCGTACATGAGCATTACCTTGCTATTTGATATAAATTTTAGAAATTGTATCCTCAACCCCCTCAATCAGTAAACGAACATGAATTTTACCATTTTCAAATTCATCTAACGAATACTCTAATGTTTCGGAAAGATTTGTAACATCAACGGATTTTACTATATCACCCTGCACCAAATATAATGTGATACTTGCATTACTCGGAACAGTACCGCAGGAAATGTCTGCATATAAAATATCCGTTTCAGCATTGTTGATAATCATGTCCTCTTGCGCAATAAATCCGTCACTGGCACTCTTAAAATCTAATGTCCATACACCGTCTTTCACGACTTCATAATTCATACTGATACCCCCGATATTCCATACTTTGTCATTAGAAGTAATATCAGAATTGATTCCTTTTCCGGAAGCAGCACTAACGATAAAACCGGTAAGACAGGTAATCATAAGTATCATGCTGACTGTTCCCATAATGATGTAACCTATATGATGTGTTCGCTTCATTTCCATATCGTTTATTTCCTCCTTATGTTCTATCTTTGAACCACATTCTTCACAATATTTCGCTTTCAAAGAAACTAAATGTCCACAAGCAACGCAACTTTGCTTTACTTCTGAACGCCGCAAAAAATAAACAAGCAACCCAATAAACGGAGTAGTGAAAAAAGTAATGATTGCCCAAAGAATACCGTCATCATTTCTTTTCCTGCAATCCTGATATACCCATGCTGCAAAGAAACCGGACATAAACAAGGCAAATATAAAAACACCCATAATTAGTAACGGAAACATCAAAGACATTCCATTAAAACCATCACTTTTGAAATAGTACAACACAAAGCGTAAGGCAATCATCAACAGCACAATAGGAATCCCTATATAAACAAGTATTTTTCCAATGTTTTTATTCATACTAAAGCACCTCTTTTCTGAATATGAACAGTAATATTCTCTTTCAAATTCGCTCTTTTTACCCCCAACAATGTTATCAGAATACCTACTGTACCCATATACAAACAAATACCTGCAATCAGTTTGGCGATATATGGGCTTGAGATAACTAAAAGGGCAAATATCGCAAATAATGTAAATGATATGAAATTCAAAATCATAGGAACAAACCAAAGGGAAATGGAATGAGTTTGCTTTCTCGCCATAACGGCTTCTTTTTGATAAATCTCAGCTTTTAAGCGGGAATTTAATTCAAAAGAAGGCTTATCCTCTATTTCCATTGATGTACGGATTAGTTCATTCAAATCATTTTCAAAATTTTTATTTTCCATATCCTAATTCCTCCAATCTTTTTTTAATCAAGCTTCTTCCCTTAAATAATCTGCTTTTTACTGTGCCCGGTGGTTTTTTTATCTCTTTGGCTATTTCGCCAATCGGCTGCTCAAATAAGTAATAGAGTATTAAGGGGACTCGGAATTTTTCGGGTAAGTTTTCAATTATTTTGTTTATTTCAACAATCAATTCCTGCCTGAATATGTTTTCTTCGATATTTTCCTCTGAATGCAATTCGTTTTCATTTGCTTCATCAAAGTTGGCACAAGGGACAAGAGTAGAGCGACGGGCATTTTTTCGCTGCTCACTTTTCCAGAGATTATAGGCAAACGAGAAAAATAATGCTTTTGGGTTTTGCTCCCAGTCAAGTTCCATATCGCTTTCCAATGCTTTCAGAAACGTCTGCTGGTACAAATCTTCCGCATTTTCCTTGTCCATACATAGCTTCATGCAAAAACGATAAATTTCTGTGCCAAATTCATCTATACACTTTTCCAATTCCCACGCTTTCAAGTTCTCACCTCCTGTATCTTTTCACTCTATATCCGTCATGGTATTTCCTACGGTTCATTTTTTTCAAAAATTATATCATATTTTTCTTGATAATCTCTTACGGAATAGCAAGGTGCTATCTGTTATGTTTAGTGTTACTTTACCGCACATGAGCATTTGCACCCGGGTTATCATTACCATAACCTTCAAGCAGATTTACAACGCCAAGAACTGCAAGACCACCGCCTACTGCAATGATAACGACCTTGAGTGCTGATACACCGCTTGTAAGGAACGATGTATAGTCAAGCAGGATAAGCAGGTTTGCAAGCAGCTTGTGTGAAGCAAAAAATGACGCAACACTTGAAAGTAAGTTAGAGCCTGACATGGCAGTCATGGCATAATTCATAAGTAAATTCATAATAAATAATCTCCTTTTAATCTCTTATTTTTCGACCCTCCGTGATATAATAAGAGCGGTCTATTGTGGTGATAGATCAGGAGCAGCGGCAAATACACACATGAAGGATTCTCCCCTCATTTATTCTTTTTACTGTAAAGCCGCTGCTTCGTTTTGCTCTGCTTTCTTCATCATCCCGGCTTCCTCTATGGCAAAGTTCACCAGATCATCCGGATACTTCACTCCGGTAAGGTCAAGTTCTATGAACTTATCCTTCTTGGAAAACTTCGGTCTGCCATATTCGGAAACATATTTCTCAATATCAAATTGATTTTTCTTGTCAAAATCCGAAAGCTCTTTGTACATCTCGTGTGCGGTTATATCAACCTTATCTGAAAAGAACGGTCTTACTCCACGCACCTGCAATATACATTTGCCGCCATCCATAAGAGCCAGGCGGTCTTGGCTCATAAGCTCTCGTCCAAGTTTCTGATAGTTCAGACCATAGGACTGAGATGTTCCTCTGGTATCAGATGTGTTGTATGTGTCAATAGTTTCCTTACCCAGCACTTCCGACAGATCTTTTAATGTTGACTTTTCCTTGCCACCTAAAAACAGAAATGTATCGCAGTTACCCTCGATCGTCTCTGCGTTATCCTTATAAATTGACTTTAACTGTGCCTTAGACTGTAGGATAATGGAAGCCGATATCTCTCTGCTTCGTATGGTTGCAATCAGCTTGTCAAACTTCGGAATCTGTCCGATGTTTGTGAACTCGTCTAAGATACACCTAACATGTACCGGGAGCTTTCCATGGTATTCATCGTCTGCAATCGTACAGAGCAGATTGAAAAGCTGTGTGTACATGATTGATACCAAAAAATTAAGGGAATCATCTGTATCCGAAATAATGACAAACAATGCTGTCTTTCTTCTACCGATGTCCCCTAAGTCGAGTTCATCATATGCTGTTATCTCCCTGACTTCCTTGATGTCAAATGGTGCAAGTCTCGCACCACAGGAAACCAGAATACTCTTGGCTGTCTTACCTGAAACAAAATGTCAAAGACTTTTTAGTACCCATACATTTCATTGCATGAAAAAAGCCACTGTAGATTTCTCCACAATGGCTATAAAGTCATTTTTATTCACTTTTGATTTTCGGCAACCTCATGCCCAAACTGGAATAGGTTTGACACTTTATTCGGGACTGAACTCCTTATCGGTAATGACATAATGAAATTCATCTGCACCAAAGGTATCTTTGTCCAGATCTGTAATAGTAAATGTAGTTCCATCAAATTTCATATAGCCGCTGGTGCCGTCAACAACAACGCCATCTTTTACAATGTCCAGATAAACAATTCTATCGATGCTATTCAACTCATAGGCCTGCCAACCGTCCACACCCTGAAAATAGGCTGTAACATTGGCAAACGGTTCATCGTTTTCCTTCTTGCAGACAAGATAACTGGCACTGTCCTCCGATACCCAGGTGGCAGTCATTCCCCAAGGACCTTCCGTTGATACATATCTCCCAAATTTATGGTCGTTGGTACGGTTAATTATGAGTCCTACAAAAGAACCAACAACGAGTACAAGAATAAGCACAACGACACCAACAATGATTTTTACATTCTTCCTCATGATAAATTCCCCCTTCCATAAATTCATCTGTTAAGAATATTCTTATTTTTCGCTCTTATTGAACATACTAATTATACCACAATATATGCAAGTTTTCCATATGCTTTTCTACCTATGCCGTATGCTGATTTGCCCTAACATCATTCTCAATCAGCCTCTTTATCTTGTCCTTCATGCTTTCTTCGGCATCCTCATTGAAATGCACTCTCACAACATACATTGTGCCACCTATCTGCTTTCTGAGTGCTACCGGTGTGTGTGATTTTCTATTCTCCATTTGTGTTCTCCTTTATGTCTGCCTGGTAAGGAAGAGCCTCTTTCAGCTGACAACCGGAAGCTGACAACCGACCTCTAAAAACTCTCAATTCCTTTTATTTATAGTTACTTTTCCTAAATTTACTTTTTCTCAAATATTCCGTTGCTTTCGTTGTCAGAACTATATATATCCCTTAAAAACATAGTAAATATAAGGTTTTATAGAACATAGAACCGACAACGGGGTTGGCAACGGGATAGACAACCAGCCGACAACCTATCAGGCATTTATCTCTCCATCCACTCCGGTGGCAATGATAACTGCTCCATCTGCTCCTTGGTTATCGGTTGAAAATCCTGACCTCTGTTGTCAGGCTTCTCCCATCCTTTCTGCCTGCGGTATGGTTCAGGAAAATGTCTTGGATTACTAAAGGCAATCCAATCACTGCAGTTATTCATAATGTCATTAATCTCACGAATTTCCCATTGTGCCGGATTTCCGTCATTTCCCAATGCCTCAGAATATAACTGCCTTGAACATACCATGCTTCCCTCGTAATGCTCCAAATAGTCAAGAATCAGCTCTTTCTTGGTATCTTCCTGCATAAACTGCTTCTGATACTCACAAAGCTCTTTTTCCATCTCTTTCGGAAGCCTCAGCTGGCATTTGCCACTCCTGTAGATTTCCATAGCCTCTGCCCACATCTGGTCGATATATTCCCTTGATGTCTTTTCATCATCGAGTATATGAGTTTCCGCCTCTTCCATATTGCAAAGAATAGGCAGAAATCTTCGGTTTCCCGACCTGTCCATAGGCAGGAAATCCAGCGAATTTGATGAACCGGCAAACACGCACTGCCTCTTGTGGTCTTTGGGATGCCTGTCGTATGGGGTCTTGTAAGTGTCTTTCTGTCTGCTCATAAAGGACTTGGTATCTTCCACATTCTTGGCATTGAGAATTGCCACCATTTCAGGGAACTCTATAATCAGATGCCCCTGTATTTTTCGGTATACATTATCATCATCCATTTTCTTCAAGTCATCCGTAAACCAGTCATCTTCCATGGCAAGGAAACGCAGAAAAGTGGATTTACCGGCTCCCTGACCACCTACCAGGCAGAGCATTACTTCAAACTTGATGCCCGGGCATGAAATTCTTGCTATCGTCCCTATCATAAAAAGCTTCATTACCTCATAGGTGTACTCACTGACCTCTGCCCCTAAGAAATGATGCAGTGCATAGCGTATCCTCTCCCTGCCATCCCATGTTATGGAATTGATGCGGTCAAGAACCGGATGGTATCTGTTTTCATTTGCCACGACCTTTATCACATCCTCAATCCGCTTTTCGTTGGATAATCCATAATGCTTTTCAAGGTAGACAACAAGGAATTTCAAATCAACATCCGTCAGGCTGTCGCTTTCACGATACCATCCCAAATCCCTTGTAATGTCGATTTTATCCGTAAACATGTTCAGACGGAATGCACCCTGCAGATTAGGGTCATTCATCAAAATCAGACGATAGTTACCGACTGTTTTCCTGACTTCTCCCTTTTCTGTGCTCTCCAGCATCGCCCTGACTTCTCCGATACTCTTCAATTCTTCCTGCAATCGACTTCACCCCCTTTCCAATGTCAGAAACAACAGAAGCTCTGTCAGGGATATCCTTTTCAAGGAGAGTATCAAGCTGATATTCCACTTTACTGATATTCTGCAGAGCTTCTACAAAGCAGGGATGCCATTCCTCATCCATGCTCTTCAGTGCATATTCTGTTTTCCATTTCCTTAACAGATGATAATAGTCTGACAGAACACAAAAACACTGCTTCTGCTCTTCATCCAGTATCTGCTCCGGTGTTTTCTTTGGTGCCATCTTTTTCGGTGGTGCCCGGTTGGTTGCGTCATAATTCAGTCCAAAGTCAGATGCAATCTTCATTGCAGCTTCCTTTGGTGCAAGCCCGAAATATTTTGCCACAAAATCTATCGCATCTCCGGTATCTCCACAGCCGAAACAATAGTATCTCTTATCAATCTTCATGCTGGGAGTCTTGTCTTTATGAAACGGACAACAAGCCAGCCCACTCCGGTTGATTTTGATGCCATACTGCATAGCCACCTGCCTTGCAGTGACATTTTCTTTCACTACTGCAAATACATTCATGCTTATCCCAATTCCTCTCCCCTTGCTTTTTTGTGCTTTCTGTCATGTGTGGGTGGTCTTACCCACGGAATACCATTTTTGCTATACATCAGGTGTCCTCCTTCATTTTTATTTGAACTTCTGGACAACTTGTCCAAAAGCTGCTTTCCTGTTCTTTATCCATAAATGCACAAAAAAGAGCATTCATGCTTTTTACACATAAATGCTCTGACGCTGTTTTATTATAAAATTGTCTTATCTGTTGTTCCCTACAAACTGGAATTTGACTAATTATTGTGTTTTAATGATTCTATAAACTACCCCCAATTGAGCAGGGTATGTTTCTTGAATCATTCCATTAAACCATATTGTAACGATATCTCCCACCTGAACATCTTCCGCTAAATTTTCTGCCGATACATAATACTCTCCATCATTCATCTGACAAAAGCCTTCAGCTGTACTCACATGCGTTACAAGAAGTTCTCCATCATCGGTAATTTTTTTTACTTTTGCATTAAAATTGATAACCTCTATTGGAATAGACGTATCATCTTTTTCAATATCTCTAAATATGATTCGTTCGTCATCAATGACTACTATGAGCTGACCTTCAGAACTCCTTTGATAATGATATCCGCTTCCGAAATTTGATTGATTATTTTCAGATGGTAACTCTGTCCCTGCCACTGTTGACACAATTTCTCCATCCATTGTTCCACAACCAGGCATTGACGCTACATATCCTGTGTCTTTATATATAACACCATCAACCATAACACATGGAGGATATGAGCCAGTATCTGCTATTTGCTCATTTTGTACTACATCATCATTTTCTTTATTTTCTGTTTCTACGGACACATTTCCAGACACAGGTTCTTTATTTTCTTGATTCGTTCCACATCCAGCCATTCCCAGCACCATACATAATACAAGCAGATAGATTACTTTTTTCATAATACATGCCTCCTTAACTTATATTTTTTAACTCTATAAACTGGAATTGTATATTAATTTTTCTTATTTAGTCTAATATGGAAATCGTTGGCTTTAGAACATTCTTCATATGTAAGATTAGTTTCATTCATTAAAAAACCAACGGCTTCCTCCTTTGTATTGTAATTAGATTTTTCTTTCATATATCTTAACAAATTGGTCATATATATTTTTCCGTACTTCTTCTGACAAACCGGCGTATTTTGTATCCAACACCTTTTTTACGGCTTCGTACTTCCTATTTTTATCTTCTATATCCGGACCACGGTCATAATTAAACCTCACATCATAAAAAATGTGTTTCATATCGTTACTTAAAGCTTGTAACACTCGAAATCCTTTCATAGAAAACTTTCCTTCTTTTATACCATTCTCCACACAGGGCTGTATCGCCCAATCCATCATAAACCAATTCTCCATTGGCATATTTACACCATATCCGGAATCTGACAAAAAGTCATTTATCTCATTCCAATTTATCTGTAACGGCAAATCGTTTTCTTTCGCAAATAAATAGTCATCACGCTGTAATTCCTGTTTTTTTCGCTTTCTTGTATTTCTTTCATAAACAATCCAGTATATTACCATTGCTGCTATAATACACACGCTAAATATCTTTGTAATCATGGTATTTCCTTTATAAATAATCAAGTATACTACGGTTACTACCGCAATACTTATGCTGAGTACCTTTATAATCAAACCATTCATTGTGTATCTCCCTATCACTAAAAATTGGAAATTAACAAGTCGACAAATTCAAATAAACGCGTGCTTTTATAGCTCGCCTCTCAAACGTGCTTCTATATCAGATGCCGTGTATAACACATCCGTTACAATTACCCTTTCGTCACGGATTGTGTAAAATACTGAATAATTATCGACGAGCATTCTACGCAACTCCATTCTCTTTTCCGGCTCAGAATCCATAATCCTAAATCGTTCCGGGAAAGTGTCTAATGTAAGTATTTCATCAGCAATGCGATTATATTGTCCCATTGCATTATCCGGAGCAAGCAAATCTATAGCAATATAATTGTATATATCTTCCATATCCTGCAAAGCTTCTTTTGTAATCTCTACCTTATAGTGCTTCATTAATGCCTCTCTCTAAATGCCACAAACGCACTAGTTGCATCCTCAACATTTCCTTTCTCTATATCGGCATATCCTTTTTCTAACTTTTGATGAATCTGTGTAACAGACATCATATCTGCATTCACTGAATTAGCCGCTTTTGGTAATACAACAGAAAAAGGAATTCCTCCTACTAATGATATTTGTTTTAAATACATATCTATAGCAGTAGCCATTGGTATCCCTAATTGTGCCAATACACTTTCTGCATTTTCTTTTACATCTGGATTTACTCTTATATTTAATGTTGCTGTTTTTCCCATAGAATACACCTCCATCTTTCTTTTATTGTAACGTCTTTTGCGTTACAAATCAATCTATGAAATATATTTTCGATGCGATAGCTTCACATTGTTTTGATTAACCATTGCATATCTGAGCGTTGTATCTATTTGCTCATGTCCCAGAATTTTCTGTACCTGTTCAATCGGCATACCTTTCTCAATTGCTCTGGTGGCCATAGTCCTTCTGAACTTATGTGGGTGTACCTTTTCTACACCTAACTTCTTCCCCATTTCTCGTAATCGTAACTCCACACCGCTTTCAGTAAGTCTACTGTATGGTTTGTTTAACGACACAAATAACGCTATATTATTATCTGTCCTTGATTCAATATAATTCAACAAATGAATTTTGGTCTTAGCATCAAAATATGCTTTCCTCTCTTTGTCTCCTTTGCCATCTGCGATGCATTTAATACTTCCGCCATGTCATTGATGATGTCATAAATTTCTCTACCCATAAGAGCACACTCCTTTTTGAAGGAGTATATCGTAGAAAAATCAGCGTATCAACAGAGCGTATTACTGGAATTTACCTTCCGCTCATATAAAATATATCAATAGCTTTACTTGCAAACTCTGCTGTGCCAACTCCTCCAACATCATCAATATTTTCCGTAAGTTCTCCTCCACCGGCATACATTCTTCCAAGACCGCATAAAATCTTATCAGAACATGTATAAAAATGATCTGTAATGTAATCCTGAAGTTTCCTTACCTGCAACTGCACCTGTTCATCTTCTGGGTCCATTTCTTTCATTTGTCCGAATTCAACAAATAATTGCATAAACTCATTTGCAACAGTAGCTTCATCATCTTTCGTCCAGTTCTTTGTTTTCTCTTCAAACTCCTTATACTCAGAGGTTTGTCCCCATTGTTCTTTTGCTCGTTTAGAATACTCATCAATCTTTGTTGTATCAAATACTTTAAAATCCATATATTTCACTCCTATTCCTTTTATTCCTCGAGCGAAACTAATAAGATTTTCAAGATGCTCTTTTTTCATAGTAAGCAATTCAATCTGCTGCTCTAATGCTTTATTCCTGTCAAAGTTAGGGGCATCAATTATCTTTTTAATCTCCTTAAGCGGAAATTCCAATTCTTTAAACAGTAAAATTTGTTGCAGCCTTTCCAAGGATGTATCGTCATACAGCCTATAACCTGACTCTGTATATTCAATAGGTTTTAAGAGACCAATGGTATCATAATACTGCAGAGTGCGTATACTCATTCCTGTTAATTTACTTACCTCATTCACTGTCATCATTGTCATTTCCTCCTCTCGATAAACATATCGTAAACTATTACGTTGCGTAGGAGTCAATAGATTTTCAAAGAAATTTTCAAAATTAACAGCTTGATAAATTCCGATTTTCTTGATTCTACAAACTGAAATTTGTTAGTGCGATTGAATATCCATTTAATACTCAATCCCTCTTCTTCTTTACACAAATAATGACCGCCATAACAATCATCGGAATCATACTGATAATACCGATATATGCCGGTCCCAGTATTGCCATATTGGAATAATCAGGTTTTACCAGATATGCAAAAATAGTAAATGCATTGGTAGCACCATGCATAAGAGATGGCAACCAGATGGTCTCTGTCTTTTCATATACATAATCAAATAATATCCCCATCATAATAGTAGCGACACAGAACACAATCGGACCAAGTACCGGTGCGCCAATATATTCTTTACCATACTCATATCCAGCCAAAATCATAATCGGCCAATGCCAAGCCCCCCAAATAGTACCACCTACAATTCGACCCTTAGTAACACCCAGCTTCTTCTTCAAATATGGATACAGCGCACCTCTCCAACCAACCTCTTCGCCTAATGCGACAAACATATTCAGAAATGGTGCAATTGTCACAGCTTGAACAGACGTAATCAGCAGATACATTGGTATCGTGATACCCTGTGCCTCGAACTGTTCCAACGCTCCCGCTTCCTCTAAAAGACCTCTTAACGTCATAAATTCAGAGTCAAATGTATCCGGGAAAATCACAAAAAACAAGACCCCTCCAAGGATACTTAATAACGCCGGCATCCAAAGGGCAAAGAATACATAACGAAGTTTCCCTTTTAAATGTGGTACCCATCCCATACCTTTTAGCGGGATTCTGGCTACCAGTACACCAAGGAACGGCATAAACATGGTAATCATCACTATAACAGTAAACACTATCTGATTTCCATTATTACTAAAAACACTTGCTATCATTTCTAAAATCCAAGCTAGTCCAAATGCGACTGCCATGTATATCACAAATTGTTTCTTACTCAAATTAATTGTTTCCATTATGCATCCACCTCTTTTCTATATACTTCCAAACTCCAGATTCTCCTCCTGCAGGTAGGGCAAGTTAGCTTTCGTGTCTTTGGCGTATGATTTCCAAAGAATGCTTCTAATTTCTTTGGCTGAAATCTGGTATGGCATTCCGGACAGAGATACTCTACCCGCTTGTACCAATAGCCAAACATAATTGCTACACAAATAGGAATCACTGCCATGGCCACAAAAAATGGCAACCAGATTCCTTTTAATATACCAATCACAAAAGTAACAATTTCGACAATTTCTAACGGAATTGCTATGATCAGCATTTTTTTGTACATTTTCTTTCGCTTTTCTTTTTCCTCCATAATCGATGATATGTCATGAATTGTTTTTTGCGACCCATCCTTGAAAGAAGCCAAAGAACTTCTTATGCCTTTAATATTTTCTAATTGTTTCGTTTTTTTCTTGACATCCGCCTGAATATTTTTTTCTTGCTCATCAAGCAAAAGTTCGATTACCTTTTTTGACTCTTCGGATTCCAATATTTCAGCAATATCTTTTATAGAGATATCCAAATCTCTTAAAAAGCAAATCGTTTCCAATGTGGCAACATCCTCTTCGGAGAACAGTCTTCGTCCCCCTTCCGTCAAATCTGTTGGCACCAAAATACCTCTTTCATCATAGTATTGAATCGTTCTTACTGAAACGTTGCACTTCTTTGCAAGCTCTCCTGTTGTGTATAATGACATATCCTGCCTCCTTTCAAGGTCCATATTAGTACATAACGTAGCGTGACAAGCAATATATCACGCTACGTTATTTTTTGATTTTTTCAAATAATCAAATTTTTATATCAAACCAGACAGCGAGAGAAATTCAAATTTGCTTATTTTAACCAAATCGGACCGACAATAAATATTCCCCAAAAGAGAACTGTAATAATGACTAAGGCTTCAGATACAGACCAGTAAATGATTTTATATTTTTTTACCGTAAGAGGATATATAAAATATATCAGTACAACTAATAGCTGTAAAATGATAAATAGTATTGTTTCCTCAACCGTTGCAGATATGAAAAAGTCAGCAGCGCCCTTTGCTACACCCTTACCTATAAGCCAGATATTGACTGCCAAAAAAGAAACGATTGAAAGAATTAGCTTTACACCAAATCTATTCATGTTATTCCCCTCCAAATTCCGATTTGTAAAACTGTAGCATTGATTATATCAAAGAATCATACTTGCAGCAATCCCCTTAAAACGAGAGGCAGGTGTGCCCTCCTGCCCCTCAAAAGGAAGGGAAGGTGAAAAATATATAGTCAACTGCTGTTTCCAGCAGCTATGAATCGTTACTTACCATAGAAGTCATGGTTTACTTCTGCTTTATAGTAATTACTACATGTTACAGGAGCATTATACAGTGTCGTGAGCATATAGCTTCGTATGTTGCGTACCTTTGTAGTATTATTCCGCAGGCATTCCAGCACATACTCCATCGTATGAAAATCTATCTTCTCCAATCTGCTCCGAACAACATCATATGGGAAATCATATTTATTGATACGGATTACTGGCTGTTTAACCGCTATGGTCTCAACCATCAGCTCCACCAATTCGTTTATGTCCATCTTCTCTGTAGGATGGCATTGAAGCAATCCGTCATAATCAATATTATCTTTGATAAATGAGCGCACTTCATCCATCCTATCCATCGTATCAGTTTTCACGCCTGTGCCTGATGGAATGATAGGATAGGTAATCTCCTCCGTATTCTCTGTAGTATTCTCTGTATTTGTCTTACAAAACTTTGTATGAGGTGGTACATCGTTTTGTGGTAGGGTGTTACAAAATTTTGCAGGAGGGTCATACGAAATTTTGTAGAGGGTGGTACAAAATTTTGTAGGAGGGTCATACAAAGTTTTGTATGAGGAGGTACAAAATTTTGTAACAGACTTATTTGCTTGGTTTTCAGCCTGTTTTTGTATTTCTTCCCCTGTGTTTTCTACATCTTCGTCATCTCCTGGTATGTTCAGATATGTACATGTGTAAAGTCTATCAACGCATAGATCAATATACATGACATTATTTAAAACCATTCCGCTATTTGTTTCTATGTTACGGAATTCACGACGGATCACACCGATTTCCTCTAGTCTGTCAAACGCTGCCTTCACACTTCTCCGTGATTCTCCAAACTGCTCGGCAAAATCATTGTAGGTTTTCTGTAGCAAATCCTCTCGAAACTTTTTTCTGTAACCAATTGTCATGCCGCTATGCTCGTCCCGTACTTCCACAGGACGATACCAATACACGATTTCCGACAACACACAGATAGCGAGAAGGTATGGCTTGCCATTTTCACGCAAAATTGTTTTATACCAATTTACCGGTGTAACATTGCCACTAATGCTCATCTCTGCCAGCGCATCCACCGACGCATTACCGGTATTTACAATATTAGTCATGCCCTCTCACCTCTTTTCTTCCATTCATCTAAGAGGTTTATTATAACCTCTGTAATCTTTTCTTCCGTATATCCTTCATCAAAGTAGTCATCCAATCTGTCTGCCTTGAACGTTACCTTTCTCGGCTTTGCTAACACCTGTTCCGGAAGCATGATGTTCCTCACTTCTTCCTGTGTAAGCATATTTTCCCGGCAGGATGCCTTTAGTCTTGCCGACTGCTCTATATTAGGGAATATATTCCTGTCGAGTATTATATCGAGTACCCACTGCTGCTGCTCCTCGTTCAGATACGAAAGATCAACACCCTGAATAAAACCAATCTTTTTCCTGTCAACAAAGTCAAGCAGTTCATCAGAGAGCTTTGCAAGTCTGATATATCGCTGAATCTTCTTTGCGTTCTCGCCGGTTTCCTCACTCATGATATCAAGGCTACTACCCTTATCTCCCTTAATGCCCTGATGTTTCATGGCATAGTAACGCATACTATACGCCCTTGCCTTTTCGCTTGGAAAGATATCTTCTCTCTGAATGTTACTGTCCACCATGACAATGGTAGCTTCTTCATCATTCAGATTGCGAATGAACATCGGCATGGTATCAAGACCGGCAAGTTCACAGGCAGCTTTTCTTGTGTGTCCGGCAATGATTTCATAACCACCCTGCGGTCGCATTCTCGCAATCCCTGGAACAAGCACGCCATACTGTCTGACACTCTCTACTATTTCCTCCAGCTTATCTTCATGAATCTGAAACGGATGATTTCTGAATGTATGCAGACTTGCTAAAGGTATTTCTCGAATTTCACCACCATTTGCATTTGCCTGTTCCAGATTTTCGTTTGTACCAAACAGATCGTCAAATGATTTCATCTTTATCTTGGAAGCACTATTGGATTTATTCATCTGCAAGCACCTCCTTTGCGAGCTTCTTATACGCCGCCGCAACTTTTCCTCTTGGGTCATGCTTGAATATACTCACACCCTCTGCGGAAGTCTCTGCCGCTCTCACAGAATGTGGGATAACCGCACCAAACACACGGACATTTTTGCCATAAATTTCTTCCACCATGGACTTGATTTCCTTTGCGTAATTGGTACGTCCAACCATCTTTGTAAAAACGATTCCCTCTATTCCAAGGTTAGGGTTCAAATATTTCTTAGTCCTGCCAAGAGTGGTAATAAGCTGCTGTAAACCCTTTACGGAAAGGTACGCTGCTTCTATCGGTATGATGACTGAATCAGCCGCAGTAAGGGCATTCATTGTCACCATGCCAAGACTGGAATTGCAGTCAATCAATATATAATCATAAAGATTTCTTACACTTGTTATGTACTCTTTCAATATGTACTCTCTCCGCATGGTATTTACCAATGTGACTTCCAGTCCGGAAAGTTCGATATTGCATGGAAGAAAAGATACTCCCTCCTCATGTACAATAACCCCTTCCCGCTTTCCATAATCTTCATCATTGATCACTTTACCCATGATTGTCGAGAGTGTCACGTCAAGCTCATCCGGCTCTGCCACGCCGAGGCTTGATGAAAGGGATCCCTGACTATCCGCATCTATAAGCAGTACTTTCTTACCTTCTCTTACCAAACCTATACCTAAGTTTACTGTTGTCGTAGTCTTTGCCACGCCACCTTTTTGATTCACGATTGCTATCACCTTACACATACCGTTGTACCTCCATTTCTATCGAATCACCATGCCACTTCCTACATAGTGGCATTGTTCATTCAACTGTTTTGCATTGATGGATTTCTTATCAGAATCCGTTTTCTTTCTCGACACTTCTGCATATACACGCTTGTATTTATCTGTCCCCACATTGTCAAAAAAAGTCGAGACATTATTCAATTCAAATCTTTTATCTCTCTGAAGCAGACGGACAAACCAGCGTATATCATTCTTTGTTCCCTGAAGTCTAATCTTTAACATCTGATCACTCCTCTTAGTTTTATCTCATGACACAAAAAGGACACCTTCCAAAAATTTCTTAATGGAAAGTGTCCTTAAAATTTTGCAAATATTTAATTTCTATGCACTAAGCGGAATATTATTGTATTTTGTTTTTGAATTTTGTCGTACTAAGTGTCGTACCATCTCCTGTAATATCTCTGCAAACCCGCATAAATCCTAGTTCTCGCTATTCAACGACTTCATTGTTGGGACCCTTTTTGTGGTTCTTTCATACTCGACCAAGCTGGTGTTAATACTATTAAATTCTCCATATTCCAATTATCCCCCCTACTTCATATTTTTGCTCTACTTTGAGTCACTTTGCGGGCAAATGATGTAAAATATGATGTAAATGATGTAGGGCGATAGTAGTATATGCAAGAGCATATTCATATACAAGAAATTATAACTTCTCTTATTTACAATGTCAATCCACATCAAAGTAACGTTGCCTTATCTTTTCCTGCTTCAGAACAAGAAAAAAGAACACACAACACTCTGTATGTTCTCTTTCTGTATGTGAAGTCCAATATTATACTTTGAAATAGCTATCCAATCCTTTGAACTCTGCCGCTTTCATTTCTTTTGTAACATCAGCATAGATGTTCAGTGTAGTTGAAATATCTGAATGTCCAAGTGCATCTTGAATGACCTTTATATTTACTCCAGCTTCACACATTCTTGTTGTAAATGTATGTCTAAGCGAGTGACAGCTAAAATGAGGAAGTAACACATCAGGTTCATCACTGTGCAAAAACTGCTCATCATTGCAATCACGGATAATTCTTCGGATTGCTTTGTTGAGTGTGGCTTGGTGCTGTACCTGACCAAAACGATTGATGAAAATAAAATCTGTATATCCGTCAATCGTGACCTCGCAATGAAGTCCTAAATCTTCCTGCTTCTGTTTCTCATGTTCAAATGCTTCTTTCACAAAACCGAGCATTGGAACCTGCCTCATACTCGCCGGAGTCTTCGTTGTATTTACATTGAAATAACAGCCACTTTTACTTTCAATGTATAAGCCTGTGCAATGCTGTTTGCTGCTGCTTCATTCTGTGACCTCCAAGATGTCGAGATTGTCCCACGGTAGCCATACTGTAAAATACGACCAACGAAAAGACGGATTTCATCTCCGGAAATAACCCCGTTGGATGCAAGGTTATTAAAATAATTTTCGTCATACTTATTCATTGTCTGACCGACCTTGAGCGAAATTCCCGGCTCAATACAATAAGCAACATTGCCTGAGTATGAGCCAATAGCCTTAAGATTGGTAAAATTAGAACGTCCGGTATGCCAACCATTTTTCAAGGTCAAATTACTGTGTCCCCATACCCCATCGTAATTAGCATCGCCATCACGAGGGAAATCGACCATATAAACATCGGCTTTTTCTCCCGAAGCAGCATATGCTGTTGTCGAGCCAATGCCTGCAAAAGTGGTCACACACATAAGGGTCGCCAAGAAAAGCGACGTGACTCTTTTGAATTTTGACTTTATCATTGCGTTTCCTCCTGTAAAAATTGAAAAACACACCGTATCTCTACGATGTGCCTTTGTGGATTTTCTCTTACGACAAGATTTACCTGCCGAAAAACAAATGCGAATTTTTCGTTAATTTTTCATTTTACCATACACCTCCTGTCCGTTCATACTGTGCGATTGCCCCTTAGAGATAGACATATACTTTGAGATAGTTATATTCAAGTGAGATAGTATATATCATTTTCGGTAGGTAAAAGTATAACTAAGGGGTTAGAGTGTGAGAAAGGGGAACTGTAAAACAGGCTATCTGCTGTCACGCTCTGCACGATTACGCAAGAACTTGTTGTAATGCTCCAATGCCTTGCAGACAAAATCCTCCGTCTGACTGACGGGAATATTTTTCGGGATAAGCTGTCTTACTCTGTCGCCCCTCAACACGATTTTTTCCTTTTGGTTCGGCTTTTCCTCAGACATAACAGCGTGGATTGCTTCTGTTGTAAGGTTGCCCTCGTTGAATAACTTTCGCATACGGATTGTCTGGTCGTGTGACGGGGTAGCGTCATTCAGGTCGATTTCATCAACCACATCACGCTGGCAATCTTCATCAAGATAGGAAAGTTCTACGGCAGGACGCATTTTAATACGCCCCTCGTCAACAAATTCAAGCAGTTCGGGGACAAGATTTGTCAGACGAATATAACGCTGTATTTGCGTCTTGCTGTCATTTGAATTATCAGCGATTTTCTCAACAGAGAACTTCTGCCCCACTGGGTCAGAAGTCAAATCAGAACGAAACCCCTGCCTTTTCATTGCTTCCAAACGCATTTTATAGGCAAATGCTTTTTCACTCGGCAATATCTCTGACCTCTGGAAATTACTTTCAACCATTAAAATGGTCGCTTCATCTCTGTTCAGGTCTACAATCTCACTTCTCAAGGTTTCAAATCCTGCCAGTTCACACGCTCGCTTTCGTCTGTGTCCTGAAACAAGTTCGTATCTGCCGTCCACTTTCTGCCTTACCGTTGCCGGAGTAATCACTCCTCTTTCCTTGACACTCTCCACAAGCTGCATCATATCTTCATCGTCCCTGACCTTAAACGGGTGGTCGGGAAAATCATCAATCAGCTCCAATGGAATATCTCGGATTTTTGAAAGCTGTTCTTCATCTCTCTGTGCCTGCGTGGTAAATAAATCATCGAGCTTCGTGAGAGTGAAGTCGCTCTTTCTTCCTGCCATCGGCTAACACCTCCTTTGTAAATTCAGCGTATGCCTTAGACACTGTGCTGTTTGGCTCATAAGCATAAATACTTTTGCCTTTGGAAGAAGTTTCAGCAGCTTTCACGGCAATCGGGATTTGTGTTCGATACATTCTTATCTGATTACCGAAGTTTGCCCTGAGTGCTTCCACCGTACTCTTTGCAAGGTTTGTTCGGCTATCCACCAAAGTAAGTAGCATACCATCTATCTTAATATCTGGATTGATATACTTCTTTACTTTAGAAATGGTCTGCACAAGCTGTGTCATCCCCTTTGCAGGCAAATACTGAGCCTGAACCGGAATGATAACACTGTCTGCCGCCGATAAAGCATTGAGAGTAACCATACCAAGTGAAGGCATACAGTCTATAATTACATAATCATATCTGTTCTTCACTTGACTCAGATAATTCTTGAGTGTAGTTTCTCTGCTCATTGCGTTTACAAGGTTAAATTCCATTGCTGAAAGCTCAAGGTTTGCCGGAACAAGGTCAACACCTTCTTCGTGGTGCAGGATACCAACCATAGGGTCTGTCATCGTTTCATTGATTACATCTGTGAGTTTCGTTGCAAGCGTGATACCCAAGCCGTCTGTATCCTGCCAACCAAGACAAGTCGTTAAATCGCCCTGCGGGTCTGCGTCTATGAGCAATACTTTCTTGCCCTGCATTGCAAGCCCGACTCCAAGATTAACTGTTGTGGTGGTCTTTCCGACTCCGCCTTTCTGATTACATACGGAAATCGTTTTGCAGTTTGACACTTCTTTTTGCCCTCCTTTCTGAAAATTCATAGCCACCGCATTATGGCTATGTACCTGACCGACTCATTTCCTAATCGGTCATAGCAATACTTGTTCTCAACACCCCTTGCCAAGCAAAATGCTTATGGGAAGTCACTAAGGAACAGACTGCTTATCTGTATCATAGGATTCTAACCTCTGCCGGGTACTCCGCCAGCTCCGTAGAGAAGTATCATTATCATTCTGACTGTCATCGCCATATCAGGAGCAACCTGATACTCATAACCGGAGTTCTCGCTATTCTGAAATACAGAAATCACGGCGTACCTGCTAAAGTGGCTATCATCAGAAATAAAGTCTTAGTGAATGACTTATTCAATTTTCAAGCGAAAAGGCTTCCGTTTTTGCTATCCGGAATGAACCCCTTCACTCATTTGGACAAAGGGGTATGAAATGCACACCCAAAATCTCCGCTTTTCCAAAAATATTTCAAAAAAATTTTTGAAATAAAAAAGCCGCCTGCTCCGGTTAGGAAACAGACGGCAAATCAACGTTCTAAATGTATTCAATTTTCAATTTCTTTTTCTTTGCTCCAAGCACTTTGCAGAGGACATCATCTACTGCGTCTGTGTATCGTCCCTGGGCTGCTAAATTGTTCTTCAGTTCAATGAGCGATTGTATCACTCGGCTTCGTTCTTCTTCATTTAAGTATAGATGATAGGTTTTCTCTCTCATTGGCTGTCCCTCCATCTTTCAAATGTATTTTTGATTATCTCTACATCTTCCTCGGTATCGGAAGAAATAAATATATGTACGTTCTGAAAAGCTCTTTTTAAGCTGTCGGCATAATCCAGTTCAGTGCCTTTCATCGGCAGTTTAATCAGTCTTATTCCTCGTTGCTCACACATATATGCTTTCATTATTTCTATATTCTCGTCAGCACTTCCTGACTCAATAGCCAACTTTTCTGAAGGTATGTATGTTTCAAGCGGAACTCCAAGCAATCGGTCAGAACCAAGTTCTGCTTTCAAGCCTTTCTTATTAGAATAATAGCTGACAGCCAAAGCAGGAAATAGAGATAAATATTCTTGCTCACAAATTCGGCAGCCTTTATTCAATATCGTCCTTTCATTTATCTTCATACTCCATGAATGACCGTGCCTGCATTTCCACCACGCTCTCTTTGCTGAAGTTCGTGATACCTCTGTCGGCTTCAATTTATTCTGTTCATAATCCCATTCACTGAGAAGCTGACTGTCCGTTGTCGCCAAATCATTATATCCGGCAAGGACTTCTCTCTCTGCACAAACGGGGCATACCGTGCCTTTCACACGGGCATTGACAACGGATTTCCACTCATTACCGCATTTTCTGCACTTCCACCAGACGTTTTTCCTCGACTTTGCATTTACTTCATCAGGTTTCAAAGGCAAGTTCTTCTCCGACCACTCCGAAGCAATTTCAGGGTGTGTTGTCTGCAAATCGTTAAACCCTTTCGAGAATATGTACCCACTGCAATACGGGCATTTACTCCCACCGGAACGGGTAGAAATAAGGGTGTTCCACTCTCTGCCGCAATCCTTACACTTCCACCACGCCTTACGATTGGCAAAGACCGTAACCTGAGTTGGAAGTAACGGATAATTTCTGTCCGACCACTCGGCAGCTATATCCGGCAGAAGCGTTGCAAGGTCATTAAATCCTGCCAACACTTTATTATGAGAGCAATACGGGCAACCCGTTTTATTTATTGTCCTGCTCTTAACGACAGCTTCCCACTCGTGACCTTTTTTACATCTCCATATCACTTTCTTATGAGAACCAATAGAAACCTCTATCGGTTTTATCTTATTCTTTTTCGACCACTGCTTTACCAATAGTGGCTCTAATGTCGCCAAATCGTTAATACCTGCAATCACTCTCGCACCGGAACATATCGGACATTTCTCTCCATTAGAACGAGCCTTAACGCTTGTCTGCCATACATGACCGCAAGCACCTCTCCACCATACTTTTCTATTTGAACCGAAAGTAATGTCATCAGGCGTAAGCGTTAAATTCTTTTCCGACCACTCCGAAACAAGCTCTGGGTGTACTTCTGCTAAACTGTTATTCATAGCCAAACCTCAACCTCCTTGTGCTTAGAGTATATGAAGTTTTGGCTTTATCTTGTAGTTTGCGAATATCCGTATAAATAGAAAAAGCCCTTTGAGAAAGGGATTTCTCCTCTCTCAAAGGGCAAGTTGGCAAACTTGAATTTCTATTTGTGTTGCCATGTCATTACATAATCTTTTTCTCCGGTAGCCTCATCTAAGCCACTATGCTGAATCTCAAATCCTTCTCTCTTATAAAAAGATATTGCCCGTGCGTTCTTTTGGTATACGTTCAAGTGCAACTTATTCCTTTTATCCTTTGCATAATTCAGCAGAATTTTACCTATACCCTGCGATTGCATTTCACCAGAAACAAAAATGCCCTCAACATATTCATCATTTAACCCTATAAAACCCTGTATTTCTGTATCATACTCATACACATAAACCTCTGCTAGTAACAACGCTTCTTTTACTGATTTGAAATTGCTTTTCCAGTATTCGGCGGGGATAAAATTATGTGCCTTTATATTTGTATCCAACCATATATCTGCAACTTTATTTATATCATCCATTTGAAATTCTCTAATCATAACGGTGACTCTCCATAAACTTGAATTTAAATTATAACGGTCTTTGCAAATACACCATATCTACCAACTGTATTCCACTCTCATAGATTGGGTGGTCATAATTATCTATAAAGAAATTTGATATGATATGCGAACGGACAAAACCACACTTTTCATAAAATGGTATTGTCAGTGGGCTATCGCCTGTTCCCACTTGTAGAATGGCATATTGCTCTCTGTAATTATTAACAATAAACTCAATTAAGGCTCTTGCATAACCTTTCCCTTGATATTCTGGAACTGTCGCAATGTTCTTGATTTCAAGTATGTCATTTTCTTTATCGGTTATGACACACTCACACTTGACCCCATTATCATCAAGTACATACATCTTGCCGTTATCAAGATAACGGTCAACCATATCTTCCTGCTCATCTGCTAATAGGAGCAAATCAAGATATTGTTTTTTATTTTCTTTAACTTCAATAATTTTCATCAATCGCACCTACAAGTTCCGATTTCTCAGTTTCAAAAATTAGAATTTGTATGGCTCAACTCCTTATCGACCGTCCATAGCTCGTTTATAAAGTAGACCTTCTTTTATAAGTAACAACAGAAAAGCCACTGTTACTGCATATGGTTCTCTCGCAATCGCCAGATACAAAACAGTAATAATACTAAGCCCTACAGACAAAAAAGTAATCACCTTTTTTCCCTTTTCAAATTTGAAATTGACCATTAAAATATTCACAATTCCAATAATCGTTAATGCGATAAAAAGACCCCAGTATGTCATACGAATCCAAATTTCATTATCTACATACTCAATAAGACTTACTGAATAGATATATCCATCAACCGGTTTGGAATACAATGGAAGAAAAATAAGCATCAAAGAGAGCAAATCGGTAAATCCAAATAACAAGTCACATAGACCATTGAGATTTGACTTGTTTTCTTTTTCAGCAATCAAAACCAACTGATCTCCGGATAACAGCTCATCAATGGACACAGAGAAATATCTGGATATTTCCTTTAATGAATCTATGCTCGGATATCCTCTTCCGGATTCCCATTTTGAAATTGCAGTTCTTGAAACAAATAATGCCTCGGCTAGTTCTTCTTGTGTCAAACCTCGGCTCTTTCTTAATTCCTGAAGCTTTTCATGGAATTCCACCTCCTTCACCTCCTTTTTTATTTCACTTTTTTATTGTTAGCATAACTACTGCCTTATAAACAGTAAATAATCCGGCACTTAACAATACACCACCCACAATATCCGTAAACCAATGTACTCCGGAAATCAATCTGCCGATAACCATGAATACAGAAAAAGCGATTGCTAGAATCGTTATGATTCTTTTCAATGTAGAACATGACATTCTTCGCTGGATCTGTTCAACCAAAGTCGGCATCACGCACAATACCAGTAGAGTCGTTGAAGAAGGATAAGAAGCCTCCATAATTCCATTGATTAAAATTGGTCTGTAATTGATTGGGATGATCTCAAAAATGAAGTATGCCAGTATCACTATAACATAATAAACTCCCAGGATAATGATATCGGGATCCACTTTGAAGAGACTTCTTCTCTTTATTAACTGAACCAGTCCAATACCTGCAAAAATCAGGCATACAACTAAAGGAATCAGACCCATCCAATCGGTAATCGTATAAATTGTCATATTAACATTTGTTAAACGATGAAACCAGCAATTGAATGTTGCAAATCCAATATTCGTTGCATTCTGCCCCAGTGGCTGCACGTCTACCATCTGAATCAAAGCTGTCCATATTGCAAACGCTATAATAAATATACCTCCTAAAAATAAAACTTGTTTTCCATTCTTTTTCATCATTATACGTCCTTTCTATATTGGTTTGTCTTTTCGACGATTTCACCTTATCAAAAAGCGTAAAATGACGCAAGAATCGCTCTTTCACATGTATGACACGATTCGTATCATCCCCACAAATGCGTGATTTTCTGTATATTTTCCTGAATACCTATTCCTACAAATTTCGATTTGTATTTCTGTTTGTTTTAAAAATGGGCAACTCCGATTGGAATTGCCCACTCATTGCACTAATTATGCGATTTTTTCTTGCTTGCACCGATTTCTGCATCAAATGATGTAAGTTTGATGTAAATCGCTGTTTTTTCAGTTTTTTATCAAATGAAGTACGTCCCGTCTATTTGGTAAAACGGTACATCTTTACATCATCTTAATAGAGCTTTGCACCTGCCGGAATGTGGTCATCAACCATCAGAAGATGAAGCTTTTCTTCGCCTTCTTCTTCATGAATAGCACTGAGGAGCATACCGCAAGAGTCAATGCCCATCATAGCTCTCGGTGGAAGATTTGTGATAGCAATAAGAGTCTTTCCAACCAGTTCTTCCGGCTCATAAAAGCTATGAATACCGCTTAAAATGGTTCTGTCTGTGCCTGTTCCGTCATCAAGAGTAAACTGTAACAGTTTCTTTGACTTCGGTACTGCAACACACTCTTTAACCTTTACTGCACGGAAATCTGACTTGCTGAATGTATCAAAATCAACAAATTCCTCAAATAAAGGCTCTACCTTTACCTTAGAAAAATCAATCTTTTCAGACTCAGTTTTTACATTTTTTTCAGGTGCTTCAGAAGCTGTATTATTTACATCATTTTTCTTATTTACACCATCTAAGGACTTCATTGTTGGGAAGAGGAGCACATCACGGATTGCCTGCGAATCAGTTAACAGCATAACCAGACGGTCGATACCATAACCGATACCACCTGTAGGAGGCATACCAATCTCCAATGCATTTAAGAAATCCTCGTCTGTGTGTTCTGCTTCATCATCACCGGCTGCTGCATTTGCATCCTGTGCTGCAAAACGTTCACGCTGATCGATCGGATCGTTCAGCTCGGAATATGCATTACACATCTCCCATGTGTTAATGAACAGCTCGAAACGCTCAACCTTACTTGGATCAGAAGGTTTCTTCTTGGTCAGTGGTGAGATCTCGATTGGATGATCCATGATAAATGTAGGCTGAATCAGCTTTTCTTCACAAAACTCCTCAAAGAACAGGTTAATGATATCACCCTTCTTATGACGTTCTTCATATGCAATATTGTGTTCATCAGCCAGCTTCTTAGCTGCTGCATCATCTTCTACCTGATCGAAGTCGATTCCGGTATATTTCTTGATTGCATCATTCATGGTCAGGCGCTCAAATGGCTTACCAAAATCAATCTCGATTCCATTATAGGAAATCTTTGTGCCTCCACAAACTTTCTCAGCAAGATAACGGAACATGGACTCTGTCAGTTCCATCATACCCTCATAGTCTGTGTATGCCTGATATAATTCCATCAGCGTAAATTCCGGATTGTGTCTTGTATCAACACCCTCGTTACGGAATACTCGTCCAATCTCGTAAACTCTTTCCAGTCCACCTACAATCAGACGCTTCAGATATAATTCCAGAGAGATACGAAGCTTTACATCCTCATTTAATGCATTGTAATGTGTCTCAAATGGTCTTGCTGCCGCACCGCCTGCATTTGCAACAAGCATAGGAGTCTCAACCTCCATGAAATCACGACCTGCAAGGAAGTTACGAATCTCCTTTAATATCTGTGAACGCTTGATAAATACTGCCTTGCTCTCCTGATTCATGATAAGGTCTACATATCTCTGACGATATCTGACATCTGTATCTGTTAAGCCATGGAACTTCTCCGGAAGGATCTGTAATGACTTGCTTAAAAGTGTCATTTCTTCTGCATGGATAGAAAGCTCTCCTGTCTTTGTACGGAAGGCCCATCCCTTTACACCATAGATATCACCGATATCGGATTTCTTGAAATCTGCATAAGCTTCTTCACCGATCTGATCTCTTGCAACATACACCTGAATGTTACCCTTCAGATCCTGAATATTACAGAAGGATGCCTTACCCATAACACGCTTGAACATCATACGTCCTGCAATGCTAACATGGATCGGTGATGCATCCATGATTGCTCTTCTCTCGTTATAATCGTTGTTCAGCACTTCCTTCTTCTGTGCATCATCCAGCCCTTCTACATCCGGTTCCTGTCTGCCTGCGAGAAGCTCTGCTTCATGTGCTGTATATGCTTCCTTTACATCTGTGCTGTGATAAGTCACATCATACTTTGTAATCTCAAATGGATCCTTGCCAGCCGCCTGTAAATCTGCCAGCTTCTCACGACGAACCTGTAACAGCTTATTTACATCCTGTGGCTTAGCCTGATTGTTCTGCTTATTCTCTGCCATCTTTGTTTAATCTCTTTCTATACTATACTATATTGATCATTCTGTTTATTAGATTGCTCTCTTGATATCTAATATTCTGTATTTGAATTCTCCGTCCGGTGCTTCTACCGTTACTTCTTCGCCAACGCGCGCACCCTTTAATGCCATACCAACCGGTGATTCATCAGAGATCTTGTTCTTCATGATATCTGCTTCTGTTGAACCAACGATGTGGAACACAACTTCCTCGTCAAATTCATAATCATATACTGTTACGGTACGACCGATACCGACAACCTCTGTATCAACCTCGTCCTCGTCAACGACTTCTACATTTTTCAGGATAGCCTCTAACTGTTCGATTCTTGCCTCGATATCACGCTGCTCGTCCTTTGCTGCATCATACTCAGCATTCTCAGATAAGTCTCCCTGCTCTCTTGCTTCCTTGATCTTGGCAGCAATCTCTCTACGTTTATTTACCTTCAGATCCTGAAGTTCTTCTTCAATTTTTTTAAGTCCTGTATAGGTAACTACCTGTTTCTTTTCAGCCATCGCCGACTACCTCCTAAACAATATCTGTGTTTTCCGTTAAGTTCTCACAAGTATCCTACATTATATTCCAGTTTCCCTGTAATGTCAAACCTGTATATAGAAAAAAGAAGCCTTAAAACTAAGACTTCTTTTCCTTAATATCAATGCAGTTGATGGGACTTGAACCCACACCCACGTAAGTGGACATGAACCTGAATCATGCGCGTATGCCAATTCCGCCACAACTGCATGAAAACGTGCTTTATCTCACGCACTCGTTTAATATAGCACGTCATCTGCTTCTTGTCAAAACAAATTTTGTAAAAACGTCAATTTTTTTATTCTGCCTCTGAAGCTGCCTCTGTTGTTGACTCTGTGCTCTCTGCTTCAGTGGAACCATCTTCCGATGCATCTTCTGAACTTGCTTCTGTTGAATCTACCTGAACAGCTGTACCCATCAGATAATCAAGAACCTTTTCCTCTGTTGCATAGAATTTCAGATCGCTCGCTGAATATTTGGAGTTGATCGTATCCTCGTCTACTTCATTATCATCCATCAGCTTCTGCTTATATGCATCAGTCTCTTTATCATTTGCGACCAGATTTTTTTCTAACGCGATCGAGCTTACAACGATCTTCTCCTGCATTACAGATTCAACTGTGCTCTGAAGATAGGAAACAAATGCAGATTCATCTGTATATCCATAGAAATACTGTAAGAATGTTGGTACGCCGATTCCATACTGGGAGGCACTGGACTCGATATTATCCATAACACTCTTGACATAGGAATCAATTTCGCCTTCCGGATACTGATTAAATGTTGTTTTCTCTTTGATTGCCTTTAATACATTTGCACGATCAGTACTGTCTGCAGTTTTGTCTGTATCCTTCTGAAGCTCATCTGTCAGATACTTGGTATAATCCTCCGTCGTTGTATATTTACCATCTGTAGCCGACTTCACAAGGTCATCTGTATATTCCGGTGTCGTCGTTATCTTGATATAATTGATCTTTATATCAAATACAGCTTCCATTCCTGCTACTGTTGTATCAGAATAATCATCCGGATATGTGATCGTGATCTTCTTCTCTGTACCAGGCTTTAATCCGATCATCTGATCATCAAGTCCCGGTGCTAATGCATCCTTGCCTATAACAACACTGGTTCCGGCTTCATCATCATTCTTATTCTTTTCCTGACCATTGATCGTTTCTACATAATTGATGTTGACATCATCACCATCTTTAATGGCACTGTCATAATCCTTTGTCTCTATATTATTATCTGTACAGAATGAATCAATCTTCTCATCGATCTTATCCTGTGTTACCTCTCTGGATGCCGGAACATATTCAACGCCATCATAATCACTTACCTCTGCACATTTTGCATACTGCTTGAATTCACTCTTTGTGCTTCCACATCCGCTAAGCACTCCCATGCCGACAACGGTTGCCAGGCAAAGGGTCATTACCTTCTTCATTTTCATAATATAATCTTTCTCCTCAAGGCTTCATCTTATTATTTTATCATCCTCATTTTAAGGATCCTGTTTCAACATCCGCTTTAGTTTGTCTCTGTTGTTACTTCTGTGGTTTCTTCAGAAGCCGTTGTTGCTTCTGTTGCAGCTTCTGTACTCTCTACCTTCTTGCCATTATCAAGCAGGAAAGTCATAACCTTATCTGCAAGTGTATAATACATCAGATCTTCAGAAGAATACTGCTCTCTGATCTGATCCTCTGTTGTAGAATTATTGTCTGCCAGCTTCTTAATATATGCTGTTTCTTCATCTGCATCGATCGTAATATTCTCTGCTTTTGCAATCGCACAGACAGCCTTCTTTTCCTTTACGGACTCTTCACAGATCTGCTTTACATATTCTGCAAATGACTCCTCATCACTGTATCCATAGTAGTAATTGATAAATGTTGCATAATCGAAATTATAGGAGCTTGCCTGAGCTTTCAGGTTGTCAATAATTTCGCTTGCAAGACTTTCAACTTCATCTTCCGGTACATTCTCGATCTGTGCTTTATTAATAACACTTGTCATAACCACATTCTGTGCAGAAGTAAGTGCTGCAGTCTCATTGCTTGCTTCCAGTTCTGCTTTGATTGATGCTTCATATTCATCTACTGTTTTATAGGAAGTATTATTGGCAACAAGTTCATCGTTGTACTCTGGTTCAACCGGAATCTTAATGTAGTTTACAGTCGTCTTAAATACTGCATCCTTTCCATTCAGTTCTGTGTTTGTTGTACTGTAATCCTCCGGGAATGTTACATTTACATCAAATGTATCTCCGGCTTTATGACCTACGATCTGATCTTCAAAATCATCAATAAAAGATTTGCTTCCCAATGTCAGATCATAACCATTTCCATCAGAATTACCACCTTCAAATTCCTTACCATCTACAGTTCCGACAAAGTCGATATTTACAATATCACCCATCTTTGCTGCACTTGTCTTATCTTCATTATAAGTAGTGCAGGATGAAATAAAAGAATCTACCTTGCTCTGAATATCATCTGCAGTTACCGCTTCCGGTGCATATTCATATTCAATTCCTTTGTACTCTCCAAGCGTAACGCCATCTGCATATTTCTCGATATACTCATCGATCGTCAAATCTTCTGCTGCCTCTGTGCTGCTGTCTGATGAAGTCGCATCCGTTTGCGTTGCATTGTCAAGCTTACCGGTTGTATTCTTTTTATCGCCGCATCCCACAGCCATAGATAATGTCATTGCCATTGCAAGAGCAACCGCAAGTCCCTTTTTCAATTTCCTCATTGTACTTACCTCTATATATTATAAAATTAGGTATCACCTATCATAGCTTTATATCACATTTCCAATTAAAAATAAAGCTATTTTAAGTAATTCATAGAAATGTCACAAACTATGCAACGTTATTGTTAAATGCCTGATTGTTTGCAATACTTCGACAGTATCCATACTTTCAGATACAATTTCCGACAATTTCACATAATGTCAATCGCCACTCGAACAGTAAATCACATTTTCCCATGCAACACAATATCTAGTATTATTTCTTTGATTTTTTCTCAATATTTTGTACTGATTGATATAGACAAACCAAAATGGTGATGCTATAATGTGTAACTGTCGGGGACATAGAGTTACAAAATATTCCAAACGATTTTTTAGTCTCACAGATTTTAAA
Source organism: Clostridium sp. AF17-21AC (assembly GCF_003461365.1). Taxonomy (NCBI): domain Bacteria; kingdom Bacillati; phylum Bacillota; class Clostridia; order Eubacteriales; family Clostridiaceae; genus Clostridium; species Clostridium sp. AF17-21AC. Next base: position 88,511 of record NZ_QTWY01000007.1, read on the forward strand.
TCGTTCATTTTTTTGTCTTTTTTTCACACGCGACGCAATATGTTGGGGTTTGAGAAAACATTGCACTCAATATCTAGATAATCAATTTTGAAGGAGAATGTAAAAATGCAGGTAATCAAAAGAGACGGTCGAGCCGTATCCTATGATCGCAGCAAGATTATCGTTGCCATCCAGAAGGCAAATGCCGAAGTCGAAGACTGCGAAAAAATTTCTGAAGAAAAAATCGAAGAGATCATAGACGGTATCGAAGCAAAAAACAGAAAAAGAATGCTGGTCGAGGACATTCAGGATATCATCGAGCAGAAGATTATGGCAGAAGGGAAATTCGTTCTTGCCAAAACTTACATTATATATAGATACAGCCGTGAACTGATCCGTAAAGCAAATACAACTGACGATTCCATTCTCAGCCTGATCCAGAACAGAAACAAAGATGTTATGGAAGAGAATTCAAATAAAAACGCAACTGTTGCTTCCACTCAGCGAGATCTGATCGCCGGTGAGGTTTCAAAGGATCTTACCAAACGACTTCTGTTGCCTGAAAAGATTTCAAAAGCACATGAAGAAGGTGCGATCCATTTCCACGATGCTGATTATTTCTTACAGCCAATCTTCAACTGTTGTCTGATCAACATCGGAGATATGCTTGACAATGGCACTGTCATGAACGGCAAACTGATCGAGAGCCCTAAGAGTTTTCAGGTTGCATGTACGATCGTTACACAGATCATTGCTGCCGTTGCCTCCAGCCAGTATGGTGGTCAGTCCGTTGATATCCGTCACCTTGGAAAATATCTGCGTAAGAGTTACAATAAATACAAAGCATTATATCAGGAAGAATTTGGCGAGAGATTAGATGCCGATACATTAGAGGAGCTGGTAAAAGAAAGACTGAACGACGAGCTCCGTTCCGGTGTTCAGACGATCCAGTACCAGATCAACACTCTGATGACTACAAATGGTCAGTCTCCATTTGTTACCTTATTCCTGAATCTCGATCCAACTGATGAATACATTGAAGAGAATGCCATGATCGTAGAAGAAATCCTCCGTCAGCGTTTAGAGGGTATTAAAAACGAAGTTGGTGTCTATGTAACACCTGCATTTCCAAAGCTGATCTACGTTCTGGATGAGCACAACTGCTTAAAGGGCGGCAAATATGATTACATCACCCGTCTTGCGATCAAGTGCTCCGCTAAGAGAATGTATCCGGATTACATCTCCGCTAAGAAGATGCGTGAGAACTATGAAGGTAATGTCTTCTCCTGTATGGGATGCCGTTCTTTCCTCTCTCCTTGGAAGGATGAAAATGGCAACTATAAGTGGGAAGGTCGTTTCAACCAGGGTGTTGTCAGCCTGAATCTTCCTCAGATCGGTATTCTGGCAAAGGGTGATGAAAATAAATTCTGGTCACTCCTAGATGAACGGCTTCAGTTATGTTACGATGCGCTGATGTGCCGTCACAGAGCACTGGAAGGCGTAACTTCAGATGTCAGCCCAATTCACTGGCAGTATGGTGCGATTGCACGATTAAAGAAGGGTGAGGTTATCGATCCACTGCTTCACAACGGCTACTCCACACTGTCACTTGGATACATCGGTCTGTATGAGACTTCTATCCTGATGAAGGGTGTCAGCCATACGGATCCGGTTGGTGAAGAATTTGCATTAAAGGTTATGAATAGAATGCGTGCAGCCTGTGATAAATGGAAGGCTGATACCGGACTTGGCTTCGGCTTATATGGAACACCAGCCGAAAGCTTATGTTATAGATTTGCACGCATTGATAAAGAACGTTTCGGTACGATCAAGGATGTTACTGATAAGGGCTACTACACAAACTCCTACCATGTTGATGTCCGTGAGAAGATCGATGCATTCAGCAAGTTTAGATTTGAGAGTCAGTTCCAGACGATCTCATCCGGTGGTGCGATCTCCTATGTCGAGATACCAAATATGCGTAACAATCTGGATGCTCTCGCAGAAGTGGTCCGCTACATTTATGAGAATATCCAGTACGCTGAGTTCAATACAAAATCAGACTACTGTCATGTATGTGGATATGACGGTGAGATCATCATCAATGCAGATGGCGAATGGGAATGTCCTCAGTGTGGCAACAAAGACCACGCAAAGATGAACGTTACAAGAAGAACCTGTGGTTATCTCGGTGAAAACTTCTGGAACGTAGGCAAGACCAAAGAAATGGCTTCCAGAGTATTACACCTGTAGGATTCAGGTCTGAAGCATGTGGTTCATCCATACCACAAACAGAATAATGTATACCACATACGATCAGAATATACCGGAATTTTTATAAAAACACTTGCTATATTGAAAAAATTGGTTTATATTAAAGCTATGCATAAAGTATTTACTTGTATGAACAGTTTACATCCGATTTTTAACTAAGTGCATTAATAATTTCAATTTGTATGGTCTGCATGTCGTAGAGGGCAATGCGGGCCATACTTTTTGTATGGGAGAAATAATAATTATGAATTATATGGATATCAAACGGTGTGATATCGCAAACGGAACCGGAGTCCGAACCTCTCTGTTCGTATCCGGCTGCACACACCACTGTAAGGGTTGTTTTAATCAGGATACCTGGGATTTCAACGCAGGTAAGCCTTTTACTCAAAAAGAAATTGATACGATCATTGAACTCTGTAAGCCGGATCATATTGTAGGGCTTACCCTGCTTGGCGGCGAACCATTGGAATTCGTCAATCAGCAGGGACTGCTTCCACTTCTGGAACAGTTCAAAGCTGCTTATCCGGATAAAACGATCTGGTGCTATACCGGCTATGATTTTGAAAAAGACGTTCTGGACAAAATGTATTTCCAGTGGGATTTCACTCACAAATTCCTGTCCTATCTGGATGTTTTAGTCGACGGAGAATTTGTTGAAGAAAAGAAAGTTCTGGATCTGCGATTCAGAGGTTCTACAAATCAGAGAATATTGGATGTTCCAAAATCATTAGCTGCCAAGAAAGCAGTCTTATGGGACGAGAAAGGAAGGTACTTCTAATGACCACATTTGATATTAACATTAAGAAACTGAATGAAAATGCGACAATTCCTTCTTATGGTTCTGAATTTGCTGCCGGAGCAGATCTGTATGCCTGCATGGAGGAACCGGTAACGATCGTTGCCGGAGAAACCCAGTTCATCCACACCGGACTGGCTATCGAGATTCCGGCCGGCTATGCCGGACTGGTCTATGCAAGAAGCGGTCTTGCCTGTAAGCGTGGTCTTGCCCCTGCCAACAAAGTAGGCGTTATCGATGCAGATTACCGTGGAGAGATCATGGTAGCACTCCATAACCACTCTAATGTCGATCAGACGATTGAAAGCGGCGAACGTATTGCGCAGCTTGTTATCACCCCATACATTACCGGATGTTTCCATACTGTAGATGAATTATCCGATACCGTACGCGGTGAAGGTGGCTTCGGCTCTACTGGAAGAAAATAAACAGGCAAAAAAGGTCCATGGCACGAAATGTACCATGGACCTTTTTATTCTATCCCATTAATTAAACGTAATCATACTATACACGTCAGTATTTACGCTCTTGGAATAAGTGTAATCTTTGTCAATCTTTGATACCCAGTTCGTTAAAAGGTTATTAAAATAGGCATCATTCGCTTCTTTTGTCAGCTCCGCTTTATTCGTAGCGGTTGCCTTCTCATCCGTCAGATATGTCATCTGGAAGATATGATAGCCATTCTCAGTCTCGATAACCTGTGAGATATCTCCATCCTGCATATCATATAAGGTATCCAGAACCTCCTGCCCATAGCTTTCCAGAATCTGATCCTTGCTCATGGTATGGCTTCCTGCATATTGCAGGTTATTTGTATGGCCAAGGAAAGTGATATTCAGGTTCGGATTGTCCGATAACTGCTGTTTGATCGAAGTATAAGCCTCGTCCGCTTTTTGTTTCTGTTCTGCGATCTTATCCTTACTGTACACTACAATATTTCCAAAATCATCCTCATAATAACATTCAAAGAACATATCATAAAATGTCGTCATTCTTGCCTGCTCATCGGACACCTCAGCAGAGGAATCGCTCATGACATGATCGTAGATCTTCTTTGCGAGTGCATTCTCCTGAAGGACACGGGATGGTGTATCTGCCTCCATGCCGGTTTCTTTCAACTGCTCATCGGTCAGACTGTTATAGAAATCTTCCGCTTCCTGTTCTGCCTGTGCCTGTTCTTCCGCCGTCAGACTGATCTTATATTCATCCGCCTGTGCGATCAGCGCCTTGGTCTGAACAATATTGGAGATCACTTCACGTCTTGCCATTTCCTCGACGTTCATCTCGATGCCACCATCCGTCTCGATCGTTTTTCCCCAGATATCGTTGCCGTATTCCTTTTCGTACTCATCAATGGTTGTCTGTGCATAGATATACACCTCGTCCAGATAAATGTTGTCATTTCCGAATTTGAATACAATATATTTTCCTGTATTATCCTGACTTTCTTCTCCGCACGCTGCAAGTGTAAGTAACATCACACATGTACAGATCAAAGAAATAGCCTTTAGAATTCTACGTTTCATCCACCAAACCTCCTGTTCTTCCAGCTCACCGATTCCGGCATCTGCATCATCCTGCAAACATTACAGATTTCGGTATGCTGATCATCCTTTATTCTTCTGCAAGCTCCGCAATATCAGCTACAACTGCTCTCGCCTGCTTCCAGATTTCTTTCTCTGTGATCGTCTTCATCTTAAGCACAAAAGATGGACTGTTGCCGATCACAAATTTCATGCTTCCTCTATATTTATCTAATAACGAATCAATCTTTGCTGTGTCGATCTTCGCCTGTTTAAACATCGAAAACCGTAGCTCCGCCCCCGCCAGCATAATGCTGGTTATATAGGCACGATTTGCCTTTGCCTTTAATAACGATACATCAAGCAGGTTCAGAACCTCTGTCGGCATCTCTCCAAATCTGTCGTTTAATTCGTCAATGATATCGTCGTAATCATCATCCGATGCGATATGAGATATCCTCTTATACAGATCCAGCTTAATGAATTCATTCTTGACATATTCAGCCGGTATATAAGCATCCACCGGAAGCTGTACGGTTGTCTCAAACCGTTCTTCAACCTTCTCGCCCATCTCCTGACGGATCGCATCATTTAACATCTTACAGTACAGATCATAACCAACTGCTTCCATATGACCGGACTGATCCTCGCCTAAGATATTTCCCGCGCCGCGGATCTCCAGATCCTTCATGGACACCTTGATTCCGGAACCAAGATCGGTAAATTCCCGGATCGCTTTCAGTCTCTTTTCCGCAGTTTCCTTAATAAGTTTATCCCGACGGTACATCAGAAATGCATATGCATTCCGATCTGAACGGCCGACACGGCCGCGGAGCTGATACAACTGGGATAAGCCAAATGTATCCGCATCATGAATGATCATGGTATTTGCATTCGGAATATCCAATCCTGTCTCGATGATCGTCGTAGTAACCAACACATCAATCTCATGATTGATAAACCGGTACATGATGTCCTCTAGTTGCCGTTCATGCATCTGGCCATGCGCATACTCAACGACTGCATCCGGTACAAGGGATGCGATCTCCGATGTGATCATCTCTATATTATTTACCCGGTTATATACATAATATACCTGACCATCCCGCGCCAGCTCACGCTTGATCGCTTCTTTGACAAGTTCGGGATCAAGCTCCATAACATAGGTCTGGATCGACCGTCTGTCAACCGGCGCTTCTTCCAGAACACTCATATCCCGGATACCGATCAGGCTCATATGAAGTGTACGAGGAATAGGAGTCGCTGTCAAGGTCAGAACATCTACATTTGTCTTCATCTGCTTGATCTTTTCCTTATGTGTGACGCCAAACCGCTGTTCCTCATCTATGATCAGCAGACCGAGCTGCTTAAATGCCACATCCTTGGACAACAACCGATGTGTTCCGATCACGATATCCACCTTGCCGGCTTTCAAATCAGCAATCGTCTCCCGAACCTCCTTCGGTGTACAGAAACGGCACAACAGCCGAATCTCGACCGGAAATTCCTTCATACGTTCTTTAAATGTATTATAATGCTGCTGTGCAAGGATCGTAGTCGGCACAAGATAAGCAACCTGTCTGCCATCGTATACTGCCTTAAATGCCGCACGGATCGCGACCTCGGTCTTACCAAAGCCCACATCACCACAGATCAGACGGTCCATAATCTTGCTGCTCTCCATGTCTGCCTTTGTCTCTGCGATCGCTTTCTTCTGGTCATCCGTTTCCTCATACGGGAACATTTCCTCAAATTCCTGCTGCCAGATCGTATCCTTCGAATAGCAGAAGCCCTGTGATGCCTGTCGTTTCGCATACAGGTTCACCAGCTCTTTCGCGATCGTTGCAACATGACCTTTCACCCGGCTTCTGGTCTTCTCCCAGTCCTTACTGCCCAGCTTGTTGATCTTCGGTCGTCTGCCCTCTTTATCACTGTATTTCTGGATACAGTCTACCTCAGAAGCCAGCACATAGAGCTTTCCGCCCTCTGCATAATTGATCGTTACATAATCCTTTAAGACACCGTCCACTTCAACCTTCTCGATACCGCCATAGATACCAACACCATAGCGTTCATGAATCACACAGTCACCCACGCTGATATCAGAGAAATCCTTGATCACTTCACCGGAATACCGAGGCTTCTGGTTCTTCTTTTTCTTCATACTGCTCCGTGCAGTAAAGACGTCGCCTTCATTTATCACAACCAGTTTCAGCTCCGGGAACTCAAATCCTGCCCGAAGTCTTCCTGTCGTAACCATTACCTCTTTCTCAGAAAGAACACGGTCGGTATCCTCTGAATAGAAGCACGCCACATCATGGCCGGCCAGATTCTCAACCATCCGTTTGGCTCTGGTCGTCGATGGTGAGATAAATATGATCCGATAATTCTTTTCTCTCCATTTTCCGATATCCGCAATTAACGCTTCAAAATTATTCCTGTAAGAATTAACTACACGGCTGTCATATGTTACATCATGCCGGATCGTAAAATACCGATCTTCATGATACAGAATAGAAAATGCGAGCGTCTGAAATGCCTGCATTTTCTGCACGATTGCCGGATAAGTAAATAAAATATTCATCATACCCGGAAGGATATAGCCCCCCTCCAGACGGCTCTCCATACTCTCAAGGAAAGTCGCCATATAGTTATCCGCATAATCTGATATCCTCGAAGTCTCATCCAATAAAATAACTGTATTCTTTGTACGGAAGCAGTCTAACAGTGATACAGTCTTACTGTAGAAATACTCTACATAACTGTCGACTCCTGCCATTCCATGGAACTCCGTCAACTGCTCTTTGATCTCCCCGATCTGCTTCTTCAGGCGGGCAGCTTCCTCTGTCTTGAATTCTTTCCGCAGCTTCTCATAATATGGTTTGAATTCCTGCTCCAGCTTACGGATCCCCTGCGCCGTCCTGCGATCAGACAACACCATCTCGCTTGCCGGATAGATCTGGATCTCCTGTACCTGCTCGATCGACCGCTGGCTTTCCACATCAAAGCTTCGGATCGTGTCAACCTCCGTATCCCACATATCGATACGATATGGGCATTCCTCTGTCAGAGGAAAAATATCAATGATACCACCACGCACCGCAAACTGTCCGACACCGTCTACGCTGTCCGCCTTTTCATACCCCAGTTCCACCAGACGCTTCTTAAGTGCCTCGACGTCCAGTTCTTCTGCCTCACGGATCGTCACCACATTTTTCTTAATATAGGACAGATCTGGCATCCTATCAAATAACGCATCTACCGTCAGAATGATCGTACAGGCTTCTCCCTCGATCAGTCGTCTGAAAATATCCATCCGCCGCCTGGTGATAGAATTTCCATGGATATCTGAGCTGTAAAATAAAATATCCTTCGATGGATACATATACACCGCTTTATCATAGAAACGGAAGTCCTCGTATAGCTGTTCCATTCTCTGTTCACTGTAAGTTACGACCAGCCTTACATGTGCATCGGATGAAAACGCATGCATCAGATACACCCGGTCTGTTCCGTCATTTCCGGATATATTGACGATGCCATCCTGCTCTTTTAACCAGTCCTTTATCTGTATATAATTTTCGGTATGTTTTACAGGCTCATTGATTGCCTTCATATCGACGCCAAATGCCAGGCTGATACAGCCTGGCTCCCTTTCTTTTTTATTTTCTGATTATTTATACCTGTCTGATCGTATCCACAGCTTTACCCTGTATACGACCTGTTCCGATCAACACATTTTATCTTTCAGTTAATTATATTTATTCATTGCTGCTGCCGCGCTGTCTTTTAAGATCAATGCAATCGCATCACCGGCATTATCACAGCCTGCCTTGATCTCCGGAAGTTCATCTTTTCCGAATCTGGATAACACATAATCTGCAAGATCCATACGATCCGGCTTCTTTCCGATTCCGACACGGACCCGGACAAATTCCTGTGTTCCCAGATGTGAAATAATATTCTTCATTCCATTATGTCCGCCGGCACTCCCCTTTTCACGGATTCGAAGCTTGCCGACTGCCAGATCGATATCATCATAAGCAACGATCACATCGGATGGATCGCATTTGTAATAATCGACCAGCTCCCGGACACTTTCTCCGCTCAGATTCATAAATGTCTGTGGCATTGCAAGGATCACTTTCTCTCCTTCTATCATGCCCCTGCCATAGATCGCTTTATGCTTCTTTTCACTCAATTCTATATTATATTTATCTGCAAGCCCTACGATCACGGAAAATCCTACATTATGTCTGGTTCCCGCATATTTGGTTCCCGGATTTCCAAGTCCTACTATCAGTTTCATCTTATCTTGACCTCATTATCTCTTCTGCTTCTGCAAGCTGTTCCAGTGTATTGACACCTTTAATCTGGTCGGCATCCTCCATGGCCGCCGCATCAACCGGAAGTCCCATTTTCTTGATGATCTCAATGGTATCCGGCAGATAATATTCACCCTGTGCATTATCATTTGTAATCTGTGAAAGTGCTGCCAGTAATGCATCACATTTGAAAATATACATACCGGAATTTACTTCTTTAACTGCCTGCTCTTCCTCGGTTGCATCCTTCTGTTCTACGATCTTTGATAAGCCTTTCTCATCACGGATAATTCTTCCATATCCAAATGGATCTGAAAGCATCGCCGAGATAACTGTAACACCATTTCCTGCTGCAACATGCTTCTTGATCGCCTGCTCTAATGTCTTACCGGTTACAAGTGGTGTATCTCCGCAAAGGACAACAACATCTCCCTCTGTGCCGATAAAATCAGAAGCACACCTGACCGCATGACCAGTTCCAAGCTGTTCGGTCTGTAGTGCGTAACTTACTACATCCTGCATTTCTTCTGTCTTACCAAGCTTCGCATAAGTATCTTTAATACTCTTTTCTACTTCTTCTGCCTTGTATCCAACGATCACGCAGACTTTATCACATCCGGCAGCTCTTGCCGCTTCTATCGAATAGTATACCATCGGCTTACCAAGCACCTCGTGCACAACCTTTGGCTTTTCAGATTTCATTCTTGTTCCCTTGCCTGCTGCAAGGATGATTGCTTTCAGCATAATTACCTCCAAATAAAATATGAGATTACCACAGCTAATTTTACTTTATCCCTATTTCATTTTCAACCATATGGTGGAAATATTTCGTACATTCATCAAATTCTTCCTTACCACATGATAAGCATTTCATAAATATAATCTCCTCTCAAATTAAATGAACAACTTATTTATTGAATTTCGTCTCACAACCACTTTATTAATCGACACTTTAATCACAATTCATTTTCTGAAAAGGAACAGATATCCCCATCATCACACCAGCTAAAATCATTATGCTGGCATAAATCTCATTCAAATTAAAACATACCATAATCATAGCCAAAATAACAAAAATGGAGCAAATCCCCAGTTGAAGATTCTTTATTTTTCCTTTTTTATCCTTTTTTAACTTAACTGTTAAAAATCCTAGATCCAACAACATATAGAGAATAAAGTCTACAATGAATAAAGCAATGTTTAAATCTTTTTCAAAGCAAATCGCTAAAATAATATTATACAATCCCAAAGCCACAGAACATACTTTGGTTAATTTAGCGTTCCAAATCACATTTGGAATCTTCCATTTGAAAGTAGACCAAACAATCAAAAAGCAACCCGAAAACAATATCATTACTCTATTTATTACCATAAACCTTCTCTCCTCTTGTTATAGATCTTTATCATATATAAATACCAATATTAACACAAAAGCCAGCCACTGCATCTACAGTGGCTGGCTCCGTTTCACGTCTTAAGCTTCCAGTGATTCCTGATATTTCTCAAGTATCATCCGCTGCAGACGTTCTCTTGTCTCAGTATTGATTGGATGTGCGATATCTCTGTACTCACCATCTGCTGCTTTCCGGCTAGGCATCGCAATAAACAATCCCTTATCACCCTGGATCACTTTGATATCATGAACTACAAATTCATTATCAATCGTGATCGAAACGACGGCTTTCATCTTACCTTCTTTTTCAACACCCCTGACTCTGATATCGGTCACCTGCATCGTGTGTACCCCCTTGTCTTTCTTATCTGCTACAATGCGTATCTGAAATTCTTCTCCACGATAACCTTGATGTCATCCGGGCTACCCTGATGAACTGTATTTGCACGGATCGTATCTCTACTTTCTACAATACAGTTTTCAATTACACAATTATCCCCAATGTGTACATCGTTCAGAATGATAGAATTTCTGATCACACAGTTGTTGCCAATGTATACCTTCTTAAATAATACCGAATTTTCTACAGTACCATTTATGATACATCCACTTGCTACCAGGCTGTTATTCACAACCGCTTCCCCATTATACTTTGCTGGTGGAAGATCCTCCACCTTGGAGTAGATGTCAGGATGCTGCTTGAAGAAATAGTTTCTTACATCTCTGTTCAGGAAATCCATGTTTGTCTTATAGTAAGACTCCTTGGTTCCGATGTTTCTCCAATAAGTATCCATCTTATATCCATAAATCTTCTTTACATTCTTATATCTTACAAGAATATCTCTTACAAAATCAGTTCTGCCTTCATTTGCACAGGTTTCCAGTAATTCGATGAGCTGTCTTCTTCTGATCACATAGATACCGGTTGAGATCGTATTATTGCCTGCAACCAATGGCTTCTCCTCGAAATCTACGATACGATTGTCCGCATCCATCTGTACTACACCGAAACGGTTCACATCATCTTCTCCAGGTTCGAGATCCTTACATACAACTGTAATATCTGCGCCTTTGCTGATGTGCTCTTCCAGAACCTTACCATAATCCAGCTTGTAGATACCATCACCGGATGCAATAACTACATATGGCTCATGACTTTCCTTCAGGAAATTAATGTTCTGATAAAGGGCATCTGCTGTACCCTTATACCAATAGCTGTTCTCTGATGTAATGGTTGGTGTGAATATATAGAGACCACCCTGTTTTCTTCCGAAATCCCACCATTTGCTGGAATTCAGATGTTCATTCAGAGATCTGGTATTGTACTGTGTAAATACCGCTACCTTCTGGATATGGGAATTTGTCATATTCGAAAGGGCAAAATCAATAGCTCTGTAACCGCCAGTAATAGGCATAGCTGCAACAGCTCTCTTTGCTGATAATTCGCCCATCTTGTTGCTATTACCACCTGCTAAAATTATACCTAATGCTCTCATCTCTATTCACCTGCCTTTATAATACTTCCGCCACTCTTTAAGTTACCATCCGGATAATCTTCCGGAGTAGTCACACCAGATATAGCAGTATTCTTACCGATTGTTACACCATCAGGAATAACTGAGTTTTCTCCGATCGTAACAAGTCCAAATGAATAAATCTGTGGCTTGAATTCATTGACAGCTTCTTCTCCGATTCCAAGCTTAGCATCCTTACCAATCTTAACATTCTCTGCGATGATAGCCTTGTCCATATATGCATTCTCACCGATCGTTGCGTTATTCATAATGATCGAATTACGGATGACTGCACCCTTTTCGATCGTAACACCGGAACCGATAACGGAATTCTCAACATCGCCGTATACCTCTGTTCCTTCACCGATGATACATCTGCTTACTCTGCCGCTTGCATCTATGTACTGTGGTGGGATCGCATCTGTCTTGGTGTAGATCTTCCAGAACTCCTCATACAGATTGAATTCAGGAACAATATCTACTAACTCCATATTTGCTTCCCAGTAAGAACCAAGTGTTCCTACATCCTTCCAGTAACCCTTGAAGTCGTATGCACAGATCTTCTTGCCATTTGAATGGCAGTATGGAATGATGTGCTTACCAAAGTCACATTCCGGCTGATCCTTCATCTTTACAAGTGCCTCACGAAGCACCTTCCAACTGAATATATATATACCCATAGATGCTTTGTTACTTCTAGGATTTGCAGGTTTCTCCTCAAATTCTGAAATAACATTGTTCTCATCTGTAATTACAACGCCAAATCTGCTAGCCTCTTCCCATGGTACCTGATATGTAGCAAGTGTAATATCAGCATCACAGGATTTGTGATATTCCAGCATGTTTTCATAGTCCATCTTGTAGATATGATCACCGGATAATATCAGAACATATTCAGGATTATAATAATCTATAAACTCCAGGTTCTGATAAATAGCATTTGCAGTACCTGTATACCATTCGCTGTTATCACTTTTCTCGTATGGCGGAAGAACTGTCACGCCTCCTATGTTACGATCCAGATCCCAAGGGATACCGATTCCAATATGCTGGTTAAGCCTCAGTGGTCTGTACTGTGTAAGAACACCTACTGTATCAACACCTGAATTAATACAGTTGCTTAATGGGAAATCGATAATCTTGTATTTGCCGCCAAAAGCTACAGCCGGCTTAGCCAGATTAGAGGTCAGAACACCTAAACGGCTTCCCTGTCCTCCTGCAAGAAGCATGGCTATCATTTCTTTTTTAATCATAATGTCACCCCTTCGTGCGTATTAATATAAATGCATTATACCACTGTTTTTGTAATAAGCAAAGTTTTTTATTGCATTTTCACAATAAAAGTTGAAAGAATATAGAAATTTTAAACATTTTTACAAAACAAACACATATTTTGCATGAATTTTTCATGTATCTTTTAACAATTTTTACTGGTTATTTTTGATTAAAAAAATTTCTTTCCTATATTCTCCGGGTAGAAATGGTTTTCTACTTGTGATAAACTCTACTTAATTATTTTACCGATATACTTTCAGGCTGTTACACAGATTTTGACCTGTCATAATCCCACAAATGCCTGAGTATACGAAGATGAAAGGAAGAAGAACTTATGGCTGAAATTTTAGTAAAAGAATACCGTGGCGATGTTGTTGAAAATGTACATTATGGATCTATTGCTATTGTTTCATCAACCGGCGAAACAATTGCTTATACCGGTGATATTGAGCGCCAGACTTATATGCGTTCCGCAAGCAAACCGATCCAGGTGCTTCCTACCCTGCTTGCAGGTCTTCATAAAAAATATAACCTGAGCGAGGAAGAAGTAACGATCTGTAATTCCTCTCACTGGGGCAGTAATCATCACATCTATGTACTTCAGAGCATCATGGAAAAAACGGGCTTAAAAGAAGAAGATATGATCATGAATCCAACGATCTCCACATCTGCAACACCGCTTGCGGACAAGCTTGCACTTGGTTCCAAGCTGAATCCTGTAGAGGGCAAGAGCCGTTTGCAGCACTGCTGCTCCGGCAAGCACTTAAGCCTTATGATGCTGCAGCGTGAACTGACAGGAAAAGTCACCGGCTACCAGCTTCCGGACTCTCCTGTCCAGAAGCAGATCATTTCATTCTTATCCATGCTAAGCCAGACTCCGACTTACCGGATCAGTCTGGGAATCGACGGCTGTGGTGTTCCGGTATTTGCACTTCCAATGCGTAATATCGCACTTGCTTATGCAAAACTTGCAGATCCGTTCAACCTGCCGGATGATATACGGGAAGCAATCACCTATAACTTCGACTGTATTAACAAGAATCCTGAAAAGATCAACGATTACTTTACACCATCTTACTATGTAAATAAGAACCCGGATCTTCTTATGAAGGACGGTTCCAGAGGTGTGATCTGTATGGCGATCCGAAGCCGGAAGCTCGGTATCGTGATCAAGCTCGAAGATGGCTGGAGCGACGAATATCAGGGAATCATTGTTGCCCGTATTTTGGAGCAGCTTCAGTATGATGATAAAGAACTGATCGAACAGCTTAAGAAAACGTATAACACAAAGATTTATAACGACTGCAAGGATGAGGTCGGACATGCCGAAGCAGATTTTGATATCCATATCGAACAGTCCTATTTCGATGAATTATTCGGAAATGCAGAACCGGAAGAAGACGATTCGGATGAATCTGATGCAGACACTGCAGACGAAAGCGCTGATTCCGAAGATTCCGATATTGATTCTTCAATCGAATACGAAGACATGGAAGAACTTGAAGATGATGAAGATACCAACGAAACCGATAAATCGTCCGGTCAAAAAAACAGCTTTGAAAGCTCCGACTTTATAAGCACTCTTTTGAATATGCGCGGCAAAAAAGCCCGGTCAAATTCCGAGCATAAGCCTGTCACAGATCATAATGACATGGATGAACCGGAAGACATCGACGAGGGTCCCGAAGCAGATGAGGATATGGAAGATGAGGAACAGCTCCCTGCAGAAGAACGTGCCAGACGCCGTGCGATCCGTGACCGCAGATCCATTCTTGGTCAGAATGTTGTCCTGCCATCATCAAACCAGACTTTCATCCAGAATCCAATGACCGATCCGATGCGTCCTGTAAAATCTGCCAAGGTGATTTCCACCATCCAGAATAATGACGCTGAATTCGAAGTCTTTGACAAGAAAGACAATGAAGATAACAAAGAGCAGGAATAACACCATGCTTTATAACACTATCAGTATTTATATAAGATTGCATAAAATATAGCATACACATACAGCAACACCCATATGGTTGTTGCTGTATGTGTATGCTATATTGAAATCTTATATAAAACCTGAACAACCCATCAAAGCATGGTGTTATTCCCGCTCGTTCTGACATTCAGGGCAGATGCCGACATATTCAAGATTGTGGGATGAAATGATAAAGCCCTCATCCACCAGTCTGCCTCGATCATCGATCTCAGGATCATATGGCACATGGCTGTCGAAGATTCTTCCGCATTTAGTACAGATAATATGATAATGCGGAACCGGATTGCCGTCAAAATGTTCATTCTTATCAAATGAGAATACATTCATGATAATGCCGTCATCAACCGCATCCGCCAATACTCTGTATACAGTCGATGCACCTATATTATATCCCCTCTCCACAAGAATCTGATGAAGCTGCTGGGCAGTCGGATGACATTTTAATTCTTTTATAACCGAATATATAACCTGTTTTTGTTTTGTATTTCTTTTCTCTGCCATACCTGCTCACTCCAATGATTTATTCCGATCTTACTTTTGATAAGTCTATACTAACACATATTTTGTCAAGTTTGAATACCTTTTTAAGAATTATTCTCATTAATTTCAATCTTTATCCGGCAATTCACCTGTAAATGGAAGTTTTTGCCGGCAAATTAATATTTATAAATTTATTTTTTATGCTTGACATCCCAAGTGTATTGGTGTACTATCTAACTAGCACAGTAGTTAGGAGGGAAGCATTTGGAATTTAAATCAAACCTGCCGATCTACCTTCAGGTCATCGATGATATAAAAAAGAAGATTATTACAGGTACCCTGCCACTTGGTACCAAGCTCCCATCATCCAGAGAGCTTGCCATCCAATATGACATCAACCCAAACACCGCGGCCCGGGTTTATAACGAGATGGAATCTCTCGGACTGTCATATACGAAACGTGGAATTGGTACATTTGTAACAGAAGATCCTCAGGTAATTGATCGGCTGAAACAGGAACAGTTAAAGCAGATCCTTACAGTTCTGGATGAACAGCTCACCGGCATGGGATATACGCCGGAAGAGATCATCCGATTATTGCAGGACTACTATTCCCTGTAAAAACAAGTATTGAAAGGAATGAATACTATGATTAAATGTGAACACTTAGTAAAAAAGTATATGAGTACGACCGCTGTTTCGGACCTGTCACTGGATATCATATCCGGTAACATTTATGCTCTACTCGGTCCAAACGGAAGCGGTAAATCCACCCTTATGAAAATGATCGCCGGGCTTTCAAAACCGTCCTCCGGTACGATCACGATGGATAACCGGCCATTAGATTACAAAGCCAAAGCGCATATCGCATATATGCCTACAGAAGCCTATTTCTTCGGTTATATGAACTGCATCGATGTCGGAAAATATTACCGTGATTTCTTCGCTGATTTTGATTATGACAAATACATGCGACTGTTACAGGAAATGGATCTGTCGCCAAAGCAAAAAGTGCGTGAGATGTCATCCGGTATGATGGCAAAGCTGAAGATCGTTGCAACACTTTCAAGGAATTCGGAAGTTATTATGTTAGACGAACCGTTAAACGGCATCGATATCATTGCCCGCGAGAAGATCATTCATACAATCGTGTCTAATATCTCAGACGACACTGCCGTTATCATGTCAAGCCATCTGGTGGATGAACTGGAAAAGATCATTGATCATGCCATCTTCATCAAAAACGGAACCTGTGTATTACAGGGTAATGCAGAAGAACTTCGTATCGCACAGGGCAAATCCATTGTTGATATGTATAAAGAAATCTACGCATAAACTGGGAGGTATTCAATTATGTTAAAAATGTTAAAATATGAATTTCGCCGTGGAATCTTTCCACTTCTGATCGTAGGGATCGTCATAGCTGCCATTGAGCTTTACTTTCTCATTGGTACGTTAACCGAACATGCAGATCACTCTGTTATTGCTGTTTCCCTGCTTATTCTCGCGGCTTTCTGCTGTTACCTGTTTGTATTGATCTACGGCATAATCAGTTACAGCCAGGATCTGAAAAACAAATCAGGATATCTGGTCTTTATGGCTCCTATATCCAGCTATAAAGTAATCGGCGCCAAACTGTTATCCATCCTGCTGACAGGTGCAATAATCGTTGCTGTTATATTCGGATTACTGACCTTAGATCTCAGCCTGGCATACTCCACATATGACTCCATTGATACTTTTTATGATTTTCTAAGTAATATTCTTGAAATGGGGGGATATTCCCTGGGCGGCGTTATCTTAAGATTACTGGCATTTATCCTTGTATTTTTGATCCAGTTCTTTATGACGATCACACTTGCCTACCTTGCGGTATCGGTATGCTCCACCATTCTTCAGACAAAGAAGATTAAAGGTTTTATCAGTTTCGTACTGTTCATCGTCTTCTATGTGATCCTGTCTGTAATTGCTTCTAAGATTCCCCATCTGTCCAATCCCGGACCGGATGCAACATTTATGGAAGCCATGTATGCCATGATCCCACAGATCGCACTCTACTTCGTAGTAATGGTGGCAAGCTATATCGGAAGCTCCGTGCTCCTCGAAAAGAAGATCAGCTTGTAAATATACTCAGCACGAACGAACAGGCAGCAACCCTCAACCGGGGCATTCTCAAACACGCATGACTACCTTCATTTCAACTTCGATTCGATCTGCATGCTGCGCCGGACACGATACATTCGTTGTGTCCTTTGCAGCAGCATCGAATCGTTGAAACTCAGTCGTTCATGCTATGGTTTGAAAATGCCCCGGTTGAGGGTTACCGCCTGTTCTGTTTTTACATAGTATAAAGATATACAATCCAAATTATATTAAATTTTTTCAATATATTTTCTACATTAATTTATGAAATCCATATACTTCATACCCATATTTGTGTAGTCATGCGTATTTTACAGATATGCCCTTGTTTATAATCAAATGTGTTTCCATCCCTACACCCCTATGGTGTGCAGGTCGATCCAGTTATAGATATCGTAATATGCCTGAATGTTGTTGATCTCGTTTATGACTTCGTGACGCGCATCCTTGTACAGGATGCATTTGACATCATCTGTGATATATCGGCTGTATTTGTTGTATAAGAGTTTCACATCCAGACCATAGTGACCGACCGGATCTTTGCTTCCTGATATGAATAATACCGGCATATTCTTTGGCACATTTGCCAGATTATCCTCATCCTGAATAAATTCCAGTGTTTTGAATAAAGTCTTATAACCTTTCACCGTAAAGGTATAGTCATACATCGGGTCTGCCATATATTTGTCAACCTGAACATAGTCTCTGCTCAGCCAGTCTTTCACGGTACGCTTCCGCTTCTCACCGTTCATGATCGTCATTCTGGGAATACCGAAAAGGTAAGTACCAAATGCAAGCACCTGCAACAATTTGCTTCTATGCTTCTCGCCACGGAGCATACTCTCCACTCCGGCTACCGCCTCTCCGATCTTCAGCATACACTTCGGATGTCCGCCCGTTCCCATACAGATAAAACCATCTATGCTAGCATTTTTCTGCAGCTTTGCAGGGTACTTTGGATCTTTTGCATATTCGCACATATATCTTCTTGCAATAAATGATCCCATGCTGTGTCCCATAAGAAAATACGGAAGATTCGGATATGCCCGTTTTACGCATCTGGTCACACGATGAACATCTGCTGCCATCGTCTTACTTGCATCATAAGCATACATATAACCCATCTCGGATTTATTTCTGGCTGTTAGGCCATGCCCCAGATGATCATTTCCACATACCAGAATTCCTCTGGCAGCCATAAATCTTGCAAAATGATCATAACGCTCCATGTCCTCTATCATACCATGAGAGATCTGAAGCACCGCCTTGATCTCACCCTGTGGAATCCAGACGATGACATGTAATTTATCTCTTCCGTTGGATGATGGAATATATGTCTCTTTTTTCTTTACGTTTTGTTTCATAAGCAACCTCCCATTGTTAGTATCCGCTTTCGAAAAAAAATTTATGCATTCGGCTCCTGATTTTCTTCCTTCCAGTAGATATTTCTGTGTTCTACAGAGGTCGAGAATGCGATCAAAGTCTTTGTTTTTCCAAATCTCTGCAATTCACCGATAAACAGATCCAGTGCCATCGTTGTCTCAAAGATAACCTCGATCAGCATGGAATAGTCACCGGTCACACAATTGCATTCCACAACATTTTTGCAGTTCTTGATAAATGGATAAAAATCCTGTTTGTCGTTTGGCTCTACCTCTAAATTAATAAATGCTTTTGTATAATATCCCAGTGCGATCGGATTGATCTGTACCTGAAAGCCCTCGATCACCCCTGCTTCCTTTAACCGCTCTATTCTTGTAGATACTGCTGTTGATGACAGAAAAACACATTCCGCAATATCCTTTAAAGACATACGAGCATCCTTCTCTAACAGTTCCAGAATCTTCTGATCTACCTCATCCAGACAGTAAGCTGTCTCTTTTACTTCATGCATAGTTTTACTCTCCATTTTCTTATACATCTCATCTGCCAAATACCTTTATTTATATAGAAACTTTGGTATAGAAAAAGGACATCCTTCATCTGAGAAGGACATCCCTTTCATATTTCTGATATCAATGTACTTCTATCTATCCTGTCTGTATTTTACTACTAATAACAGGATAAATCCAGCACTAAAAATACCATGTAGTATTGCATCTGTATATTTTACGGGAATATACCCTTGATCTCTTCCGTATGGATCAATCGTTTTAAAGCAATGATATAGGCTGCCATCCGCAAAGTACAATGACTCTTTTTGCTCTCCTCCACGATTTCTCCAAATGCTTTCGTCATGATCGTTTCAAGCATCTCATTTACCTGCGGTTTTTCCCATGTCATTTCCTGAATGTTCTGTACCCATTCAAAATAAGAAACAATAACACCGCCGCTGTTTGCAAAGATATCCGGCACAAGCTTGATTCCTCTTTCTGCAAGGATCGGATCTGCATCTGCTGCCGTCGGTCCATTTGCACCCTCAACAATATAAGAACATTTTAATTTCTCCGCAACCTCTTTTGTGATCTGATTTTCAAGCGCTGCGGGAACCAGCACATCACAATCACAGGTAAGAATATCTGTATTCGAAATATGGGTAACACCATCTTCCTGATAGTCTGCAAGCAGACCACCGGCTTCTACATAAGCTGTTACCTTATCTGCATCCAATCCGGTCTCCTTATAGATTCCACCCGACACATCACTGATCGCTACAACAACCACACCTCTATGTCCAAATATTCTGGCTGTATTGCCGCCAACATTACCGCATCCCTGAATTGCAACTTTAGCCCCCTCTAACGCCTTGCCATCTTCTGCAAGAAGGAGCTTGGTGCTGATCACAACTCCACGTCCAGTTGCCGATGGTCTTCCCTTGGAACCGCCAAGCTCCAGCGGTTTTCCTGTCACAACTCCGGGACAAGGTTTTCCCTTTAACTGGCTGTATGTATCTAACACCCATGTCATAATCTGTGCATTTGTATTTACATCAGGAGCAGGTATATCGGTATCTGCTCCGATGATCGGCTCGATCGCATAGGTATATCTTCTCGTCAATGCACACAATTCCCGTCTGGAAAGTGCAGCCGGATCTACTTTGATACCACCCTTCGCTCCTCCAAATGGTATATTTGCCACTGCACATTTTAATGACATCCATGTTGCAAGTGCTTTGACTTCATTCAGTGATACGTTCTTGTGATAACGTATACCTCCTTTGAACGGTCCTCTGATATTTGAATGCTGGACTCTGTATCCTTCAAATACCTTAACACTTCCGTCATCCATCTCCACAGGAAGGTAAACCTTAGTCTCACGCTGTGGATTTTTGATGATCTCAAACATCCTCTTGTCAATTCCACCAATGTTCATGGCTTCTTCCATCACTGCTACCACATTCTCATACGGGTCGTACTGTCTGCTCATCTTCGTATCTCCTCGTTTAACAAATATTTTATTGTCACGAGTTATCCGGTGTTACCTGTAAGGGATAAACCTTTTGACAAGAGGCATTCTAGTTCTCCTGCATTTATACGTCAATATCTCAAGTCAAAGACCATCCAAAATGATATTTTCAAGTATTTTATCTTAATAATGTATATTTATAGCAGTTCAAACTTGAAATAATCAAGTTTAATTTGCAACATTGATCACATATAACTGGTGCAGTGCTCTTGTACAGGAAATGTAAAATGCGTGCCGGCTGATCCGGTTTTCCATCACATCCTGTTCATTGATAACAAATACTGCATCGAATTCCATACCCTTTGCAAGAAACTTCGGAAGAACAACCACACCGCCATTATAGACGGTCGACTGGTTCGTAAGATATGTCACCTGCTCATATTCTTCCAGTTCTTTATACATGGCAAATGCACGTTCTTCATCATCGCAGAGAATTGCCACATTATCAAAATCATCCAGTTCTCCATAATCAAGCTTCTCTGCGATAAATCCGGCAGCATCTTCTATACTCTCCGCCTGCTCTGTTACCGGCTCCATGCCATGGCGGTTGAGTGGATGGGCTTCCTCCTCGTCTGACGCCCGATCTGCTTCCAGAATCCTGTTACAGAATTCTGTGATCTCACAGGTTGAACGGTAGGCAGTATCCAGAGTCTTGATCTGACAGCCGCCTGTTCCTCCATGCGGCACAAATACCGTCTGCAGTACATCCAGCACCGTTTCCTCCGGATTATAATAAAGCACCTGCAGGCTGTCTCCCAGTATCGTCTTTTTACATTTAAAGATACGATCCAGTACTGCATACTGGAATATGTTGTAATCCTGCATCTCATCGATCACGAGATGCTTGATATTGTCATAGGACTTGCATCCATAGAAATAAATCTGCAGATAAAATACCGCCAGAATATCTTCATAGCATACCTTTCCATATTCATTCCGGTATTGTTCGATGCCCGGATGCTGTTCAGCCTGACTGTTAAGAAAGTCCTGATATAATTCGATCAGGTTGCGCTCCGCATACTGATAGATCATCTCTTTTGTGATCTGGTTCTCCATCTTCTGATGCTTCTCATCCGTAAATGCCTGATCCTGTTCATCCTCTACCCGGTCTGCTATAAAATATGCGATCTTCTCAAAACGTTCATAGACCGGATATCTGGCAAAACGATTATAGAACATCTTCTCGATCTGGTCCTTTGTAAATACTGTTTTCTCAAAATGGAAATCTTTAAACTTAATATTTGCCGTATACTCTTCCAGATATTTGTTAAATGCCTGATAGAACGCTATCGATGATTTCCATGCAATATTCTTCATCTCCGGACTTTCCATATCGGGATGTGTCGTGATCCGGTCTGCCTGTTCCAGCTTTGTCTCATAATCACAGTCCACAAACAGGATTTCCTCCATCAGAGAATCAAATTCCTTCTCCGGTACATTATCCTCGCCGACCTCCGGCAGCACACCGGCAATATAATCGCCAAAGATTCCATTTGGCGACAGGATCATAACATTGTCTGCCGACATCGTCTTACGATTGTTGAATAACAGCCATGCCAGTCTGTGCATCGCAACTACTGTCTTACCACTTCCTGCCCGTCCATCCACAATAAGATTATAAGCTGTCTTATTACGGATCAATGCATTCTGTTCTTTCTGGATCGTCGCAACTACGGATTTCATCTTCGTGCCGCTGTTCTTTCCCAGTGCATCAAGCAGGATCATATCATTGATCTTCTCATCGGTATCGACTGCATTATGCAGTCTTCCATTACTGATATCAAATTGCTTCTTCTCTACGATCTTTCCAAAATATTCTTTATCGGGTGCCTGATAGGATGCCTCGCCCTTCTCATAATCATAATACATCGATGCGATCGGGGCACGCCAGTCATAGACCTTCTGATCCTGTTCATCCATCGACCAGTAGCCGTTTGTTCCGATATAGACCGGAAGAACCTGTCCATCCTCCTGATACTCAAATGCGATTTTTCCAAAATACGGACTCTCGATCTGGTGCGCCAGTACATCTACCTGCTTTGCCGCATGTTCGATAAAAAATGTATCGTTATTTACATTGTTCATGTTCTGCAGGAATTCCTCGTCGTCCATATCTCCATGGCTGTCACGCATATATTTCTTCTGCGCTTTGATCGCCTGATTCCGATAGTCGATGCTCTCCTGTGTGGTCTGAAGATCACACTGCAGCTCATTTTCTACTTCTTCAAAATATTCCTGTTCTTCTTCCAGCGTTGTCTCTCTATATGTTTCCTGAACCTGTTTCTTGTCCATTTTCTTTCCTTTCAAAACAGACATCATCTAAAATCAAATCCACCTGACTTCAAATGATGCCTGTACATTTTACTTCTTTATAATTGTGACTCTTTTTGCTGCACAGCTCTGCGCACTGCCGCTTACTGCCTTTACCGTATATACATAGCGATAACCGGATCTTGCCGTCTTATCTTTCCAGTAAGGATCCGTTGTTGTTCCAATCTGTTTCATGGAGCCTTTTTCTTCCTGTCTGTATATCTTATACTTCTTTGCTCCTTTGATTGATTTCCATTTTACTGCAACACCGTAGCTGCGTTCTTTTACCGATATTGCCGGTCTGGTCAGTCTCCGGGTTACTACCGCATCGCTGTAAGCACCAAAAGATGTGCCCTTTCTAGCCCGGATTCTATATGCATACCATGTGCCTGATTTTGCAGATGTGTCTACATAAGTCAATGTGTCTCCGGAATTGACATCTCCGATTCTCTGCCATTTTCCTTTATATGTTCTGCGATAGATCCGATAGCCCTCTGCTCCCGGTACGCTGTCCCAGGTCAAAGACAAGCCACTCTTCTGGTTTGCTACCGTTTTCAGTTCTGCTGCTGCAAGCCGGATCGTATATGGACATTCGATCTTTCCGGTATAATTTCCGATTCCGGTCACAACACAGGTTGCACGTCCAACCTTTTTGGCATTTCTGTATGTTACCGTATAATCTTCTTTATTCAATCCGGCAACCGTCACGGACGGCTTACAGCTCTTACCCGCATACTGATATACTTTCTTTGACAGTGTTGCTGTAAGACCGGATATATCCTTCGGCGTTACAGTCAGCGTATAACTTGCCAATGTCGTTTTATATGCTGCATCTGCTCCGACCGTTGCAGTGATCGTGCAGCTTCCTACACCCTTTATCGAAATATAGCCTTTTTCATCTGCTTCCGCAATTCTGGTATTAGATGACTGATATGTCACTTTTCCCTCTGAATTGGTCGTAACTTTATACCGATATGCCTTGCTT
This sequence comes from Clostridium sp. AF17-21AC, assembly GCF_003461365.1. NCBI lineage: Bacteria > Bacillati > Bacillota > Clostridia > Eubacteriales > Clostridiaceae > Clostridium > Clostridium sp. AF17-21AC. The sequence goes on from NZ_QTWY01000007.1 coordinate 112,902, forward strand.
CCATATTCTCTGGTAACTGTCTGCTTGGAAAATGCAGTCTGCGATTCCGGCTTTTCATTTCCATTTTCATCATAATCTGTATACTGGACCTTCAGACCCGACTGATCAAAATAATCATGAAGATTAACATAGCCCCAGCCATATTGTGGATCCCAGCCATAGGTTCCCTTATCAACGGCATATTTCTTAAGTACCTTCTTCACACCCTTGTAGTTCAGTGATGGCTGGATCATCTTCACATATGCCACCGCCGCTGTTATATGTGGCGTTGCCATAGAGGTACCGGACATTTTCTGATACTTACCCTTCAGATATGTTGATACAACACTGGTTCCCGGTGCGCAGAAATCAACAGTATCTCCATAGTTGGAATAGCTGGCTGCAAAATTCTCATTGCTGTTCATCGCAGTTACAGTTATTACATTTCCTCTGTTTGCAGGGTAAGTTGTGCTGACATCCGTTGCATAATTACCGGCTGCACAGCAGACAACCGTTCCAGATGTCTCTGCCTTCTTTAATACATCCTTTAATAACGTAGAATATTTCCAGAATAATCCTGTCCATCCAAGGCTCATATTTACTACATCTGCCTTTTGGGATACCGCATATTGTAACGCGCTCCGAATTGCAAGATTTGACGATTTACCTGCATCATCAAAGGTTTTAAGGATCATCAGTTTTACATTTTCCGGTGTATTATCTGCAATGATACCGGCTACATGGGTTCCGTGTCCATTTCCATCCGTATATGCCTTGTTTTTGCTTACTTTATCTTTTCCCTGAAAACAATAACTATGCTTGGTATCTATTCTGCCCTTAAAAATCTTATTCGTTGCATCCAAACCTGTATCAATAATGGCAACTGTCACTTCCTGATCGATCACATAATAATCATATTCTGCTTTCAGATAGCCAAATCCCATCACGCTGCCGCCCCAGGACAGGGAATTATGGTCTTCAATGTCCGGAACATCTGCAAGAATATCACTGTCTACCACCTGATCGATAAAACAATGATCCGTACCATAAGCATCCGCTAACTCATAATAAGCATATTCCGTATCCGCAGTTGTATCAAACTGCAGCACATATTCATTATAATCTCCATAATGAAGGATCTCGGATGCACCATAGCTGTCTGTAAGCTGCGCTCCATCCGTCAATACCATCAGACGCTTTAACTGATATTTGTCATTGGAGTCTGTACTTCCATCGGATCCTGGTTCTGTTGTTTCTGTATCCGGTACTGTGTAGTCCTGATCCCAGTTATCATTGATCAGTTCTACCACATCAGAAGCATCTTTCGCTTCTTTCACCGGAACCCCGGCAATATATTCTACCGGATCCCGATTCTCCGCACTCTCATCCTGTATATCCTGATCACAGATCTCCATCGCTTCGTCCGTCTGCTCTGTCGTATCACTCAGCCCGGCAACCGTATAATCTTTCCCATTGATCTGTACTGTATGATCCTGCTGTTCTTTCGAAGCAAGCTCACTCATATCATATGTATGAATCGTTGTATCTGTCTGTCCTGTACTGGTTCTATTGGCATCGTGCAGGCTGTCCCAGGAAAAAACCGTGCTCGCTAATACAGCCGCCATCCCTATGCAGATACCGGCTTTTTTATAATTCTTCTTTTTCCTATAAAACAGCTTTTCTCGTTTCTGTCTATTGTTCATTTCTTTTCTCTTTTCATCATATCACTTATGTTTAAATCCAATTTCCCTTTTTATTTTAAACCATCTTGCTGATAACTTCTATAGTTAATTTTCAGGTTCTGCTAATATATTTACCGCAAATATATTTATGTGTCTTTTTTTGTACATCGTTTTTTGTATTCTCTATATAACAAAAACCTGTATACATTAACCACAATTCCGTTTTTCTTATTTTTCTCTATAGACAAACGGTAGGTTGACCACATTTTCGATCGGAGGGATTCATATGTCACATTCAAATTCTAATTCGGGAGGATGCCTCCCAGGCATCATTATTTTTCTTATTATCTGTTACATCATCGGTGCTGTCAGTGACAACGGAAAGCATACCTGCTATTATATCGGATGCGACCGGGAAGTGGATAAAAACGAAACCTACTGCTGGTACCACAAAGATTACGGTCACCGTAAATCCTATAATGTTACAACGCAGGCAACGACTGAATCCAATTATCATAAACAGTCCTCTTCTTCATCCCGTTATTCTACGGCAACTGAAGCTGCTCATTCTCAGGATGTTTACGACTCCTACGATGATGGATATGATGACGTATATGACAATATGGGAGATTACGATGAAGATCGATATGATGAAGATGACGATTATCGGGACGGTGTAGACGATGCCATTGATGAATTTGGTTACTACTAAGATCTTCAGGATATCGTTTTCATGAACATTTTATAGTCATTCCTCTGATTTCATGTTAGAATAAGACATTCAATGAAATCGGAGGAATTTTTTATGAGTAACGAAGGCAAGAAATGTACGGTTCACTATACAGGAACATTTAACGATGGAACAAAATTTGATTCATCTTATGACCGTGGTGAACCGATCGACTTTGTATGCGGTGCAGGCATGATGATCAAGGGATTTGACGAAGCTGTTAAGGGCATGGCGATCGGTGATATCATCGATGTACACCTTATGCCGGAAGAAGCATACGGCATGCCGGATCCCGACAATATCTTAACTGTTGAGATCAACCAGCTTCCCGGTGCTGAGGATCTGGAAATTGACCAGAAGGTATTCCTGTCAAATCCAGCCGGACAGTCTTTCCCTGTTAAGGTAACCGCCAAGGATGATACTACGATCACCTTTGACGCAAACCATGAGATGGCAGGCAAAGAACTGAACTTCAAGATTGAACTTCTGGATGTAGAATAAACAGAAAAAAATTATGTACACCTGATATAAAATCTCCCAGACGTTCCGGATATGATATACTACGAATTTCTACTCGTCACACGCATCTATTCGCTCATGCTCCTGTGCCAACTCGCCTTTCAGGCTCAAACAGGCACCCGCATTCGCTGATAGCGTGTTTCTCGCAACAAAATTCTCGTATCTATCATATCCGGAACGTCTGGGAGATTTTTTATACCAAGTGTACATAATTTTCTTTATACCTTCTTATTTAAAATACAATTTTTCATGTTATTAATAGGCACTCTTTATTTCTTAATCATACAATTCAAGCATCAATGCTTCATCTTACATTTATTTGCCGAAATACACGACATGGATTTCCCACAGCTACACAATTAGCAGGTATGTCAATCTACACAAGGCAACAACAAACATATAAAAAGCCGTTACACTAAGACCTCAAGTGAGGATTTCGTTATGGAATGCATATACCAGCAAATGTGGGTGCCTGTCTGAGCCCAAAGGGCGAGTTGGCACAGGAACATTTGCAAATCAGGTATATGCAGTTCATCGAAACCGCAGCGTGTCTTAGTGTAACGGCTTTATTTATATGTTTGTTTCAGTCTTGTGTAGTTGTAATTACTCGTCGAATTCGTAGTCTTTGCCCGGAAGGATAGCGTTTAAAGCAATTCCAAGGATAGCTGCGATAGCAAGTGATGTTAATGTGATCGATGTTCCTGCAACTGTGAAGGTAATACCATCACCGAATCCAAGTCCGCTGACAAGGATAACAGCAGCAACGATCAGGTTACGTGACTTTGTGAAATCAACCTTATTTTCAACAACATTACGAACACCGATAGCTGAGATCATTCCGTACAGCATGAAGCTGACACCACCGATGATCGATGCAGGAAGTGAACCGATACACTCAGCAACCTTTGGTGAAAAGCTGAGAAGGATCGCATATACAGCAGCCAGACGTACGACTCTTGGATCGTATACACGGCTAAGCTCAAGAACACCGGTATTCTCACCGTATGTTGTATTTGCAGGGCCGCCGAATGCAGCAGCAAATGCTGTAGCAAGACCATCACCGATCAGAGTTCTGTGAAGTCCCGGATCCTTGATGAAATTATTTCCTGTTGTAGCTGAGATTGCTGAGATATCTCCGATATGCTCCATCATAGTTGCAAGAGCGATAGGTGCCATTACAAGGATGGAAGTAATATTGAATTTACAAAGCTGGAATGGAGGAAGATCCACCCATCCGGCATCCTTTACTGCCTTAAATGTGAAGATTGCAGATCCGTCCGGATTGTGAACACCACATTTGAAAAGAATAAATGCAACTACATATGAGATCACAACACCCATAAGGATCGGAATGATCTTGAACATTCCTTTGCCCCAGATATTGAAAATTACGATAACTGCAAATGCGATAATTGCAAGAAGCCAATTTGTTTTTGCATTATTTACGGCTGATGGCGCAAGACTCAGACCGATACAGATAATAATTGGTCCGGTAACAACAGGTGGAAGGAAACGCATAACTCGTTTTACGCCAACCAGTTTTACAACCAGTGCAAGAACCAGATACAACGCACCTGCCACTACGATACCACCACATGCATAAGGTAATTTCTCACCCATAGACATATCTTTGAAGATTCCGGTATCAAGATTTGCGACTGTGTGAAAGCCTCCTAAGAAAGCAAATGAGGAACCCAAAAATGCAGGCACCTTTAATTTTGTACATAAATGGAAGAATAATGTTCCGATTCCGGCACAGATCAGTGTAACCTGAATGGATAAGCCCTCTCCATTAAAATAAGTATTTACCAGAATTGGTACTAAGATAGTTGCACCAAACATGGCAAACATGTGCTGCAAACCTAACAGCAACATTTTCGGAACACCCAGTTCCCTTGCATCATAAATCGCTTCTTTTTTCTGATTCATAATAATCTCCCTTCTTCTATTGTACCTGTTTTACTGTGATACTATCGATCGAAATGCACGCCTTCTTTCGACAAAATCTCCAGCACACCATCTTTACGATGATAACATAAGAAGGGAGATTTGTGAACTGCAAATCTCCCTGTTTTTTATAAATTTGTTATATTTGTAAAAACTTTCAATATTGAAAGTTTTTAGGTCGTTTTTGTTTCAGATCATTCAATTTTGAACATTACGATCAAATGACTTATTCAACATTTTTCAACGCCTCATCCATCGGGATCCGTTTGATCCTTTTTACCTGGAAGACAGCGATGATTCCATAGGCTGCCATTGCCAGGATAAAGATCGCAGGATAAATATACGGAGCAATATAGATCGTCATCCATCCACTGATCGCTTCCTTCATCATCACATAATAGATCCCGGCGATCGCCACCTGTGAAAGAATGATTCCGAGGATGACACACACTGCCATCACCCATGTTGTCGCAGACAGATATAATCTGTTGATCTCTTTGTTCTCATATCCAAGGATCTTTACCATGGATATTGATATGGTATTCCTCTCAATGATCAGCTTTGTAAGCAGATAAACCATCAGCATGAACATCGCCAGTGCGAATACCTCAAACATATAAAACATCTGGCCCATGGAACGATCAAGCTGTCTTGATACCTTTGTCAGATCTTCCTCTGTGACGACTGTCGCGATCAGCTTCTCATCAATATCAGTCAGCTTCTCATTTGAGAAATATCCGGAGAAATATCCCTCTTCGACATCGAACATTTCCCGATATGTCTTCTCATTCATAAATACTGCCAGTGCCGCAGGATATGTGCACACACCGGAAACCTTTATCTTATAAGAATCGGATGAATATTCCTTATCCAGCGTGATCGTATCCCCGTTTTTCAGTTTATATTTGTCACGAAGTCCGTCAGAGATCAGCATTTCTCCATCCGCAGGCTGTACCTTGGAATACTTGCTGTCATCCGAGATACCATAGACCATGACTTCTTCATCTCTTATATCTGTTTTATAGATCAGGGAAGTTACCAAGTATTTCTCTGCATCCTTGTTCTCTGTTTCCACAGGCATTTTCAAAACGTACTGATAATCCGCAAGCATGTTGTCCAGTGTTTCATCCTGATAGTGTTTTAAAAGCGGCGACATCATCATTCCGAACATCAGCAGAACGATCGCAAATGTTACTCCGATAAACAATACGATATAGCTTGGCAGATTCTGCAGGATCACACGTATACGGAATCTGGTAAAGAAACGGAAATGTGGCAGCTTGACCGCTTTCTTTCTCTTTGACTTTGAAAGATCCCGTCTGATAAACCGAAGCGGTGACATACGGAGCTTCGAATAGATCATCCATGCTGTTATGACAAGCATCAGCACGATCGGAATAACCGTCGTCTTTACAAATGCTTCCGCATTCCATTTTGTCACATATTTTGTCAGACTGTAACTGCCATAATACATCGCCACGCAGACATTTTTAAATACTGTATATCCCAGAACATTTCCGATTACAGCTGCTACAAATGTAACCAGGATCGGAAGAGAAATGTAATGCGCCAGTAATTCTCCTCTTGTGTAACCAGATGCCCGAAGCGTACCGATCGTGCCGGCTTCCTTTACGATCGTATTGTTGATCGTAATCGCAAAGATAAATGCCATGATCACGATTATAATATAAAGCAGTGTTTCCACCATTATCGAATCACCACCCATATCCTCTCCGGTAAAATTAATTGCCTGATTCGTATATCTTGGAATAAACTTCTCCACTTCTCCATACTGACTGATCACCTTTGCAAGATCATCGGATACATCCTTCTCCGCTTTCTCATCTTCAGGTTCATCGTCATAGATCCAGGCATAAGAATAATGCATCAGCCCTTTGTCAAAGCTTTCAAACCGTTCATCCGTTACGATCGCAACACCAAACAACACGGAATCAAACATCGTATCATTATTATTCTGGAACAAAGCGCTGTAATCAGATAATGCTACAAAGCCCGATACCTTATATGTCTGCCCATCAACCGACAGATCATCTCCTACCTTGATCCCATTATTTTCCGCATACATACGGTCAATTGCAATCTCATCTTCTGCCGCAGGGAACGCTCCCTCCATCAGACAGATCTTATCCACATCTGTACGATTCTTAAAAATACGGAGTGTGCTTTCATCCCCATCTTTTTCTACGATTTTCTCATAGTAATAATTCTCATACAGCTTTACCCCCTCATCTTCAATCGCTTTAACCGCCTCGGATGATGCTTCATCCTTGTACTCAAAATTACCATTCTCGATATTATACTTATCAAAGCTCTCATCATATGTAGCGACCATACTCTTACCGGCTACCAGAAAGCCGGACACAAAACCAATACTCAAGATCATAAACAGGAAAATAACCAGATACTTTCCAAGATCGGCAGCCAGCTCCTTCGGCAGCCGTTTCCATAATGGATTCTTCATATTATAAATTCTCCTTTTCTCTCTGCCACTTCTGTATTACCAGTCAAGCTCCATTGCAGGAACCTTTACATCATTTACTATATTCTTACGGATCATTCCATCACGCAGTTTGATCACACGGTCTGCCATATTCTTGATCGCATCATTATGTGTAACCATGATAACGGTATTTCCATATTTCTGATTTACATCCTCGATCAGCTTCAGTATCTCCTTCGAGGTCTTATAATCCAGTGCACCTGTCGGTTCATCACAGAGCAGGATATCCGGATTCTTAACGATAGCCCTTCCGATCGATGTTCTCTGCTGCTGTCCACCGGACAACTGATTCGGAAGCTTATGTCTGTGCTCATATAAACCAAGCGTCTTTAAGATATCATCGACATCGAGCGGTGAATCACTTAAATATGCACCAACCTCTACATTTTCCTTTACGTTCAGATTCGGGATCAGATTATACATCTGGAATACATAGCCAAGATGCTTTCTTCTGTACTGTGTCAGTGTCTTCTCATCCATATCAACTGTTTTTTCCCCATTGATCGCTATATAACCACTGTCTGCATTATCGATTCCGCCTATGATATTCAGTAACGTGGACTTACCGGAGCCGGATGGTCCAAGCAAGACACAGATTTCTCCCTTCGTTACTGTAAAATCCAGTCCTCTTAATACCTCTGTCCGGTTCTCCCCTGATCCGAAGCTCTTTTTCAGACCACTGATCTGTAAAAAATTCTGATTTTCCATTTTGTCTCCTCCATTCTCCAGTACTTTCTATCACACTGGTATATCTTTTTATGATTAACGTTTATCGCTTTGAACATTTGAATATGTGTTCATATGATTAATAGCACAAAACAACTGTATTGTCAATGGTTCTGTTGCAAATTTCAAATTTTTGTTAGTTTTAACTAACATTGTACTATTATACATCTATTCCCGGCACAGAACATGTAAAAAGCACATGCTTATTGATATATTTTTATCATTAAGCATGTGCTTTTACTGTTTTTTGTTTCTATCTGCTCTGCAAAGAGGCATTTTATCTGATGTTATATTCCCGGATCTCGCAGTTCTTAATCCCGAAATGTGCAAATTCTTCATTTGTCATATCATAAAAATACGACTGTACGATCCTTGAAATTCCATTATGTGCAACAAGCAGATATGTCTTATGTTCAGACTCCGCTTTTATATCATCCAACAGATTATAGACACGCTGGCACAGATGCATCATCGTCTCTCCGCCATCATAATGATCCAGGAAATGGGATTTTGCTTCCATGAATTCTGCTCCATTTCTGGGTGTTGATTCAAACCGTCCAAAGTTTTGCTCCTTCAATCTCGGCTCCATCCGCATCGGAATCCCTGTCATTTCCGATATATGTCTGGCAGTCTCGGCCGCACGAACAAGTGGGGAATATAATATCTCATCGATCCCCGGCTGTTCTTCTGCCAGTTTTCTTCCAAGTTCTTCTGCCTGCCGGTGTCCCAGCTCTGTCAGCTCAATATCCGTTGCACCGCAGATCTTATTCTCCACGTTCCAGATGGTCTGGCCGTGCCTCGTAAAAAATACTTTTCCCATGTTATCTCCTTATTCTTATACTATAGAATTGGATTATATATACTATAATTTCACACCGGCTGTCAACTTTATTCCACAGGATTTCACAGACGTTCAGCCACCGCGATTCCGGTGGCGGTGGCTGCGAGTCCGCCTTTTCCGGTCTCCCGGAGATCCTTATGCATCAGGTCGCCGATTTCCCGCATCGCATCGATTACCTCGTCTGCAGGAATAGCACTTTCAATCCCTGCCAATGCCATATCAACAGCGCACAGCGCATTTATGGCACCGGACGCATTTCGCTTCACACATGGCACCTCCACCAATCCTGCAACCGGATCACACACCAGTCCAAGCAGGCTCTTTAATGCCATCGCTGCTGCCTGAGTAATGAGATGGCTGCTGCCGCTCTTTAACCATGCAAGTGCACCTGCTGCCATAGCGGAAGATGCCCCGATCTCTGCCTGACATCCGCCTCTTGCCCCTGATATGCTTGCCCGTCTTGCGATCACATCCCCGATGCCTGCTGCCACAAACAGAGCCTTTACCATATCATTTTCCGAGGTGTTCGTCATTCTTTCATATGTGATCAATATCGCAGGCACAACACCACAGGAGCCTGCCGTCGGTGCTGCCACGATTCGCTTCATGCAGGCGTTGCTCTCCGCCATCTTGATTGCCCTTGCCATGACTGCTCCGCCAAATTTACCACACATACATTTGTGTGTTGCCGCATAATCAGCCATTTTTTTACCATTTTTCCCGGACAGGCCGCTACGGGAAGTCAAACTGTCATCATACGCTTCATCTGCTTCCTTCATCGAACGATACATCTGGGTCATCCGGTTTACGATATCCATTTCCGGCTGCTGCGAGTCCCTTGCCTCCTCCCGGATCACAGCCTCCCAGAACTCACATTTATTTGTTTTCATATAAGCATCGATTTCTGCCAAAGATGAAAATGCCATTATCATTCTCCTTTTTAATTTCTTTCCTGTGCCACTGCATCCTTTATTACCTAGATTCCACGATCAATCATCTTTCAGACTCAGATAGGTTACCTTCAAGATTCCTTCCAGATGCTCCAGCCATTTCAGGGATTCCTTTGGAACCTCCTGATCACATTCCAGAACCATGACTGCATGACCTCCCGGACATGCCCGATACAACTGCATCGTTGCAATATTTATGGACTTATGTCCAAGCATCGATGTCACCTCTGTCACATGTCCCGGCTGATCCAGATTATGCACGATCAGAGTCGGGTAATCGCCACTGAAATTTGCATCCAGACCATCGATCTTACAAATGCGGATTCGCCCTCCGCCGACTGATTCCGCTTCAATATCAAGCTCTCTGCCGCTTTCTCCTGTCATATGAAGCACGGCTGTATTTGGATTTGCATGTGCAAGCTTCGCTGCATAAAAGATAACCTCCATGCCTGCCTGTTCTGCCAGTTCAAAGCTCTCAGGTACGCGGATATCATCCGGCTTCATACCGAGAAGCCCGGCAACCAGTGCTTTATCTGTACCATGCCCTTTTCCTGTTGCAAGGAATGAACCATACAGTCCGATCTCCACCTTCCGGATCGGTTCATCTATTAATTTATAACAAATATATCCAATCCTTACAGCTCCTGCCGTATGCGAACTGGACGGACCTACCATGACCGGACCTACAATATCAAAAATACTCATTTTGCCACCTTCCTGTTTCTTCCAGTATTCCTCAAATTTATAAATTTTATTCTACGACTGATCTTTAAAGCCATCCTACATAATAGTTCATGAACCGAATCATACCGCCTGTCAGTTTTGCCGCAAAAGCAAAAGCCACCGATATCTTCTGCAATTCATACAGTCCTGTATCACAAACGCTCTATGAAATAACATCTGATATTCCGGTGGCCTTTCACCTTATGTTATGAACTTGTCATATGCTGTCCATATCCGGTACAACATATTCTATTTTGCTTTCTTATAAGATACCTTTGCTGGGATATTGCTCTTTTTCAGAAGGCTTTTATAACTATTCGCCTGCTTTTTCGGTATCGTTACAACTGCTTTTTTGCTGATGCCTTTAAAGGCCTTCTTGCCAACCTTTGTGAGCTTCTTTGTTGTAAATGTAATCTTCTTTAGCTTTGTACATTTTTCAAAGCTGCTCTTGCCGATTGTCTTCACACTCTTGCCAATCGTCACAGTTGTAAGTACTTTGCATCCATAAAATGCCTGAGCACCTACGGTCTTTACTTTATCACCAATCGTGGCACTCTTCAAGTACTTATATCCCTTAAATGCCTTCTTACTGATGGCTGTAACATTAAATGTAACTCCACCGATCTTGACCGTATTCTTAATTGAAAGCTTAGTAAACTTCTTATCTGACTTCTTCTTTGTTGTACCAATTACAGTTACAGTTCCCTTACCATTTGTCGATGCTTTTGTGATCTTATACCGGATGCCCTTTACCGTATAGGTATTATTCTTAGCAACCTTGATCCGGAAAGTCTTTGTTATTGTACCTGTATACTTTCCCTTACCGATAATCGTAATCGTCGCCTTACCAATATTCTTATTATTCTTATATTTCACAGTATAATCTGATTTCGCTGACAGCGTCTTTCCCTTGACTGTCACAACAGGCGTCTGCTTCAATTTCTTTCCTGTATAAATAACAGAGGCCTGTATACCTGTAACAGAGGCTTTACTGATGTCAACCTTTGTCGTAGGCTTATTTGGTGTCGGATTCGGCTTTACCGGTGTTGGATTTGGCTTATCGGAACCCGGATCGGTCGTTTCCTCTTTCTTTGGCAGAATCTCCTGCTTCTTGTAACCACATACTGTACATTCATAGGTCATAATACCTGTAGCTGATGTAGTCGGTGCCTTTGTTACTTCTCCCTTACCAAATACATGCTCTGCCCGCTCAAGGATTTCACCACAGCTGCATTCCTTCCAATGCTGGCTGTCGTCTGACTTCCATGTATAGGAATGTGAATGCTCCTCGCTGATCACGATCTCCACACTGAATATAATTCCTCTATGTGCCTGATTCCAGCCCTTATTACCGGCCCAGTCATAATTTGTACTGTCATCCGGCTTGAAGCATACCTGTACGGTGCTGTTCTCTGACAGAATGGTCTGGTTTGCTGTATACCAGTAGTAGTATCCTCCTTCTGCATCCGGAAGCTCCACATCCTTTAACACAGTGTCCTTCTTTACTGTGATCGGTGCGATCTTCTGTGTAAATTCCGCTTTTACAGGTTCTACTGTTACTGTAAGCTCTACCGCATCTACCTGATCATATACTTCTGTATTCTTTGGAATATAGCTTGCTTCAAATGTATAGCTTCCTGCTTTTTCAAGCTTCGTTGCCGGAGCTGTCCATACAAAGCTTCCACCCTCTGTTTCAGGAATCTCTACGTCTGCAAGCGTCTGTCCATAAATACCGGTCAGACCGGTTGGAACCGCAAAGTCCGGAGCCTGTTTTTCTGCTGCTACAGATATCTTTACCTTGATCTGGATCGTTCCATCTGCAAGCTCCTCATATGCACCTTCTGCAAGGTCTGCTTTACTCCAGTCATAATCTGATGTATTCGCAGGAATGAAATATGCATCATATTCTTTTGTTCCTGCTTTTTCGATCACTGTCTCCGGAGCTGCCCATTTATAAGTACCCTTTCCGGATGTTGGAAGTGTTACGCTCTCTAATGTCTTTCCTGCCAAACCGGTACACGGATCCGGTGTCTCCATAACAGGTGTGCCCTTTGCAACCTTTGTAAATGTCAGCTTAAAGCTTGCAACGGTCTGATTCTTACCGCAGATCTTGATCGTTACCGTCTGTGCTTCCGCAGCTGCCTTTGTCGGTGTTCCATAGATTCTGCCATTCTTCAGCTCCAGACCAGCCGGAAGCACCGAACCCTTGGCAAGGGAATAACCAACTCTTGCTGCAGCACTGTCAATATCGTTTGCAATCTTTAATGCAGTCAGATCATATAATGGCTTATCCTCAGTTGTTGTCACCCCTACAACTGCTGTATCTACTGTATCTTCGTCTTTATCCAGAGTGATCATAGTTGCTGTATCATTCTTCATATTAACCGTAAATACTGTAGGTTCATATGGCATAGCGGCTGTCCATGTTGTTTCATCACTCTTATTCATCACTGATTCAGAAGAACCATAAACGATGGAATCAACTGTTGTATTTTCTATCGGAATACCGGTTACTGTTACTTTTACAGAACCGTTACCACGGATATATACAGCATCATCACCTTCTATACCGGAGGTCTTCATATCACCCGTCGTGGAGGCTGCAAGCTGTACAGGAGCTGTATCGCCTTCCTCAAAGCAGAATTCCGGATAAACAAGCTCTGCTTTGTAATAGATTGTACTATAGTAACTTAAAGTCTTCATCATGGATGGTTCCTTAGAGGTAAGGATATCTCCGACTGATGTTGAAGATACCATCTGCTCCAGATCACCGTCATTGATGATTGTTCCGTTATTTGTCAGCTTACCAAATTTGAATCGTCCTGTTTCCTGATTGATAACAGAAGCACCTGCATGGATCGTCAGTGTGCTTACAGTCGTATAACTGATCTCGCCACTATTTGTAATGGTGCCGGATACAGTTGACTTTGAATATCTGTCACCCTTACACGTCAGACTGCCTTTGTTGGTCAACGTGCCATTCAGATCCGCATCTCCTGTATATACAACCTTCACACCATCTGCGATCGTGATGTTGGAATCCTTCAGCGTATGAATATCTCTGGTTTCTACATCCTTATCGATCGTGTACGCTCCACCAAGATACAGATCCAGATAGTCTTCCGCATACAGACCGCCATTTAATGTCCAGTTGTTGTTATTCTGGTAGATATAGGTAACAATACCTCTGACATTTCCGGAAACTGTACGTTTTGCCCGGATATTATCTACTATACCATTTGCCGCTACCGTATAATTATTGCGACCCGTTTTGTCAGTAATATTGATGTCTCCAACAGTTCCGCCATATGCCAGCGTACATACAGTTGTATTCTCCAATGCACCGCTGACACCAAATGAATTCGTATCAAGTAAGACATCCATATCTCCATCTATTGTAGAATTATAAGACAGGTAATTCTTACCACTACCGCCTACTTCCCAGTTACCAATGATGTCATACTTTACAGATCCATGAATGGTACTGTCACATAAGCCAAATACGGAGCTTGAACCGGTAATCTGCTGTCCATTATAATTTGCAAATGCATATCTGCTTCCGGATGCCCCAATTCTTACATTTACTGACTTATTTACGACTGCCGAGCTTGTAACATACATCTTGTAATTTTCTCTATATGCCGTCTGTGCCATCTGTGCCTGATCTGTAAACTGGAATACCAGTTCATCCGCCGTTGCCACACCAAGACCATATACATACTGATACATAGTACCTGCTGTCGCATAAAGCTCTGCCTTCTTTACAACTGCCAGATTTGCTATGTATGTATTGCTTGAGATCTTACCGCCCTTGATATATAAGCTTACGGTACCATCTACCTGCGCCTGGGAACCTGTAATATTTGCTTTACCTCTTGCGCCGTACAGACTGCCAATCGTTCCACCATACATATAGATAGAGATATCACCCTCATATGGTGCAGTTGTATCTGCATATCCAATTATGGCTCGTGTACTCAGATCGTAGGATGTTGCCCCTGCAATCTTTAATGCCTTTCCATTATCTGCAATTCCATCATGGTCATCATCCGGATAGATGGATACCTTTTTGCTGTCTGATGGATCCGGAAGAATGACAACGGAATGTCCCTTCAGATCAATATCCGTATACTGCTGTACATTCAGCTCCTTCGTCAGATCTGTAATCTTATATCCTTCCTCCTGAACAGTAAATGTAATCTTACATTCTGTCGCAGATCCATTTCTTCCTGTAATACGGAATACTGCCTCTGTTGTTTCTGCATCATCCGCAAGTGTACCGACTACCTTTGTTCCTTCCAGCTTCAGACCTGCAGGAAGTGCGGAGCCAGACTTAAGCTGATACTTAACAGAGCCCCCATACTGCATGGTTGTATCATTCTGGATCTGGATCTGACTAAGATCGTACGCCGGATCAGCAGTTGTATATTGGGTTCCTTTTACTACCATTGGATCTGCATACTGTTTGGAGCATGTGATCTGCTTCGGAATATAATCAATATATAGTTCAGATGCCGCTTGTGGAAATGCCAGCTTACAAACGCAGTCCGCATCTCCTTCTACCGGTTCTCCCCCATTTACAGATATTGCCCCTGTATATCCTGTAATATTTTTGTACTTTATATTCTGTGTTTTATTTCCCGGAAGGTAATAATAGGATTTCTTCTCATCCTCTCTGTATTCGTATGCATAATCTTCTGCAGAAGAATAAGATGTGATATCCTGTAAATTTGATGTCACAGTCACGACAAAATACAGCTTCGACCAGTCACTGATATCGGTATCCTCTGCAAACGCTCCATCCACCATCCATTTTCCGGTACAGGCAAATGTCTTTGCAGACACAGCTCCTTTATGGAAGATCTGAGCAGATGTATTCTTGATCTTGATATCTTCTGCCTTGAGCACCGCATCCTTTTCTATATATACATATGCATATCCCGGTGAAAAAGTATCAATGTTACATGTACCATGGAACCAGACCTTATCATAGGTTCCATTCGTTTTGAAGGTTCCGGCAGTTACACCCTTATTAAATGTTGTCTCTGTCCCTCCCGGAAGTGTGATCGCACCGGTGATCTCTACCGGAGCATTCGCAGTAAAATCCTTATACTGCGTTACCTGCAAAGAATCTCCTGTCAGCTTCTCATTTACTATATAATCCTCGACTGTGATCGCACCTGCCTGATCGATCAGATACCCTTCATAGAAACCATAACCGGATGGATTCTTAATAGCCATCTTGCCAACAGCCGCTTCTTTTCCCCGCTTCATCCTCATATACTGCACATGCGCACTGGAATCCAGTCCGTATACAGTGCTAACAGCTCCACCCTGAATATCTATAACAAGTGAATCTGAATCGGCATAGGACATAGTTGCACTCTTAACTCCAAATATACTTCCAACCGAACCACTAAGCACTGTGATCCTGATCGGGCGATCATAATCAATACCGGAAATACCATAGATCGTATATCCTGACAGATCTCCGCTATACATAGCCTGTCTGCCATCAGCCTTACCATCCCGATCATCATCTGCATAGATACCAGTGAGGATCACCCCATTATCAGATGTACCTGTCTGCTGAAGGACTGCAGATGTTCCGTTCAGGCTGATCGTCTTGTTTTCTTCATCGACCGTCAACCGTTCGATCGTGCTTTCCTGAATTTTCTGTACCTTGGACACGATCACATTTAATCTCAGAACAGCTTCCGTCCCATTTCTACCTGTTACATGGATATCCACGCGTTTTCCATCTTCATATAAAACAGTCGGAGTACCAATGATCCTGCCCTCTGTAAGTGTTAAACCTTCCGGAAGACTGTATGTAGCATCCTCTTTATATGAAATTGTGCCTGTTTTTGCATCATTCATAATGATCAGTCTGTTCAGATCATATAATGGCTGTTTCTCTGTATAGGTCTGATTCAATACAGCACTTGGATCAACAGATGTTTTCTTGATATCAATCGGAATTCCTTCAAATGCTGCTGTAACTACAACCTGCTCATCCGGCATTTCAAAGCTATAGGTATTTCCTTCCTTTGCAAGCTCTGATGCCTGGGTATCTGACTGCTTCTTTACCGTTGCTGAAAGGAATCGATAGCCCTTATTTGTACTGATATATACGGTTACAACATCTCCTGATTTACAATACCGCGTATCCGGATCCAAGGATGTCTGTTCACCGCTTCCAAGCGACATACTACCCTGATTCTGATCTACCTTCATAACAACCGGATATTTTATGCCTGCTTCATTTGACTCTGTCTCAATCTGTCCATTATTCAGATAGATCGCTGCAGCAGATGAACCGATCTGCTTTATAGCTGTTGCTTTTATCGTTCCCTTATTCACTACCTGCGCAGTGTATGGAATATATACATTTTCTTTTGTAGTCACTGTGATCTTTTCCGGAATCAGAACAGCTGCATAGCCGTAGCTATAATTACCATACGATCCGAAATACACATTATCCGCCGTTACATTTTCTGTAAGAATAACCTTGCCACCATAATAAATATCATTTTTTACCTTAACAACTGCTGACGCATTCTCTGTCTGCGAAGATGCCGGAATCACATAATACTTCGATGGTAACTTACAGTCATCTGTTATCGTCATATTGAGTGTTGCCTTTTGAGGTAATGAATTGGAAAAGGTTACCGCGCTCAGCTTGCTGAAATCTGTATTCTCAATCCATACATCTGTCGTTCTCTCAGCCGAATCCGAAATACTGCTATTATTGTTTGCAAAAAGAATCTTTTCTGATGAAGTTGATGTGATCTCACTGTTTCTGATCTTATAATCTGCATTTCCATAAAGAGTAACATTATTGATTGCATAGAAATACCGTGACCGTATGCTATTTACATCTGCTGTGAGATCGCCTTTTATTGTTGGTGAATATACAATATAATAAGAGCCATTGCCCGCCGATGTATTCGTATTGATCACCGGCTCTTTATCCTTATCCAGGATCGTTGCATCATTCTCATGGGCAGATGTAATCTTTACATTTTTATCCACATATGCATTATAAATTCCGTAATAGTCATAACAGATATTTCCGGATGTCCGTATCTCACAATCATCTCCCAAATAACCATTCATAACTCCATATATGCTATTTCCTGCTGTACAACCTGTGATCGAGATCGTCTTTTTTCCATATCCTTTTCGGGTTTCGCTGTTCGAACCATAATAACCCCAGATATTACTTCCCTGGCATCGGCTGATACTGATGTCAGCCTGTCCATTTATATTTGCAGAACCTGTATAATATCCATATACATTTATGCCATTCCCTGTAAGATCTTCCATCGTGAGCTTCACAGAATGAGTCTCAACGACATCATACAGTCCATATATGATGCCCCCGGCTGAGTTCTTTCGGATCGTGATATCTGCATCATAGCTGTCGCCCTGTACCCCTTCATTTCTTAGAAAGGAACAGCCGCTGGCTCCGTAGACAGCTCCTGATACCGTACAGTTCCCGATCAGAACCTTTACCTGTCCCTTCAGACCGGAGGAACCATTTATACCATATACACTTCCAAATGTTCCACTGCCGCCAAGGATCTTGATATCCGTATCACCTTCTACATAGCTGCCGCTTTCGATGCCGTAAAATGTCCATCCGGAGCCTGTATAATTCTTCAATGATACATCCAGCTTTCCGGTACAATTTGCCGCCTTTAGTACAGTAAAGGAATCGCCTCCGAGTGCATTAACTCCATCCGCATCAAAGGTCACATTCCCCACAATCTTACAGCCGGAGTCCACTGCTGCACCTTTTGCACTTTCACGCAGCGTAATATTACGCATTGTGACATTCAGATTCTTCTTGACCTCCGCTCCTGATGTAACCACACCGATTCCATTGTAAGTACCGCCATTTAAATTCAGTGATACATCTCCTGAAACACCAGCGGTCTTAACCGCATATAATGCAGACAGGCTGCATCCATCACCTGCTTCTACTGCCACAGAACCTTCTACGGCTGCATTCTCAGCTCCTGTTACAGTTCCGATCGTTGCACCGTTTTTTATACGCAGTGTTAATGCTGTCTTGCTGCTGTCTGTGTTCAATGCTCCATTGCTCAGTCCGTATACATAGCCAAGCTTTGCACCATCTATTGTGATTGAAACCGGCTGATCATATGTCTGCTGATAAAGTCCATATATCGGCATACTGCTTGAATAAATGATATCTGCACTTCCATCTAACTTAAATGCCGTTTCACCCTGATCAACGATTCCATTCTGATTCTTATCCTCATATATATTTATATAAGGAATCTGCTCCGTTGCATTTTTCGATGTACATATGACAACTGAATTACCATTCAGATTCATTCCTATCGTACTGCCAGAGTCATTCTTTATATATGTAACTCCTTTTGACGGATCAGCTGCTGTATAACCGGAATCTGTCCCGCTGTCTCCCTGTCCATCTGTCGCCGCCTGTACAGCTAAGCCCTGTGTCATACAAAGACCTGCCGCAAGTGTCAATGCTGCTACATATCCTCTCATACTTCGTTTTCTCATTCTGTCCTCCATTCATCGCTGTCTGGAACCGCATTCTGCCAATTCCTATATATACTTTGATATACTATAAATTGCCAGTTATCCAACCCCTTGGGATAACTGGCAATGTCATTATGTTTCCGGTTGTGATACCTTGGGCATATTTTTGTGTAATCTTCTAAATTATTGCACAAATCCGTATTATTTTTGTGAGAAACTATCCAAATTTATCACACCATATATATTGTAGCACATTAGCTTTATAAATACTATTCACAATTTTGCAACATATTTTTAGCTATTTTTACCAATTTTAACAAATTATTTGTATATTTTGTACTATACGCTTCTGCAACCCGAAAATTATTCTCATATATGTGCATCCATTTCTCCATATTCATCCTGTCATAAAACAAAAAAATAACCGGAAAGCTGAAAACCGGTATCATTTAATACCACATTTTTCACCTTCCGGTTACATTCATATCATATCCCGGCATGCCCATAAATGTGCACTCCGAAATATCAGATATTTACTTTTTAATCATCTTCTTCTGTTTGTAAGTAACAGCAACCGAACAAGCTGAAGGATTGCAGTTACCATTGCGGCTACATAAGTAAGAGCTGCAGCAGTTAACACTCTCTTGGCCCCACCAAGTTCTTCTTCTGTCATAAATCCGCCATTTCTTAAAATAGCAATTGCTCTGCCTGATGCATTAAACTCAACCGGCAGGGTTACAAACTGGAATACAACGACCAATGAAAATAACAGAATTCCCAGTGTGATACATACATCCAGTCTTGGGATCAGTAAACCGATCAGGATCAATGGCCATGATAATGTAGAACCAATGCTTACAACCGGCACGATTGCTGAACGAAAACCAAGCGGCGCATATCCTTCCGCATGCTGGATCGCATGACCACACTCATGTGCTGCTACACCAATTGCCGCTATCGATCTGGAACCATATACATTTTGTGACAGATTCAAGGTATGATCCTTTGGATTATAGTTATCCGTTAAGTCTCCGGCAATCGGGCGGATCGTTACATCTGTGATTCCGGCATTTCTGAGAATCATCGCTGCTACCTGTTCTGCAGTAAATCCTGATCTGGTCGATACCTTCTCATACTTCTTATATGCTGATTTCACCTGAGCAGATGCGATCAGTGACAGAACAACTCCGATCAGAACTAATATATACGTTGGGTCAAAATAAAAATAAGGCATATCACTCATCTCTTTCTTAATATATATAATATCTGTAATAGTCTTTCCCTTTATATTCTCCCATTTCAAACGGAATACACCAAAGGATTATTTTTTTCTTCTCTTTGACTTTTTATCAGTCTGTTCCCCATACATTTCTCTGTACATTTCTTCTCTCGGATCGACCTCTTCATTTTTTCTGTCTGCCAAAAGAATCCTGCCGATAAATCCAAGTCCTCCAAAGATCAACACCAGAATAACCAGCCAGTCAAATAAAGTCATGGTCGTCAAATGTATATTTGTTGTCAGAATGACCATGATGACGATCAACAGTCCTGCAAGTGCCGAAAAAACCTTTGATGCAAAGGAATCTGTCATAAACATCCAGACAATTCCTATGATCAATGGAATCACTACCATTCCTGAACTGATTCTTGCTCCCCAGATGGACATCCCTCCAAATGAAGAAAAGAAACTGGACGATACGATTACTTTCTGTGATAAGATAAATAACCCTGCCACCAGCATCACGATCCCGGCAACAAATGTCATCAGCTCATGTTTTGGCTTCTTCATATACTCCTCCATTTCTACCACTGTATGTGAATCAATCTGTTATGCTGTAAACTTTACTGCCGTTCCGGAAACAAGGATCTCCGCACCACCGGCAACAATTGTTGTTGAAGCAAATCTGACATTTACGATTGCATCTGCGCCCATGCTCATAGCCTGGTTGATCATATATGAAATTGCTTTATCCTTTGCTTCTGCCATCATCTGTGTATATGCCTGCATTTCTCCTCCTACCATATTACGGAAGGATGCTCCGATATCTTTTCCGATATTCTTACACATAACACAACAGCCTGTTACTAATGAGAGTACCTGATACTCTCTTCCTGGTATATTCTCTGTATTTACTACTACCATTTTCTTTTCCTCCTGCGTTTTCCATAACCTTTTGTTTCTCCTGCTCCCTGCAGGCTTCTTTATCATACCACGAATGAACACGTCCTGTAAATCACTTTATACTACACGTTAGCATCATTAAAACATGCATTTTTTATGTTTTCTTTTCACAATTCATTGACATCCTGAACATAGAATAAACACATTTATCCAGTAATATAAATACCATCAAAGGAAAACAAAACCAAGAGGACATCACCGGAAATGCGGTCAGAGCAAGCGTTTCCGACTGAATGTCCTCAGATCTAAAAAAGTGCATACCTGAATATCAGATACACACTTTATAATTATTGCTTACTTTCATTTTTCATAGATTCCCTTCCTTCGCCCCGTAGCAATACCTGCTGCGGGGCTTTTGTTTATCTCATGTCTTATATAGCATCTGCCATATTCCGAACATTCCGGAAGCCTTCTATTTTTATTTTATTTTCTTAACCTTAACGCTCTTTGCAGTTCCGGCTTTTTTGAAAGCTGATTTATATGCCTTTACCTTTTTCTTTGGCACGCTGATCGTTGCTTTTTTATTTATCTTTGTAAATGCTGATTTTCCGATGGTCGTTTTCTTTAATTTACTGCTCTTGACCGTGATTGTTTTCAGCTTCTTATCACCATAAAATGCCTTGCTTCCAATCTTGCTTACCTGCTTTGGAATCGTGAGTTTCTTGATCGCTGTACACTTGGCAAATGCTTTATCACCAATTTTTGTAAGCTTCGCATCCAATGTAACCTTGGCAAGCTTCTTGCATCCGTAAAATGCACTCTTGCCAATTGATTTTACATTTTTACCAAGCTTTACGGTTTTCAGCTTCTTGCAATTCTTGAATGCACTTCCGCCAACAGAAGTAACCTTGAATTTGTAGCCCTGATACATAACAGTTGCAGGAATTGTTGCTTTCGTTACAGACTTCTTGGCTCCATATAATGTAACCGTTCCTTTTTTCACATCTGACTTTGTAATCTTATAACGTAATTTTCCAACTGTGAACTTTGTTCCAACTGCCGCAGGTTTTTCTGCCTTGATAAATTTCTGGGAATACTGATTCTTTGAAGTATCAATACCATCCTGCTTTGCTCCCGCAAAGCTGTTATTGGAAATATGTGTTACATTCTTTGGAATCACCATCTCTTGGATATTATTGCAATTCTTAAATGCATTATCTCCGATATTCTTAAGACTGTCCGGCAGCTTAACTGTATTCAGATTCTGACATCCATCAAATGTGCCATTCGCAATCTTTGTTACACCCTCCGGAATATCGATATCATGCAGGTTGCCACAGGTCTGGAATGCTCCGGTTCCGATGGACTCCAGAGTAGTTCCCTTAAATACCACCTGATTTACATTTGAACAGCCATAGAATGCATAAGCTCCTATCTTCTTCAGTGTTTTCGGCACAACAATTCCTACATAACCACCATTCTCTTCCGGTTTTCTGAAATCCTTCAGGTTTGGGCAATTATAAAATGTATAATCCGGTATTACCTCAATCTTTGTTTTTGACATATCAAATATGATATTCGGACAATATGCAAATGAATATGTTCCGATAGATGTTACACTTGCCGGAAGCTTGATCTGAATATTGTTATTATATGCAAATGCATAAGCTCCTATCTTTTCCAGCTTGGATTTATCTCCAAAGGAAACGGTTCCAAGATTGTTGCATTTATAAAATGCATAATCACCGATCGTCTTCACAGAATCCGGAATGCGGATCTCCCATGTAATTCCGCTCTGCTCACATGCATATGGATTGATCACTGTCAGCTTTGGTGAAAACGTATATGGTCCTTTGCCATTATAGTTAAAGGATGCCATACGATACAGAATCTTACCATCCTTGCTGATCAATAATTCTCCCTGCGTTTTTCCCTTGATCTGTGCACGATTTGGATCTGCAGGATTCCATGTATATGTTGTAAAGTATGCATTTGACTCCGGCACTGCAAATCTGCCGATCGATCTGCAGCCTGCAAATGCTCCGGTTCCAAGCTTGGTCAGTCTGGATGGAATCGACACAGCACCCATATCCGTATACGGTACTACTACACCTTTTTCCGTTGCAGTACCTGTAGTGCCAGCCGCATCCGTTGCTGTTGCCGTCTTATTCGCCGTTACCTTCGTTGTTTCCTTGTAGCTGTACAGTGTACTAAGGCTCTGGCAATTCTCAAATGCCCGGTCACCGATCGTTACAATCGTATCCGGAACTGCGATCAGGGAAACCTTCTCACATCCCTTAAATACATTATTGCCAATTCCTGTTACTGTCCTGCCGTTGATCGTTGCCGGTACAATGATCTGTTCCGCATTCTTGTTTCCTTTGTATGCGGTGATCGTACCATTTGCATCACATACAAATGATGCTGCTGCACTATATGTATACATCTGTCCTGCATTATCAGCTTTTGATAAAGAGCCCGCACCCATCAGTGCCAGTATGCAAATACACATTGCTGCAGCAAGCATCAGCCATAATTGTTTACTTCTTGTCTGCTTCATAGCATAACCTCCCTAAAAAATACTGTTTCTATTTTATCATGCCATTCCACAGAAAGATAGTTTATTTCGATTTACCCTTATGAAATACTTTTATTTTTTGATGGTTGCTTTTACAATACCCTTTACAACCTTATATTTTTTATTGCCCAGTTTTACAGTGCCTGTAACCTTCTTTGCAATCTTTCTTCCTCCAATGTAAATGTGATCGTTGGATTCTTCCACTGTGTCCATCTAGAATTTTTGTCCATTTTTAGACAAACGAAAAAAAGCCTAAAACCTTTCAGTTTCAAGCTTTTTGAATAATGCCGGCGACCGGAATCGAACCGGTACGGGAGGTTAGTCCCGCAGGATTTTAAGTCCTGTGCGTCTGCCAGTTCCGCCACGCCGGCATGTCCTTTGGACAATGGGACCTACAGGGCTCGAACCTGTGACCCTCTGCTTGTAAGGCAGATGCTCTCCCAGCTGAGCTAAGATCCCATATATAATTTTGTGCTTTCGCAAGCGGCCCGGATGGGTTTCGAACCCACGACCTCCGCCGTGACAGGGCGGCGCTCTAACCAGCTGAGCCACCAGGCCATATTAATTTTAAAACGTAGTGGACGTTCGGGGACTCGAACCCAGGACCGATCGGTTATGAGCCGATTGCTCTAACCAACTGAGCTAAACGTCCTCATGTTATAAATGGGACCTACAGGGCTCGAACCTGTGACCCTCTGCTTGTAAGGCAGATGCTCTCCCAGCTGAGCTAAGATCCCATATATAATTTTGCTTTCGCAAGCGACCCGGATGGGGTTCGAACCCACGACCTCCGCCGTGACAGGGCGGCGCTCTAACCAGCTGAGCCACCGGGCCATTATGGTAATCGC
>NZ_QTWY01000008.1:0-137536 GCF_003461365.1 Clostridium sp. AF17-21AC
TATCACATTCAGTGTTCTTTGTCAACAACTTTTTTAATTTCTTTTTTGATGTTCTGCATACTTTCCAGATGAGAATCATCATGAAATCATTTGTCGTTGTTTGTCGCTGTCTCGAACAGCAACTCCGATATATTAACACATATCGTTAATGTTTGTCAACAACTTTTTCGATTATTTTCAATCTTTTTTTGTTGCTCAAGCTGTTCTCGCGACCAGCAAGTGATACTATACTAAATCTTTTCCAAGATGTCAACTATTATTTTCAAAAAAATGTCTTTTTTGTAAAGCCATGCCAAAAGCGGACTTTCATCGATCATCTGTATGACCTGATATGCCCAGCTAAATGTTGACAACAGCGTCACAATCCCCATAAAGATCCAGACAATCAGGATTCCCTGTCCGGCACCAAATATTGCACCTCCGGCTTTGTTAATGCTTTTTACGATTGGTATATAGTTTGCAACATCAAGCACCATAATCAATATATGAAGAAGAAGCAACAGCACCAGGAGTGTAAGCACATAGGAAATTCCCCGCATTACCATCGCTGTTAAAGACTTTGCAATATAACTGCATACATTATCCACCCCACTCTCCAGGAACGTTTCTCCGTTGCAGTTTGCAATCAGCCAGCCTTTCACATTATCCGGAAGGTCCAGATTTTCTATCGTATCAATCTCTTCATTTCTTGTTGCCGTCTTTGTTTCTTCCGGCAGTTCAAATTTTTCTATGATTTTCTGTTCTATGACATCATCCAGAACGGTATACTGACACAACAGTTTATTCACGCCAGGATATAATATAGCAGTAAGAAGAACTGCCAGCACAATTCCTATCGCGCTGGCAGCACTTTTAAAAAAGCCTTTTCTATATCCACGAAATACCAGTAGCAAAATAAATGCCAGAATTCCGAGAACTAACAGATTCATTTTTTCTCCTTTTCGTTCTTTAACTTTAATTTGATCACCTGGGTTTCATTTTCAAATATCGCAATATACTCCAGCTTATTTTTGGATGGCACAATATTGATCAGATTCTTATTAAAGGTCGTTGCAAACTTTCTTGCTCCATTCAGATAATAAATACTGCAGTCGAATTCCCCCGAAATGATAAGTTCATCATCTGTTGCATATATATTGGAAAATGAATTGTTATAATCCGTTTCTGCTGTCAGCTTACCACTCATATCATAGATATAGATATGGTATCTGTTGTCACTATCTTCGTTATCTGCCGTGATATAACCCAGATATTTTGTATTTGCAAATACACCAAGCATCTCACGGTTCTCCAGATTGATCTCCGCTTTTTCACTTGGTTTTTCAGACATGGCGTATACAACGATCTTATTATCACCAAAACAGACAACTGTGTCATTGTCTACAAAATCTATGTATGGAAATATGGTGTCATCAAAGGTAAAGCCACCCATCAGACGATCCGCATTCTCATTCTGTCCCACAGATCCGAAATTATAGGCTGCAAGATAATCCGGCACAGAAGTCCCGTCTACCTTCACATAACTGGTAAATAACTTGGCTCCGTCATCTGATATTGCAATATCCAGCGGATACCCACTGTTCTCGATCGATGTCTTCATCTCATATATACTCTTGCTGTCTTTATCGTAAGCATTGATATAATTTTCTTTTTCTCCCGACAGGATCACTACATAAACGCCCTGTGCTGCCACGTCGATATTGGTAATATCATAGTTCAGTGTCTGGTTACTGACCTTACCGGATTTATTAAATACATACACATCTCTGCCATTCAGATCTGCAACTGCAGCATAGTCTCCATTTACAACTACCTGCGGCATCTTCATGGAATAGCTGCAGTCCCAGACAGTATTACCACTCTGATCAATATAGGATACTCCATCCTTTGTTACCTTCAGGACATTATCACTGAACAATACATAATTGGCTATATTATCTCCGGATGTCTCGGTAGATGTCACCACGTCATATGCTCTATATTCTCTTGTGCTGATGTATCTGCGCACGGATACGATCGTTACCGCTGCAATTAATATCACAAGTAAAAGGATCAGCAGCTTTAATCTTCCTGACATTCCTGGTGTTACTTCTATTATGTTGCTGTCTGTATCCTGTGTCCTGTCCTGTTTTTCAAAACGACGTTTCCCAAAAGCAGGTTTTCTTTTTTTATTCAGTTCTTCAGTTGTTTCTTTTGTCATACTATACCTCTATATTATCTGCAATTTTAAATAAGAGTTTTTCTTTTCACATGTGGACAGTATATCATTTTTAGTTTACAGATGGAATAGCTATTTTTTCCCCCGGATAGATTGTATCTCCTTCTTTAATTCCATTTGCATTCATCAGGGCATCCACATATTCCGGAGACTTGTACATCTTGATCGAAATACTCATCAATGTATCTCCTTCTTTAATCGTATAATACTGCAGAATTCCCTCTGCCATTGTCTCCTGGGTATTTTCCTGAGTATTGTCCTGTGAAGTTGTCTGTTCCGTTGTTATCAGACTCTCTGTATCCGGTTGATCTACCTGCGTTTTGTTCTGTGCCCCATTTGATCCTGTTACTCCTGCCTTATCTGTGCCGGCAGACTCTGTCTGCGTTTCCGTAACAGCCGATGTTCCGGCAGTCGTACTGTCTATATCTTTTGTATATATTGTCTGTTCTGTATTGCTGTTTGAAAATACTTGTACCCCGGAATCTCCATTTTCCAGTTCCATTTTGCGGATCGTAGATTCGATGTTCTTCATTTTATCATAGTTTCCGGATACAGCAACTCCCATGGATAGTACAAATAAAGCTGCAAAAGAGGCTACTGCATACCGGACATAGGTGCGGTTCTTCTTTGGTTTTTCAGGTGTGTCACCGCGCATGGCGCGGAAATTCTTTACAAGCTCCGCATCCTTCCGTACTGCTGCGTTCTGCTTGTCCTCACAGGACATATTCTTACGGCTGATAATGTAGCTCTGCATTGCTTCATTTCTGACATAATAAATATAGTATCCACGTTGCCGCATCAGCCGGTTCTTCTCACATACATAAAAGGCATCATCACATTCCAGAGAATCCATAACAAACAGTACCTTATCTCTTCCCCGAAAATTTTCCAGATGAAGTCTGGTAATCTTGTCATTGATTTCTGTTGAAAATCCCATCCTGGATAAAAACCATCCCACAACTGACAGATTTTCAAAATATTTATTGATATCCGCATAGAGCTTGCTCCAGATATGATCATCAAATTTAATCTGTTCTACATCAAACTCCAGATTCTGTGCTTCTACCGCTCCACTGATGAACAAGGTCTCTGTATCCCCGTCTTTAAAATATTCTCCAAGTAGGATCGCACCGCGGGAGGTTGTATTTCCCGGCTCTGCAATCTTGCGAAGAAATGTCATTACATAATCTTCTATGTATATCTTCTTTTTATCCGGGGCATTTCCTATCTGTCTGATATTCTTTGGCATTCTGTAGTGACCATCATTTTTTGCATTTTTTTCTGCTGTCGCCTTGTCATATACAATCTCTATCATGATAACACTCCCCATACTTTTATTTACTTTCGTTCTATCGAAAGTTCTCTATTTTGAGATTAATTCTGATAATAGCATTCCAGATAGCCTGTACTTATCAAATTTTGTCAACAGATCCTGCAATCCATATTTTTTCTTTTTTATTATTTCGACATTTTATTTTTCAGCTTTGTGTAAACTTTATCAATCCTGGTAATACTTTATAGTAAGATACATTTTCTGGAAGGTGTTTATGAATATCAGCAAAAAACAAACGAAACGAAAAACTGAATATTTTGATCCCAGCCGTAGCCATACCTGTAAAGCACTTGGGGATAAGATCATAGAAATGATATATGAAATGGATGGTGCTTCCAAGGATATCATCGTTATCTGCATCGGCACAGACCGCGCAACCGGAGATGCCCTTGGTCCTCTGGTCGGTGATTATATCCTGGCTCACAACACAACCTATCAGGTTGCAGGCACGCTGCAATACCCTGTCCATGCTTTAAATATCAAGGATACCATCGAACACATTTATGCGGACTTTGACAATCCTTTTGTGATTGCTGTCGATGCCTCTCTTGGCATGTCAAAGGACATGGGACTGGTCACGCTCACCAACTCCCACCTTTTTCCCGGAAAAGGCGTAAATAAAAAACTTCCGGCAATAGGCGATATGTCCATTACCGGAATTGTGAATCTGTCTGGTCATACCGGAGCAAATCTTCTCCAGAATACCAGATTATATACAGTTAAACAAATGGCAGAATACATCGGAAAGGCTTTGATCTATGCCGATCATCATCTGTCATCTCCCTTATAAACTTTGATAGCCTCAGATACTGTACTTGCTGATCCTTCTTCCATAATTGAGATCAGATCAGATAATTTCTCTTCTGTACAAAAATCCTTTCCGAGATATGTTTCATATTTGTTCGTGATCATAAGCTCGTATTCAGATATCTTCTTCTGCGTATCACCGAAATCATTTTCCAGTGTATCACGTTCGGATTTCAACCGGTCCAGTTTCTCTTTTCTGCGTCCGGTAATCTCATCCGTAATCAACTGCTTGGTTTCTTTCTCGAATGTACGAAGTGCATCCAGTTTTTCATCACTGATCACTCCACCTGCATCCTCTAATTCCTGAATCTTTTTATCATATTTACCCAATCTGTAAATACTCTCATCCTTATCCTTTGCAATTGAATTCTTGATTGCTTTTACAGCCTTCTCATTGGCTATGATCTTATCGCGGGTTCTTCTTCCCTCCCGGATCAAATCCCTATGTTTCACCTTTGTCAGGTTAAATACAATAAAATAAATAATAAACTCAGCAATTATGATCAATGCTGCAATCAACACGCACATTGCAGTATGACTTCCTGTCTTAAACTTTGTATTCATCAAAACCGCTATCACTGCTGCAGGAATTTCTCCACATGCAACCAAAAGAATTACAAACAGCTCCAGAAATTCGCTCATGCCTTTTGGGGAAAACAGACAATAATACATCTTCGTATTACAAAACGGCGGAACATGGTTCTTTTTGAATAAGGTCTTGATAGTCGCATTCAGCTGACGATTCTCCTCCCGGATATCTGCCGTCTCCTTATTGATCCTATCTTCCATTCTCTGGCTTTTCTTTTTATCCTTCTTCGTCTGCACTTGACGGATCTTGGAATTATTTACATCGATCTGTCTGTCATAGCTTGCAGCGATCTGTTCTTTTCTTTTCTTTAACGTGGCACTGATCTCATCGCCGGTCGCCCGTTCTTCCCGGACGATTGCCCGTTTATTCTTCTTCTGGAGCAGTTTGATCTCCTCCAGCTTATCTTTTAAATCTTCTAATTCGGAGATTGTATCACGTGCTTCAATCAGGTATTCCTGATCTTCATCATATACGTTATCCGCAGCCATAGTTTTCCTCCTGTCTGTAAATGTACACGCACAAGCCTGCACTATATTTATTTTAACAAATAACCCCTTATTAAACAACCAGAAGTTTTTTCTCTGGTTTCTCTGTAATCTGTCACACTTTTTTCAAACAAAATTAAGAGAATGTAAATTGCAAACCGTGTCCACTTCTTCTATAATAGAAAAAACAACTACCGGTACAACAAAAACAATACCGGCAGATATGACTTTTAAACAGCATATATTTTACATAAAGGAGGATTTAACCTGACCTATGAATATTTTATTTTTTCTGACTCCCAAGAGCGAGGTTGCATTTATAGAAAATACATTTACTTTAAGACAGATTCTTGAAAAGATGGAGATCCATCGATATTCAGCAATCCCGATTCTGTCGGGTAACGGCGAATATGTCGGAACAATCACCGAGGGTGATATTCTCTGGTTCTGCAAGAAAGCCGGATTAAACCATCTGTCCGAATCTGAAGATATCCATCTGTCCGACATTCCGAAAAAATTCGAATATGCCTCCGTATCAATCAACTCAAACATGGAAGATCTGATTGCCCGTGCAATGGCACAGAACTTTGTTCCGGTAGTCGACGACCACAACAAGTTCATCGGTATCGTAACCCGAAAAGATATTATCGGCTACTGCTATAAAAAGCTGAGCCAGACTTCATAGTCTTTTTTCAAAAAAATTAAAAAGCCATCCAACCGATACTATTATTATACCGGCTGAATGGCTTTTTATTTATTATAACACGCCTGTTCTGTTGATTGCTGAGATTAAGGCATATACAGATGCATCAATAATATCATCCTTAATGCCTGCACCCCAGGTAACTATTCCATCTTTTCCTTCCAGACCTACATAAGCGACTGCCTGTGAGTTAGAGCCAACCTGTAATGCATGCTCCTCATAGCAGATGATCTTGAAGTCAATGTCAAAATGCTTTTTAATTGCATTGCTGACAGCATCCAGACGTCCATTTCCTTTACCATGATATACTTTCTTCTCACCATATTTCATGATCGTGATCTCCGTTGAGATTCCATCGCCCTGCACAAAATGGCATTCTAACATCTGAACCGGACCTTCGATATTGACATATGTACGCTGGAAAATATCCAGTACTTCTGCAGCGGATAATTCTTTATGTGCCTTATCGGATACATCTTTAACTGTGTATCCAAGGTCTTCACGGAATTTGGCCGGAAGATCAAAGCCATACTTGGACTGAAGAATATAACCGATTCCACCCTTTCCTGACTGACTGTTGATACGGATAACATCTCCGTCGTACTTTCTTCCGATGTCTTCCGGATTCAGAGGCAGGTATGGTACTGTCCACATGCCGTCTCCCTGATCTTCTCTGTACTTCATACCCTTTGCGATCGCATCCTGATGAGATCCTGAGAATGCTGCAAAGACTAATTTACCTGTATATGGAGAACGCTCGTATACATGCATATTTGTCACGCGCTCATATAATTCTGTCAGCTTTGGAATGTCGGACAGATCCAGTTCAGGATCTACTCCATGTGTAAACATGTTCATCGCAAGTGTGATGATATCTACATTACCGGTTCTTTCACCATTTCCAAATAAAGTTCCCTCGATTCTGTCTGCACCTGCAAGAATACCAAGCTCCGCATCTGCTACGCCACAGCCACGGTCATTGTGCGGATGTAAGGACAGGATAACATTTTCTCTGTCAATCAGATGTTCGCTCATGTACTCGATCTGACTTGCATATACATGTGGCAGTGACATCTCTACGGTTGCAGGAAGGTTGATGATAACCTTACGATCCGGGGTAGGCTTCCATTCTTTAATAACTGCATTACATACTTCCAGTGCATAATCGATCTCTGTTCCGGTAAAGCTCTCCGGTGAATATTCAAATGGATAGTTCACTCCATGTTCTTCTGCCATCTGATTCAACAGTTTTGCTCCATCGACAGCAAGCTGTAAAATCTCTTCTTGGGATTTCTTAAATACCTGTGTTCTCTGTGCATAAGATGTTGAATTATACAGGTGAACGATTGCATTCTTTGCGCCGTCAATTGCTTCAAATGTCTTCTTAATAATATGTGGTCTTGCCTGTGTCAGTACCTGAATGGTTACATCATCCGGTATCATATCCTTCTCGATCAGGGTACGGCAGAACTCATATTCTGTTTCTGATGCTGCAGGGAAACCGATCTCGATCTCTTTGAAACCGATTCGTACAAGTTCCTTGAAGAACTCCAGTTTCTCATCCAGATTCATCGGAACGATCAGTGCCTGATTTCCATCTCTTAAATCTACACTACACCAGATCGGTGCCTTATCAACGTATTCCTTTTCTACCCATTTTGTAGACTTTTCCGGCGGCATATAGTAGCCTCTTTTGTAATGCTCAAAATTCTTCATGTTTAACCTCCTGTTTCTGTTTTCTGTATAAGCTCCTGTAACGGCTTTTGTTCTCCGATTCATATATTACATAAAATATGGCAATAAAAAAACCTACATCTCATCACCTATAGAGACGTAAGTTATACGCGGTACCACTCTATTTCATACATGTTGTATGCTCTCGTTACAGATACAGATAGAATCTCTTATATCCTCCTGCTATAATGGTCAGGTTCCATCCCATCCTACTTCCTTTCAGCGGGCTACTCTGAGGCGAGTTCAAATCTGTTCCACTGTTGTCTCACACCAACCGGCAACTCTCTGAATGCTTCATAGATTCTACTATTCCTCTTCATCGTATTATCTGTATCGACTTTAACACAGTGTCTCGCTGTCTGTCAACCCCATTTTTACAGAAAAACTCCGTCATGAAAAGATCTGCAAAAAATATGCACGCGGCAACTGTTCTTCCTGTATCCGCGTGCATAGGATTGTCATTCCTACCATACAATATGACGTTTGTTCTTCAAGAGACAACCGCCTGATGCGATCATCAATATACCGGATGCAAGTCCAAGCACCAGAACCACTACGCCTAATGCAATATTTATTGCGCCTGAAGTTTTCATTGTCTTATATGCTTTCTCCATTTTCAGCACCCCTTCTGCAAAAATTTCATTTGAAAAGATGATACCACAAAGTCTCTCACCTGACAATGTTTCAGAGTAAAATTACACCTTAAAATTTACATTAAATATTCTTTATGTTACACTATTTTTGAAAATGAACACATATGATACTCTTTTTATTTTCAGAATGCAGAATGTCGTCTCGAAATGAAAAACGTATCCTATACACTATAGATAAGGAGTCTGAATTATGCCAGCTATTTCAAATGACTGGGCTCCGGAACTGAAGCCCGAATATAAAAAAGAATATTATAAAGAACTGTTTAATTTTGTCGGACATGAATATGCCACAAGAGAGATCTTTCCTCCTGCCGATGATATATTCAATGCGTTCCATCTGACACCATTATCAAAGGTCAAATGTGTTATCATCGGTCAGGATCCTTACCACAACGTAGGGCAGGCGCATGGTCTGAGCTTCAGCGTAAAGCCGGGTGTCGACATCCCGCCTTCTCTTGCTAATATCTATCAGGAGCTTCACGATGACCTTGGCTGCTATATACCCAATAATGGTTATCTTGTCAAATGGGCAGAGCAGGGTGTCCTGATGTTAAATGCTGTTCTGACCGTCCGGGCGCATCAGGCAAACTCCCATCAGGGACATGGCTGGGAACAATTTACAGACGCCTGTATGGAGATCTTAAACCGCCAGGATCGTCCGATCGTATTCATCTTATGGGGATCGTATGCACAAAAAAAAGCTTCGATGTTAAACAATCCGAATCATCTGATCTTAAAAGCTCCGCATCCAAGTCCGTTATCTGTCTATCGTGGTTTCTGGGGAAGCAAGCCTTTCAGCAAAACGAACAACTTCCTGACTGAGCACGGTGTTGAACCGATCGACTGGCAGATTGAAAACATATGACAATAAATCTGCCAAGCAAATAAGCAACGTGTCTGTATAAAGACAACGCTGCTTATTTATTTGGCAGATAAACAGATATGCGCAAGAAGGGCGAATAGCTGTACGATTTCGAAAGTCCGACGGACAGAGAAATCGGTATTATTGAATTGTCTCCCGCTTCTTGTCCAGTTCTGCCTGAACAACAGCAAGTTGTTCGATAATTTTATCTTTTAACATAGATATCTCGGAAGCATAGTTCTCTCCCAGATTGTCTTTTACCTGTTCTAACCGGTCAAGGATATCGGTATAAGTCTGATTTACTTTTCTCTGGATCCATTTGCGATTGGATACAAAAAGGATAGTTCTTAGATTATGCAGTCTGTCTGCAAGTTTGATCATGACCACCTGTGCCGGGGCGTGGTCAAATAGACGTTTTGAATAGTCAGAGAAGGTCTCTCCTTCAAGTTTACTTAATAAATATACATGATCCCTGATATCCGTACCAAAGATCTTTTCAATATCTTCAAATGTACAGTCCGTATCTTCTACCGTATCATGCAATAACGCAACTACAAGTACAGTTTCATCCTCTACATGGCATTCGTCCTTTAATATATGGTAAACGCCAAGAATATGTTCATCATAATACGGCACTTTGCCATCTCTTCCAAGACGTGTCTGCCCCTGATGACATTGCCTGGCAAATGCCATTGCAGTCTTCACGCAATCTGCTTCTGCTGCTTCTGTCTGACAGCCACATTCTTCTATATAAGAAATTGTTTCATTCCTGTCTGCTGTATTTGTAAAACCCTGCATGTTCTGCTCCATTCTGTACCTTAACTGGTATTTAATATGACATAACCGGACATGTCCACCCGCACCTTGTATCTATTTCAGTATAACACAGCCGCCCATATCTTTCCAGCAAATCTGTCATTTTATAGATACTTCATTTTTTCATCTGCTTCGTTTTTCTGTCTTGTACTTTTCCATAATTTGTCTGTCTCCAAGCTTGAATCCTGCCGGGATTTCGCATATACTAGATTCTGCTTTCCCGTAATATTCAACTATATAATGTTCCAACCTGTCCGTGCGGGTTGCAACAAGCGGACTTGAACGCACAATATATATGTCATTGCCTGTTACGGTGAATGATACAAATTAAGAAAGAGGTTTCACGATTATGGATATTATTTTGAAAATCAGTCAGGAACTTATGTGCCGACAGGAGCAGGTAGCTGCTGCCGTTAAATTGATAGATGAGGGATGCACGATCCCTTTTATTGCAAGATACAGAAAGGAAGCTACCGGTTCTTTAAACGATGAACAGCTTCGTACTCTGGATGAACGGCTCACTTATCTCAGAGGACTGGAAGACCGGAAGGAAAAGGTCCTCGCTTCGATCGAAGAACAGGGCATGCTGACCGATGAACTAAAGAAGTCAATTCTGGCTGCTGAAACACTCGTTGCAGTGGAAGATCTGTATCGTCCTTATAAACCAAAGAGAAAAACGCGTGCGACAATCGCACAGAGCAAAGGTCTTACCGGACTTGCCAACATCATCTCCCTTCAGATGACAAATAAGCCGATTCCGGAGGAAGCACTGGCTTATGTATCCGAGGAGAAAGAAGTCCACTCTGCAGAAGAAGCCATCGCCGGAGCTATGGACATTATTGCAGAATCTATTTCAGATAACGCTGAATATCGTACAGAAATCCGAAGCCTTACAATGGACAAGGGTATTTTAATGACAACTGCCAAGGATCCGGAAGCAGAATCCGTATATGAAATGTATTATGATTTCAGCACACCTGTACGCAAAATGGCCGGATACCGTACACTTGCGATCAACCGTGGAGAAAAGGAAAAATTTCTCTCTGTTAAGATTGAAGCACCAGTTGATGAGATCACCGGTTATCTGATCCGTCAGGTGATCGTACGCGACAATCCAAATACAAATGACATTTTAAGGAACACTATAACTGACAGTTATGAACGTCTGATCGCACCTTCTATTGAGCGCGATATTCGAAGCAGTCTGACAGAAGCTGCTGAAGATGGCGCGATCAAGGTATTTGGCAGCAACTTAAAGCAGCTTTTAATGCAGCCACCGATCAATGGTCATGTGGTTCTCGGCTGGGATCCTGCTTTCCGTACCGGATGTAAGCTGGCAGTCGTTGATGCAACCGGAAAGGTGCTCGCCACTAAGGTTATTTACCCAACTGCCCCTCAGAACAAAGTGGAAGAATCCAAGAAGATCTTAAAAGATCTGATCAAGAAATATCATATTTCCCTTATCTCAGTTGGAAACGGTACTGCTTCCCGTGAATCCGAAGCGATCATTGCAGATCTTATCCATGAGCTGGATACAAAGATTCAATATGTGATCGTAAACGAAGCCGGCGCATCCGTCTACTCTGCAAGTAAACTTGCAACAGAAGAATTCCCGAACTTTGATGTAGGCCAGCGTAGTGCTGCTTCAATCGCAAGAAGACTTCAGGATCCGCTTGCTGAGCTGGTCAAGATCGATCCAAAAGCGATCGGTGTCGGTCAGTATCAGCACGATATGAATCAAAAGAAGCTGACAGAAGCATTAGACGCTGTTGTAGAAGATTCCGTAAACCAGGTCGGTGTCGATCTAAATACCGCTTCCGCTCCTCTGATGGAACATATTTCCGGTATCAACAAAACCCTGGCAAAAAATATCGTAGAATACAGAGAAGCAAACGGCCGTTTTAAGAACAGAAAAGAACTGTTAAAGGTTGCTAAACTTGGCCCGAAAGCATTTGAACAGTGTGCCGGATTTATGAGGATCACTGGTGGTACAAATCCACTGGACGCAACCTCTGTCCACCCGGAAAGCTATGAGGTTACTGAAACACTGATCCAGCATCTCGGTTATTCCATGGATGATCTTGCATCCGGTCAGTTAAAGGGCATTACAAAAGCAGCCGGTGATATCAAAGCACTCGCAAAAGAACTGGGTGTCGGAACAGTAACCGTCACCGACCTTGTAAAAGAACTGGAAAAACCAGCCAGAGATCCTAGAAGCGAAATGCCACAGCCGATCCTGCGTGGTGATATCCTTGAAATGAAGGATCTGAAGGAAGGCATGATCTTAAAGGGAACCGTCCGCAACGTAATCGATTTTGGTGCATTTGTCGATATCGGTGTTCATCAGGATGGTCTGGTGCATATCTCCCAGATGTCCGATAAATTCATCAAGCATCCATTGGATGTCGTCAGCGTCGGTGACATCGTAACGGTTAAGGTTATGAGCGTGGATCTTGCCAAGAAACGGATCCAGCTTACAATGAAAGGAATTAACTGATCGATTTTCCACGACAAATGTCTGATTCTGTCTTTTGCGCTTGATTTATATATAATTATAAGATAAAATAAAACTATATGTGGCCTGTTAAGGTTTATAAATTATATGTAAAGTTCAGGGAGGAACTATCGTTTTGAAGATAGGGATTATTTCAATAAATACACATACGAAAGCACTTAATTTTGCGTGTCCTTTACACACATATGCTTTCCAGCAATTTTTATCAGATCATGGCATCGAAAGTACAGTCATTGACTATATGCCTATCTACAATAACAAAGAATACGATCCGGTCTATCCTCTGCATTTTTATCTGCAACATGGCTACAACAAAGCTCTGACAGAAATAATGCCGGAAGGCCTTACAAAAGATGAACAAAAGGTCTGGACACATAAGCATAACCTGAAAATACTTACGATCAATAAATTTGCCAAGTTGTACACGATATGGCCAAAGCGGTATCAGAAATTTGAGAACTTTATCAATGCTCATTATATCCGCACCAAAGAAACCTATCACCATGACGATCTGGATGATCAGAAACTGGATTTTGACTGCTACATCTGTGCTACGGATGTTATCTGGCAGTACAATCCGGATAAAGGCTTTGACCGTGGATTTTTTCTGGCTGCCGAGCCTATGAAAAACGCTCCGAAGATCGGATATGCTGTCAGTCGTGGTGTCTTTAACGGCTGGACAAAAGAACAGGAAAAAGAATTTATCGAATATACAACGCCATTCGAGGCAATTGCTGCGAGAGAGTCAAGCTTTGCCGAACACATTCATGAACTGACGGGGAAAGATGTTCCGGTTGTACTGGATCCTGTATTCTTAAAGGATAAAAAATTCTGGCACGATATTGCGATCCCGCCCAGAAATCAGGAACGCAAATATGTCCTGCTCTACGCTGTAATGGAGCGTGCGATTGACTCCATCCAGAAGGCTCTGGCATTTGCAAAGGAAAAAGGTCTGGAACTTATCATTCTGTCCTCCTATGAAAGCAATGTCCATCTGCCAAAAGAAGGCGATTACAAAGTCATCTATAATGTTGGTCCGGATGAATGGCTTGGATATATAGAACAGGCAGAATACATCTTTACAAATTCATTCCATGCCTGTGCATTCTCGATCTTATTTGAAAAGCAGTTTTATGTTGGTGCAAGACATGGCGATAAAGTTGATACAATCTTAAAAACCTTTGATTTAGAGGATCGCCGTTTTACAAAAATCTATGACAGTACAAAATCAGCAAAACCGATCGATTATAGCAAAGTTGGTCAGCTTCTGGAGGAAAAACGAAAAGCCTCCGGTGATTTCATACTGAATGCGATCCATTCTGTTGAAAAGAAATACAATCTGGCAGATACGCATTTTAAGAAGGAACCATTTAACCTGATCTATGCTTCCTCTGCTAAGAATAAAAATCTTGTCTGTCGGTTATTTACTTTTGGATTGAACAAATCGATCCGGGAAAAATCGATTGAATTTCGTCCAAATGAGAAATATGACGGCAACGCAATTGTAAAACTGGCAAAGAATCCATTCCGTTATAAAGGCTTTACTTTCCTTGGATGGTATTGCCGTACAACTTTTCACGGTATCTACAAATGGTACTGTACGGACGGACAGTTCCACACCGCAGCCGAGATTCTATATCATGATGATATCGAATTATGTCGTTTTCAGGATCAGGAACAGACGGATGCCTTTACAAGGAATCGTTTCCTGACCGGAAATTCATTCTTCCTGCAGGCGGTATGGCAAAATAATGAAAACGGACATATTATTCCGAATATCGAGCGAAGCCTGCGTGCCTCTTTCAAAGAATATATGGTACAGGCTCGTAAAAAATAAATAACGATCCGGATTTTATCGGATAGAAACACAGGAGACCGTGTACAACTCATGCTTGTATACTGTCTCCTGTTTTAATTCGTCTTTATTTCTATTTTTTGATTCTTTTTTATTTTGTCAGTTCTTTGCCCTCGTTTATATTCTGAACAAGCATGTGTCATCTGGCAAGATAGGTCTGTGCTGTCTGCTGATATATAACCATAGCTTTCATAACCTGTTCCAGTGTGCTTCCATATGTCTGAGCCGACAACACCGTATACGCATAACTTAAAACACCATATGTTATCGCTCCACTCTCTCCTGCTGCCAATGTATTCATCTGTGTAATGTTCTGAATATGCACGGCAGGAATTTCTATATAAAACATATTGGATCCGACGGATACCGGAGTTACTGCATTTCCATTTAAGGTAAATGTTATATCACTCAGCTCCACATCACCTGCTTTTGTAAAATAATGACGGATCAGTGTTCCTGAACGCAACACCAAGGAGCTTCCATAATAGGAAATTCCATCCGGCATATTTCCTGCCTGCACGGACTGATAGGATGCAAGTGCAGTCAGATCCATGCTTCCTATCTGACGTTCCGTCTCCGGCAGAATTGCATTTGCCAGATCACCGGTATGATAACCAAACAATTCCTGTGCGGCAGTTCCGTAATTCAGCATTGCCTTCACGACCGGAAGTTCTGCTGCATAGGTACTGCTCCGGTCTAACATATATCCCGCATAATCCTGAACCGAATACCGATATATTGTTCCACATGCAGTTCCATCGGACAGAAATACCTGTGCCCGGATATCATCCGCCATCTCCTTTGCTGCCACATAACAGGTAAATACATAATACTGTTTTCCATTTACTGTCTGCTTCTCTGCATCCGTCACCTTCTGTTGCGTTGTGCTTCCATCCGGCATCGTAAATTCCATATATGCACCGCTGTCATTTAAAACTGTATTTGTAAACCGCAGATAAAAGCAGATTCCCGTCTC
Organism: Clostridium sp. AF17-21AC; assembly: GCF_003461365.1. Lineage (NCBI taxonomy): Bacteria > Bacillati > Bacillota > Clostridia > Eubacteriales > Clostridiaceae > Clostridium > Clostridium sp. AF17-21AC. The sequence continues at coordinate 15,547 of NZ_QTWY01000008.1, forward strand.
CTCCTCCAGCCGGAGCGAATATCCGGCAAGTGATGCGCTCATACCATCTAACATTGCATTACACAGATCACAGATTCCATCTCCATCTTGATCTTCATGATACAGGTCTGTACTCAGTTCCGGATAGACGAATTCATATGCGCCATTTGCATCCCAGGCGCCTTCTGCTATATGACAGCTTCCGAAATCGGTCTTTGCAAAATGATCCGGCTTCGTTGCATATCCAACCAAAAAGAAATCATAATAGGTCCGACTGGTCTGGTCATCCCAGGTCGCATCTACTCCATACCAGATACCGTCCTCCATCTGAACCAGATCCCACATATGGGCTCCACCGGTATCTGTCACTCCGGTCACAAGCACACATGGTATTCCATATGCATCGCACAACAGCTTAAAGCCTCTGGAATATCCTGCACAGACCGTCTCCACCGTTCCATCACCATTCGTGTCACGAAATGCACTGTAAGCCGATTGATATTCACTGCTTGTCGTATTAGATTTTGCATAGGATGTACTGTTACAGATATAATCATGAATCTCTTTTATGGTCTGATATCTGGATGTACTTCCCGCAAGCTTCTTATTGATCGATTCCGTTGCTTCCGACACAATCGTATCCATCTCCGCCTTTGTTGCATTCACCGATGGTTCTTTGATATAGGTCGTAATACATGGAACTGTTACATCTTTTACCATACTGTTATTCTCATCCAGCTCAGACGAATAATATGAAATTCCATTTATTTTGTATGACATATAATAGGTTGCACCCGACAGCCAGCTAAGCTCCGGATGGTCATAGATCAGAGCAAGAAATGCCGGAGTCAGCATGTCACGTTCCCAGCTCAGCACCTGTGGATGAAAGGTATCCGGCATGACCATCTTATTATCCGATGTGATCGTAATCTTCTGATCCTTCCACACGCTGGAATAATTCAACGTGATCGTACTCGTTGTAGAGCCATCTTTATAGGCATCATATAAGATATTATAGATTTCTTTTGACACATCATCCAACTGATCATAATACCGGTCCGTTGCTGTCCTGTCTTCCCGAAGATTATAGGCGGATATTCCATTTCCCATCGTGACCGCATTTACGTCACCCAGGATTTCTTCCCAACCATACGAATCCTCTTCCGGCTCCGCAGCCAAAATCTCATCTTTATCTGTTTCTTCTTGTCGATCTTCAACCTGTATAGATGTATCCGCTTCTTCCTCTGTCTGTTCTTCCGTTCCTGACAGAGTATCGTGCGTTTTATCTGTTGTTATCTCTGCCATTGTTGTTCCCGCTGCAAATACGGTTCCGCCGCCCGTTGCCACCGCTGCGATCATGGCAAGCCCTGCCACAAATATTTTCAGTTTCCTATATCTTCTCATAGCATCACCCCTGTATCAATCTGCTGTGCATCCAGTCTGTGCACCCTCTTGTTTTATACTGTATTCCGTACCTTTTATACTGGTTCTATTTTATCATAGATGGTAAGAGGATACTATGAGAATTTTTATTTCTAAATAGCTGCATGATGTGCTTCGCGCATTTCATACATTTATCATTCCAATTCTGCGATCATCTGTTTTAAGTGTTCCGTCAGTTTTGTATTCTCTGCATAGTCAACCGGGCAGTCAATGATACAGACTTTACCAGATGCAAATGCCTGTTCCAGAACATCCTTCAAATCTTCTGTTTTATCTACACGAAGTCCAACTGCATGCATACTCTCTGCCATTTTTACAAAATCCGGATTTGTAAAATCTACAAAACAGTGATCGCCAAACCGGTCATCCTGTTTCCATTTGATCAAACCATAGCTGTCATCCCGCATGACCAGAACGACGATCGGAACATTCATCCGAACAGCTGTTTCAATCTCCTGACAATTCATCATGAAACCACCATCACCTGTAACAGCAAGTACCTTTCTTTCCGGATATAACATCTTCGCTGCGATTGAACCGGAAACCGCTATACCCATCGTTGCAAAACCATTTGAGATCAGACAGGTATTTGGCTCATAGCAGTTATAATGTCTGGATATCCACATCTTATAGGCTCCAACATCAGATACCAGAATATCCTCCTTACCCATAACGGATCGGATATCGCAGACGGCCGTGAATCAATATGAATGATCTTGTGGTCATCCTTCAGATTCCATTTGATCGGTGCAAACTCGACAATATCATAACCAACTGTAATAATCAGATCTGCCTTTTCTAATATCACATTCTGGTAATCCTTCTGTCTTGTCGTTATAAATGTATCGAGCAGACGCTGGGTGCAAAATTATTTGAACGAACGACACCACTGAAGCTTACCTATGCCGGAGAACGATTTCTGGACTATTCGAACCGTCTGGTTCAGACGGAAACAGAAATGATGAGTGAATTCCAGGATATCGCAGATGAACGAAAGGGACAGATCATCTGTATCTGCTGGTTACGGATAAATATCTAAAAAATTGTTTCGGACCGGACTTCAGTCACGTCAAGAGCATCCTGATCAGCACCGGAAGAATCCAGGTTCTGGAACCTTGCAATTTTCTTCTCAATAAAACCGGCAATACGATCCGGAGTGCCATGAACAGCATCTTCCAGTCTGAAAAAATGGCTGTCAAGGTTGGTGTGGAATCCAACAATCTGGAAACCTTATATAATCTGTGTATCAACCACTATGGATGCACGGTTTATCCCGGCAATTTTCTGTCTGACCGGAAGCTGACTGACAACCTCAATGTGATCCAGCTTAACTATCCAAGCGCCAGCTATGCACTTGGCATCGGCTATATGAACGGGCATTATCTGTCGAATGCCGCAAAGGAGCTTATCCGGCTGATGGAGGGGTGATGTGGATACGCCGAAGGTTTATGTTAAATATCCCATTACATATCAGCCTGTCACCCTCTTCCCACTATAAATGACCATTGCGGTTTCTATTCGATGCACACGCTCGATTCGTAAATACTCCTGTGCCAACTCGCCTTCGGCTCAAACAGGCACCCGTATTTACCAGCAGCGTGCATCTCATAACGAAATCCTCATTTTACGTCTTATTATAGTGGGAAGAGGGTGACAGGCTGATATGCAACGGGATGTTTATTGAATGCTTTTGGCTAATTAATTTGTATCACTATCTACCGCAATTCACTAACAGATTTTATAATGCAAATTTTGATAGAATGTATAATCTGCCAGATATAGCCGCAAGCCGCCTATTTTCTTGGTTTTTTCGTCATTTTGACTGTGCTTTCGTAGTAGCGTTATAAGCCGGCCTATGGTACAATTGATATAAGCATATCAAGAAAATGGTATGTTGGAATTTAGGGTTATGGAGCCGGATATACAGGTATAGAATTAACGTTTATTTTTTATATTCTGTTTGTGTCTATGGCAATATACCTTGTAATATGGCATACACGAGGCTTTCGTTATGAGATGCACGCTGGCAAATTAGAGTTAGCTACACGAACCTCAGACTTCGCGCTAACGCTCGTCTTCACTAAGTGCTCCGCTCAGCCGAAGGTGAGTTGGCACAGGAGTATTTACGAAAAAGACATATGCATCGAATAGAAAACGAAGTGTGTCATTTATAAGGTCTGTTGACAAAGGCACAAGCAGAATATAAAAATACATCAAATATAAACTGTATATATCGGACGAAGAAAGGAGTTGAAGGTTATGAACAAAAAGATTATCAGTCTCATACTCATGTTTATTATGATCGGAGAGCTCATGTTTACGAGCATGCCAGTCGTAAAAGCCAGTGACTATCTTGACGTAACAGCTACCGCTACCTCGATCACCTCGGTGAAATTGTCATGGGGAGCACAAAAAGGAGTTACGCAATATAAGATCTACCGGGCGGTTGCGGATGAGGATTGGAACGCAGGCAAATACAAACTGATCGCAACCATTTCGGGTAAGAAGAAAAGCTATACCGACAAAAAAGCGAAACCGGAAAAACGTTATACTTATATGATACGTGGTTATAAAAACAAAAAGAAAGTTATCGAAACCGGTATCCCAGCTTCTGCCTATACAGGCCCTGTGTGTTCATTTGACGAGTACCAGTTTGCAGAAGCCCCAAGAAGTACAAAGTCGATCACGCTGAAATTATACAGTTCAGGCGGCGTACTTCCAACCGGATATGAAATCTACCGGAAAGAAATGGGTATCGTGGGCTACAAGAAGATTGCAACAGTCAAGAAAAGTGTAGAAAGTCTGAACTACAAAGACAAGACGGTAAAAGCCGGCAAGACATACCGCTATAAAGTCAGAACTTATATTAAGGTCGGCAAAAAGAAATATTACAGTGCATTTACGGACTACGAACAGATATCTGCAACAAACCGAAGCGGTAAATATACGTTCAAATTTGACAACAGTGTAAAATGCGCTGATAACGAAACAGTATATAAGATCACCAGCAAAGCCTATAATGACACATTAAAATTATATGACAATGCTGTACTGACGATTGAACTGGATAATGGTTCGACCATTGAAACAGGTATTGATATCATTTCCTATCGCAAAGGTGATGGCCCATGGAAGAAATACAAAAGCAACCAGAGCCTGACTCTTAAGGCAAATGAAACACTCTGGCTCAAGGTTCGTGCTACACAAGATGTAAAGATTAAGAATCTCAAAAATGTACAGTCCTATGAACTGAATATGGATGTTACTTATGGTAAAATTAGCAGTTTCCTCTGGGCCTACCCTTATGCCGGTACAGCTAAGACTGTTATGAATTCAGAAGCGATTCATTAAATAACCGCATAATATAAAGTACCTCTGCTCCATGGTGGTTATATGATACAAGACAGAATTTCTGAAATGTATTGCATATGAAACTACTATGGGGTGGAGGTGTTTTTTTGCCGACATTTATGTCGATATTTTCTTGTTCAGTTAGATATAATTATATGCTATACTTATTTTGTTCTGGTTGAACGAGGTAATCATGAGAAATATATTTTTTGTAGATAGTGAGAATGTCGGCGATTCCTGGATACAACTATTTGATTATCTGAATGACGATGACTGTATCCTTGTATTCTACACCGACAAGTCTCCTAACATGTCCTATGCAAATGTTGTCGCATTGAAACAGTCCCCTTTTGAACCTGAGTTCATCCTCTGTGAAAACGGGACTGATAATGCCTTAGATTTTCAACTTGTAACCTACCTTGGTTCGTATACTGTTAAAAATCCGGACGACAACCTCATCATTGTTTCAAAAGATAAAGGTTTTGACAGCGTGGTACATTTCTGGACGGAACGCGGATACCATGTATGCCGCAAGGCTCCCTCCATTTTCCACACACTGGCAAATGAACTATCTGTACAAAAACCGCTGCTTCCTGCAATTCCTGCTTTTGCTACAGTACCGGAAAGTATTGATGATTCAGTAATAAAGGCAGAAAATCCAAAGTCGGACGTGATCGTAGAAGCCACTCCCGCTGCGAATCCTGTCAAAATTGCTGTTTCTGCTAAGATTGATAAACAAGCTGCTATTCCAGAAGCTGTATCTACGCCGCTGTATGATAAGGAACAGGTCGATACATTACTTTCCTGTGTCGGGAAAAGTAATCTATCCGCCATCCACAACATACTTATATCAATCTACGGTCAGGAAAAAGGAAGTTATATCTATGGTATAGTAAAGAGTTCATCCTACGAGATACCAAAGGTCAACTGGCAAAAGAAAACAAAATACCGTAAATTCTTATCGATTGTTTACTCTAATGCCGGTATTGCTCTCATTGATGATTTCTATAAAAAACTATACCCGCACAAAGCAAACCTTCGGGAAATTCACAACCTCTTCGTGACCAAATATGGTCAGGAAAAGGGTACCGAATACTATCGCTACTATAAATCGCATGCAGAATTTCTGCAAAAGACATTCTAGCATGTAATAAAAAGAACCAGAACAAAGTTCTCCCCCGCCACAGGAGCCGAATCGCATATAGGGGATGTGGTAAGTAAGGCTGTGGTGGGGGGAGTATGTACATGTGCTACTACTTTTTGATCTCAGTGTTACATCTGTATTTGTATCTATATGGTCTTATTAAATTCTCATATAATTTATAACTGCATATATCTATATAGCTTACTTCTTGTTCTTTTATGGTTGTATAGCAAATCAGTCTGGGATTCTCCTTTATATAGCACTGCTTCTCAAAATCCCATTCACATATAAACACCTTTTCAAATGGTGATTTCTCTATAACCCTAAGAAAATAATCCGTAACACCGTTTCTTTCTTTTGTTTTTAACAGATGTTCCATACAATCAAATTCATCATCTAAAACAAATATAAACAAGTCCGTATCCCCTTTAGGATGTAATTTTTCCTTTTTCTTTATTCCCGCAATAATATTATCTATATCAGCTTCTATCACTGGTATATCCGATTTAAATTCTGAGGGTTGCCCATCTTTGTAATTAAAACTTTTCGCAAGAAGTCGTTTATCTTTATCGAATTGACATTTTCCTTCTTCTGTAAATGAACCATCGATATTTCTTTCATAATCCAATGCAATAAAACGCATTTGCGCTTCACTTATTTCCTGTAATTTCTCCGTTTTCTCTCTAATAGATAATCTATCAAATTGTGTTGGAGATTTTGCTATTTTATTATTATGTTGCGTATGTGTTACTTCTAAATAATTCCCTCCTTGAAATTTTAGATCAGGCATACTCTTACTTGAATTATCATCATAATATTGATTGTCAAATATATAGCCTTTTAATTGTAAAATCTCCTTCGCTTCCTGTTCTCCTTGTTTCATTTTATTTTCCCCCTTTTATTTTAATTATATTTTCTTTGTTATCATTCCACTATGTATCTATTAAAACGTAACTCAAGCTCAATACTATGTAAAATGTCCATAATCCACATTCCACCATGTGTCTATTAAAACCCGGCATATCCGATACAGCCGACCAATCCTTGCGCCAATTCACATTCCACTACGTATCTATTAAAACAAAGATCCCGGCTCCGGTCTATTTCGTCCTCTATAAATTCACATTCCACTACGTATCTATTAAAACTGGCATAAGACCTGCAATAGTTATACAAAATGCAGTATTCACATTCCACTATGTATCTATTAAAACAACAATAACCGCCTTATCCGTCGTCATGCTCCAAAATTCACATTCCACCATGTATCTATTAAAACCTATAGACCAGGATAGTATCTGACAGCTTTTCTTCATTCACATTCCACCATGTATCTATTAAAACGCTTTTCCCTCCTCAAAAACTTTCGCCCGAACTTTATTCACATTCCACCATGTATCTATTAAAACACAATACAGTATACGCGAGAGGTACGGGAAACCAATATTCACATTCCACCATGTATCTATTAAAACAGTAAATTCCAACGATTGCCGAGCTCAATTTATTAGATTCACATTCCACCATGTATCTATTAAAACTACTTATAGCAAGATCGAACTGGTCCTTTCCAAGATTCACATTCCACCATGTATCTATTAAAACAAGAAAATTGCACTTGATACCAATAAACCGCTTTCATTCACATTCCACCATGTATCTATTAAAACTGGTTTACATGTACCGGCACATATCGTCAGATCGCAAATTCACATTCCACCATGTATCTATTAAAACGAAATGCTTCTTTTAACTGTTCTTCACCAAACGACATTCACATTCCACCATGTATCTATTAAAACTTATGATGATGTATTCTCGCGCTACCTTACACTCATATTCACATTCCACCATGTATCTATTAAAACCATATAATACAGCAGGATTATCCGCAAACGCATACAATTCACATTCCACCATGTATCTATTAAAACTCAAATGGCGACATGAACCTTATGCTCTGTAAGGTGTATTCACATTCCACCATGTATCTATTAAAACTTTCCCCAGTATACACAAGTTCATCAGAAGTATATACATTCACATTCCACCATGTATCTATTAAAACACGGAACAAAGGCAGTTACACCAGACACTATCTACATTCACATTCCACCATGTATCTATTAAAACTGTCCAAAGTATACGGAAGACGATTTGGTTTATGAATTCACATTCCACCATGTATCTATTAAAACTAAATCTGGAGAAAGGAAGGTACTTAGTTATGACAATTCACATTCCACCATGTATCTATTAAAACCTGTGCAGCATTAAAAACTGTATAGACATTTGATATATTCACATTCCACCATGTATCTATTAAAACGGTATTAAGAATAATGTCATGCGTGGAGGCTATTGGATTCACATTCCACCATGTATCTATTAAAACTAAAAAATATGTCAAACGGAGTATTAACAACCGTATATTCACATTCCACCATGTATCTATTAAAACCAGTACGTTTTTGAGTAAAAAAGTTAGTGATTTTTCATTCACATTCCACCATGTATCTATTAAAACCATATCGTGCAAATTATTCTGTTATTGACGAATATGATTCACATTCCACCATGTATCTATTAAAACCAGAAGCCGCGGCGGCTCTTGCTAAAACAGCATCAATTCACATTCCACCATGTATCTATTAAAACTAAGCACTTTCTGGTCTCCACGCACCGCGCAATAATATTCACATTCCACCATGTATCTATTAAAACTGCAATTTCAAATCAAAATAAAGATGAGGATGGTTCATTCACATTCCACCATGTATCTATTAAAACCACATGGATAGAAATATGACGTGTATATATATCTTATTCACATTCCACCATGTATCTATTAAAACTCCGCAAATTTTCCACGAATTTTTCCGATTCTTTCATTCACATTCCACCATGTATCTATTAAAACAATTTCTGCTGAAATCCATTCATCATTGTTTATCATATTCACATTCCACCATGTATCTATTAAAACACTGATTATTTACGCTTTGCAACTTATTTTTTAATAATTCACATTCCACCATGTATCTATTAAAACGATAAATAGCGGATTACCACAATTGTGATTGCGATATTCACATTCCACCATGTATCTATTAAAACCAGATACATTCGAAGAGACGCAAAGCGGTAATATATTCACATTCCACCATGTATCTATTAAAACATTTTTCTTGCTCTGAATTTTGAAATAATTCAAGCTATTCACATTCCACCATGTATCTATTAAAACGAAAGTGATGGAGGAAATCGGTGGATACTTAACACTATTCACATTCCACCATGTATCTATTAAAACGCTATAAAGAATCTGCCGGAAAAGTTGCTTAATATATTCACATTCCACCATGTATCTATTAAAACAAACAGAAGCAAATACACATCGTCTATTGTCTTCGGCATTCACATTCCACCATGTATCTATTAAAACAAAATCAAACAATCTTGCCCTTTGTATCCATCCAGATTCACATTCCACCATGTATCTATTAAAACAAAATATCAGTTTTGCGAATAGTTGCATAGATAAAATTCACATTCCACCATGTATCTATTAAAACTCAGATCACTGGCAGCCTGTACTGTGTAAATAAATTTATTCACATTCCACCATGTATCTATTAAAACTATGATACCAACCGAACAAATGCCCCATAATGGCGCATTCACATTCCACCATGTATCTATTAAAACTGTGTCTATTCCATATTCATCTACAACGCGTATGATTATTCACATTCCACCATGTATCTATTAAAACCAACAGCGCAAAAATAACGATTTTGGAGGTAAAAAAATTCACATTCCACCATGTATCTATTAAAACTGGTGCATCAAAAGTATATCAAAAAAATATACTCATTCACATTCCACCATGTATCTATTAAAACTCGGGTGAGGGCGACACAACTAACACAGTAAATTCATTCACATTCCACCATGTATCTATTAAAACGCTAATTTCTGCATTGTGTCAGTTAGAATCAAAGTGATTCACATTCCACCATGTATCTATTAAAACAAGGGATGAAAGGATGATGTATCATTATGAAAATAATTCACATTCCACCATGTATCTATTAAAACTATGACGATGTATTCTCACGCTATCTTACACTCGTATTCACATTCCACCATGTATCTATTAAAACATCTCCTGTAAGTTCGATAAAAAAACCACTTGGAAAATTCACATTCCACCATGTATCTATTAAAACTATCGAACTAGGCGCTTTTGCGCATGGGGATTATTTATTCACATTCCACCATGTATCTATTAAAACAACAGTAAAGTATTTATCAATCACTGCTAAAAATTCATTCACATTCCACCATGTATCTATTAAAACAACAGTAAAGTATTTATCAATCACTGCTAAAAATTCATTCACATTCCACCATGTATCTATTAAAACAACAGTAAAGTATTTATCAATCACTGCTAAAAATTCATTCACATTCCACCATGTATCTATTAAAACTATCTTAACCCCTCAGTCTTTCGGTGAGGAACAGCTTATTCACATTCCACCATGTATCTATTAAAACTAAAACTGATTCTACAGAATACGGCGGTGGTTATCGATTCACATTCCACCATGTATCTATTAAAACTATGTTGAGCTAGTACATAACTACCCTGCTGATGGATTCACATTCCACCATGTATCTATTAAAACGGGTATTGACTTTTGAAATCATAGTGACCGATATGCGATTCACATTCCACCATGTATCTATTAAAACCGGTATACGCAAGGGGAACAGGAAATTCACTGGATAAAATTCACATTCCACCATGTATCTATTAAAACGGTCATGATAATGGAAGAATTATAAATTTTAAAGGTATTCACATTCCACCATGTATCTATTAAAACATGCGAGACAGAGGGTGTCGCAGCAAATACAACACTATTCACATTCCACCATGTATCTATTAAAACCCCAGCAGATAGCTTTTATCCTTTTCGGAAAGCTTATTCACATTCCACCATGTATCTATTAAAACAGATGGAAACAAGTCCACGTTTTCTGGTTCGTCTCTATTCACATTCCACCATGTATCTATTAAAACCTGCACCTATTTTTTCTGTAGAATCTGATTTATCATTCACATTCCACCATGTATCTATTAAAACTCTGTTCGGTTGGTATTATAGCGTATGTCATAGTATTCACATTCCACCATGTATCTATTAAAACCTTGCTGTTTTTGATGTTGTTACTTTAGTCTTATAATTCACATTCCACCATGTATCTATTAAAACAGGTATCCACCAAATTCCATACGCGAACGGTACACATTCACATTCCACCATGTATCTATTAAAACCATTTTCCGGAATATCACCTTGCGTATCAAACATTATTCACATTCCACCATGTATCTATTAAAACTATAATGCCAACCGAACAGATGCCCCATAATGGCGTATTCACATTCCACCATGTATCTATTAAAACGCGGAACAGGGCGATGTATCAGAATACGATCTTTCATTCACATTCCACCATGTATCTATTAAAACGGGTAACACAAAGACAGTTGAAACCGTGGAAAAATTATTCACATTCCACCATGTATCTATTAAAACCAACACTATAAAAAAGCAATATTTTACAATGCTTTCATATCCTCTTTCTGTCGACCTTGCTTCAATACTGGGAATACACATTCTATTTTTTAATTGTATATTCCATTTTTCTATATTTCATCACATTGTCGACTGACGGCAGTTTTTGCAATATTTATGGTCGACAATTTCAAATAAAGAAACTGGCTTTGTCATCTTCCTTACCCCAAAATTCTTTATTCAACCATTTTTCATGCCTGCTTTTAAATATAATAACGGAATCCAATTCATGATCAATATATTCATCCAGCTCCTGTTTCAGCTTCACAAGTTGTACTTTTGTGATATCTCCCTCAAAAACAGAATTTTGTATATGGGACAAATACCTTTTACAAATCTTAAAAATATGATTCCATCGTTTTTGTCCATTGTTTTCTTTATTTATGTCATATACCAATACTACATACATATTTCACCACCATATTCTGAATCCTTCATATTCTTTTTCACCGATCAGATGCTTGATCAACTTGTATAACTCTAAACGCATCAGATACTGATATGTAACAGGGCGACCTAAATCTTTATGCATAATTGTCTGCTGTAATTTTTTCTCCAACTCCTGTGCAATCAATCTGGATGCATCCCTATTCAAATGCAAATAGTTCAACTCCTTCGTAAAACTTTTTTCTGTTATCTGATTACGGTTTAATAAAGAAAAAAGAAGTCGATCTCCTATCAACGGTTTGAAAATTTCTGCTACATCCAGACATAGCGAAAATCTTCTGACACCAGGTTCATGGAGATAACTTATCGTCGGATTCAATTGTGTATGATATACCTCACTAAGAACCTTTGAATAAATCAGAGAATTAACAAAAGAAATCAACGAATTAATCATGTTATCAGGCGGATGCATAACTCTTTTATCAAACTCTATTTCCTGATCAATGATAACATTCCACGCTGCATAATAATGTCTTCGTATATTTCCTTCTATTCCCATTAACTCTTGAATCGTTGATGTTTTGGGTAATTCTTTTCTCAACGAATCAATTTCTGACATATAGGAAGACACATCCTTACCTCGCCCGTTATAATACCGGAGATTTCGGTAAATATTATCGGCAGCCGCTTCTATAATTTTTTTTGCAATGGTCAATCTCTTGCCATAATCAGTATAATGTTCAACCTGTTTTACCAATAATTGACCTGCCAACAGCTTTTCTTTTGGATAAAAGCTACCTGTATAAAAATTATAATAATTGAAGAAATGTATCGGGATTCCATATTGAGAAATGTAACTCAAAAATGTTGTATTAAATGACATTTCTGACATGACATAAATATCATCAATTCGTTCAATCGGAATATCTCTTTTTTCTCCACCTGTAGATATAAATTGAAGTGTATTATCTTTTCTTTTTAAATCTCCACTATTGTAAATATAAAAACTTTGTCCCATTATCCCTCCATGTTAGATAAAACACAAATCATGATATGCGCACTTTCCACATATTTTTTGTTTTTCAAATGCTGGTGGTTGTTCCTGCATTTTTAACTTTTCTATATCTGCAACTGTCTTCTGCAACTGTACTTCATCATCCTCTGACAGTTCTACAACAATATTTTTTTTGATCAATGGATAATCAATCTTTGCCGTTAAGCCCTTAACTCCTCGTTGTTTCAAATAATATAGATAATATTTAACCTGCCAGATTCCTGCTTCTTCTATTGCCTTGCTCTTTTTTATCTCATGTAATTCCTGATGCTCTTTTATAAAATCAATATTTATTACATTATCGATATTAATGTGTTTATCATCACGCCGGTAACTGTTCTCATCAAGTAATTTACCCAACATAACATTTTCATTATCGGATTCCATGTTTATTTCATTTATGAAATACCATAATTTTCTTTTACACACAAAATAATAATAAATCATTACACCAGTAACTCGATTTTCCACAATTCCTCCTTATATGAAATTCCACTCATCATCATACTTCGTTAACGATAAGCCCATACCCCGTCCTGTCATTTCATCAAAATCATATAATAAGCATGTCCTGTGAATATCTAATCTGCCATTTATACAATTCAAATCCACACCATCTAATTTTCTCCGATCCGAATACAGATTCAGATTAAGAGTTATATCTGCCAGTTTTGCTTTCAATATCCTTCGTATATTACTGTCAACATATGGTGTATCTAAAACACCCGTTATTGCCTCGATCAGCTCCTGATTTTCCTGATATATTCTATCTGGGATTACTGTAATACTTTTTATTCCACGAAAATCCTCATCGATATCTTTCTTAGATGTATAATCTAACGGCTGCAACGATTTAAATTTAGCCAGATTTCTTTTTATCGTTTGGAAGTAAGCCGTATTCTTTAATGCGTCTACATCATAAACTTTATTCATATACTGAACTTTATCTTTTTCGGAAAAAAGCATTCCATTATATTCCTCTAATAACCGTACAGATCTATCATATATATCACTGTCATATATTCCTTTTCCATTCTTCATACATCCTGAATAATTAACATAAATTAATACATTTGCATCAGTTATATCCTTTTTTCCTGCTCTATTACACCGTCCCATTCTTTGCAATAAACTGTCAGCCGTACACATCTCCGTATAAAGAACATCAAAATCAATATCCAGACTTGCTTCTACAATCTGGGTTGTTACCCATATACCTGTCATCTCATCATTATCGGAAAAATCCATTATCATCTTTTCCAACTGATCTCGATGTTTCCGAATATATCTGGAATGAAGCAGGAATACCTCGTCTGTTCTTTGGGATAATTCTTCATATACCTTCTGTGCCTTTGATACTGTATTGCATATGACCAAAACTTTTTTCTTGTATCCATCTTCCGCAATTCTGTCAAAATCAAATTCTTCATGAAATAATGCGATCGTATGCCTGTCTGTTCCCATTGTATCGGAAAAATCTCTAAAAATATAATCACGATCCTTTATCAACCGATATTTTCGCATAAAAAATTCTAAAACCGGCGGAAATGTTGCTGTTATGATTGCGAATTTTCCTTCCATTTGTTTTAGTTCTGACAAGCCGTAAATTAATGCTGCTACTATCTTAGGAGAATATGACTGAATCTCGTCTATAATTAATTTTGAATATTTCAGTGTTGCTGCAAAAATCTCAGTTCCCGGGGCTTTATAAACAAATTTAAATAATTGATCTACCGTGCAGACAGTAAGTGGATACGAGAACAATTTTGCCTGCTCATATCTGGTATTCCCATCTGTAAATTTCCCATCTGTTCCATCAAAATAACTGCTTAAGCTATCAGAATGAAGCAATGCTACATCCTTATACATATACCTGTCCTTTATTCTGCTATATATGGCATTAGAAGAAACTTTTAACGGTAATGTATAAAAACCTTTCTCGCCATTTGCCCATAATAAAGCTGCCTCTGTTTTTCCTGATCCAGTAGGTGCTATAACTACAACATTATCATCACTATGTTCCTGCATAAAAACCTGCAACTCACGCAATGAATTTGAAAAGTAATCGCGAATCGTGCTGCATAATTTTTTCTCAGCAATGTCACTGTGTAATTCTGCTTCTTCATATCCTGCACTTACCGTCCAGTCAAACTTATTCAACAAGCCCTTTATCAACATATATTCACACCATGTTTGCTCATCTACACTTCTCAATTTCATTGTAGGATTATTCGAATACAACAGTTGATTACGATTTGCGGCAGAAAATTTCACATCTTCCTTTCCCAAATATTCCTGCAAATATTTTTTATACCATTTATCGTAATAGTCATAAAAATCCTTATCAGAAAAACTATCCTTCCGATCATGATGATAATAGACGGCTGTCAATAACACAGAAAAGTCATCGCCTGTACATTCTGGTATTTCCTGCTTAACCTGTTTCTCTGATAAACTAAGTGCACTAAGAAAACCATGTGGTATCTGCCTTTCAGCCATCCTTGTAAGTTGGGGATTGACAATTGTCTGGAAAATATAATTAGCTTTTCCAAGGTCATGCACTCGGCATGCCTCTAAAACCAGATTCTTTTCCTTTTCTGTAAAATACATATCAAAAATCTCAAAGAATTTTCCTGCACAGTTAACAATATCCTTCTCATGTTCTCTTAAAGTTTTTTGCTCCTGAACAGTTTGCTGTTTCAAAGAATCCAAGTAAGAAATGATCATCTTCGACTCGTTTTCATTCAATTTATCCATCTGGCTGTCCAAAAGATAAATCAATATGTTTCTGATGTCATTTACATTTTTAACTTCCTTCTTGGTGTCATTTGACTTTGCATAATATTCCATATCGTATTGTCAATCCCTCTCTTATCTTGTTATGCGAACGCAACAACATCCCCATAGGTATCGACATATGCATTCACTACTGAAGTATCCTTCGGCATATAATGCACTTTTATCTTTCCACCATCCGGTTTCCATCTGCGATATCCCTGCGACGTTATCTCGTATTCCTTTGTTAACATGTATGTTGTGCTTGTGCGTCGTCCAATATCCAACTCTGATTGAAATGGAATGTAAATATTATTTTGAATTGTTGCTGATTCAACTTTCTGCAATTCAACAATTTCTACATTTTGAATATCCAGCAAATCTTCATATCGACCTAATGATGGATAAATAATCGGACACTTCAATGACTGATAAATCTTATCAAAATCTTCCTCTTCAGGTATAATATGTAAAACCATCCGATTATCACAAATCAGTTCTACATGTGCAATCCCCTTAAACACACCATAATCTTTGTCTTCACCTTTGATACAGAGCTGATGTCTGCCTTCTTCATACTTTGTATCGAATTTGAATGAGTATCTTGTATACAATTCTGATACAGAACCTGCGTTTTCTCCCTGGATACTTACCTGCATCTTGTGATAACTGTCAAATCCACTAATTGCGTGAATCATACCAATAACAGTTGAATATGGTGGCAACGGATAAGATTCTTTTATAATGAAACTACTTGGTTTTCTGTAGTTCGCAAGGTTTTGAAAACAATCAATTCTAATTGCTCGCTCCATAATATTCATCAACTTCCTTTTTCAACTGTTTAAATACATCTGCAACTGTCTTTGTGTTCAATGTATCTTTTAATTCTGCATCATTCTGGAAAATACCTGTCACAACTCCAACACTGGTATTGTTCTTTATATCCTCATCACTTTCAATAATCTCTCCAAGCATCTTCGTGTTTATGGCTCCATTTTCCAAAGATACTCTATTTTCAAAGAACGGATTTTTTCTTAAATATCGACCACCGATTGCAAATACAGGACTAAGGTTCTCTCTTCTTCCCTTTATATCACGATATAAATACTGAATCGTATCAAGAAATTTTTTTACTCGATCTGCTTTTTCATCTGCAGATATCTCAAGATCTCCATCCACACCAATACGATCAAGATCTATAGTGATCGTATATGAGTAGAATGACTTCTGTATCTCACTCTGTGCAATCGCATTATCAAGATCCTGGCGTCTTGCCAATCCAATATTTGTTAAAAATTCCAAATCACTCTGATAAGGCTCTAATGATACCGCATTACTCAGTCGAACAACTGCACTTCTGGTATCAGCTCCGCCTTTTTTATCCTCTCCTTTTGCACTGGTCTTCATATAACCAAAAAAGTCAATTTCCGGATAATCTTTTATATTAGCAGTTGGTGCAAACTGAACGACTCCACTCTTTCCATCAACAGGTGTTGTATCCCATCCTAACTGCTGAATAATATTGTATCTCAGTGCCTGTCTTGATATATAAGAATATTGCTCATATGTTCCTCGTGATAATTTTTTGAGTGTAGTAATATTACCTACGCCCTCTCCATAATTTGCACTTTCTGCAAGAAATACCATTGTAAGTGTTAAACCATTCCTAATCATTAACCTTTTCCTCCTTTTTTTCATAATGACTTCCTTCTAATCCCATAAGGAATGCATATCCATACTCTCTAAACTTCTCCCGATTATCCAGACACTCTATGAATGCATCCGGAACTGTCAGATTTACAGAACAATAGATACGCATTATAATTTCCATAAAATGAGAAACATCTCCAACTGCAACTGCATTCAACAATCGATATACAGTACCTCTGATTCTTGAATCATCACTTGTGCCTTTCGCTGCTAACAGTTTATTTCTTAATTCATATCCACACTCTCTAACTTTGTATCGATTCACTATTGCACCTCCTATCTTATTCTTATCTTCATTATCTTTCTTCAATAAACTTACACGAATCTGAATATCATATACCCAATAAGCATCTACCAAATATGTCTTTACATCCATAGACTGCCTTAACAAGATATTTAATAATGGATATTGATTTCTATACCGAAGAATATTCAATATAACTGTTTCATGTATATTTATGTATTCAGTCCCCTTTTTTATATATGGGTATTTACTTAATACATCAAGTCCAGCCCTTACTTTCTCATCATTCAATATTGCAAGGATATTTTTATTGATAATATCAAATGTATAACGTTCGCTTTCATCCCTGCCTCTGGTTATGATCTGAATATTACCTAGTTCTTCCGTCTTCATCTTCAATAACAGATTCAATGTTCTGGAAATCCATGAAGTATATCGTTCTCCATCTTCTCTTTCCGCATCCTGCATAATGCCATCCTTATGATTTACCTCTAATAATTCCTGAATGTTCTGATCCGTATTAATAAACAGGAATCGATTTCCCATCAGATAAAAACCAAGCGGAGATAATGCATATACAAATGCACACACCGGACATAAGAAAGCATCTACTTTACAATTCCAGAAAGCTGATTGTTTTCTTGCCAGATCATCTGCCTGATCCTTCATAAATGCAAGTGATACTTTCGTCTTCGAATCAATCATTGCACCACAATCAATGCATATCTCCTTTGCCTTCTTTTGATCAATTGCTATATAAGTCCGAAATGGTTCTGAAAAATCATTTTCAAAAACCTCTCGCATATTTTTCGCTGCATTTGCACGTAATAGAAAACATTTTCCATCCCAGAAACGATTGATGTAATTATATATGGCACTCTTCATGATCAAGGTTTCTGCACAAATGGGCTGAATAAGAAATTCATGTAACTGAACCAATCGATTCCGCAACAGTTCCGGTTCCATAGATTCTTTCAGTTTTACCGCTTTAAGCAGCTCATATGCTTCTGTGGTATCAACCTCATCCTTTATACTGGCAATGCCCGATTTATAACTGTTAGACAAAAGTTTATCGTTAATGAATTTGATATCATCTTTCCACTTTTTACCATCCCATTCCGGCAAATCCAGTGCAGCTAACAAATTCTTAATCTTATCCAATATTGTTTGATATACACTATGTGACCTGTAATATGTCGTGATCCCACGAAAGTATAAATCCGTCCAGTCCGTTTCCTGACAGAAATCTGTATCAAGCCATAATTGCTGATTATCTTCCGTATAGCCATAATCCAAATCTTCCGATGCAGCAGCAATTTCGTCCAGTATATAATGCATACCTACGATTCCCGCATTTTTCAGAAAATCACCCATTGGTATATAGATTTTACCCAACTTATAATCCTCCTTTCTTCTAACCTAATACTTCAAACTTTCCATTTCCTGTCGACCTGCGTACTCCAATTCCGGATCTCTGCAGAACATTTAATAAAGCAACAGAGCCTTTTAATTTGAAAATACCAAGCGAAGCATCTGTATTTCTTCCAAACACTGGTATTACAACCTTTTTCCCTTTGATCGCCTGAATAGAAAAATCATCTGTCTCAACCGGAATATTCATTCTTTGAATAAAGATCTTAACATTCTCTTTCACAACGTCTGAAAACTCATCCTTATCAAACGTATAATAACTGTCTGAATTGGTATCATTATCATGGTATCTTGCCAGTAATGGACTCTGCATTTTTATGATGATTTCATCATCTGTGATATCATTTATATTCTGAATATACACAGATATTAATTGCATGGAATTCTTGTTCATCGAATAATGCCGAAATTTCATAGTCTGAAACGCATTAAACAAATATAAAAATTCCTTATCATCCGCATCCGTAAAAAATACCATGAATTCGTCCTTATCGAGAAGTATCTTATCGTCTGTAAACTTAGCACCCGGAAGATAATACGCATATGTAAACATCTTCATGATTGATCTGCTCTTATCATATAAACGCTGATACAAATCTTCGGAAATATTCTTCGTCGCAGCCTTTAAAAAACTTGTAAACAAACGATCCATCTCCTTCGGAAGAAAAGGAAATTCCAATTTAAAACGCAGTTTAATCTGATACATTTTTTCACCTCCTTCATAATTTATTTGACTTTGCATTATCAAAATAGCACACTTCTCATGCAATGTCAATAGCAATAACTTATAAACAGTTTAATAGGTATCGATTTTAACGTGACAACAAAATCCTTGTGTTGTATTTTTTTTTCATTCCATATATAATTTTAAATACATTGTGGAATGTAAATATTAATCTGTTATTAAGATATTTAGTAATAGTCCCATATTGGAATGCACCTTATATTCCACAATGTATTTTTTATTACAATCAATCATTAATATGAATATACTAATCTATACCATGTACAAAAAATCGTCCATTGTATCAATTTCACTTCATAATCATAGGGATTTCGTATTAAGAAATATAGAAAACTTAAAAGCCTCTATCTCAGACCCGCCCCCTTTTATTATGGAAATATTATACCTTCATTTGTCATAATGCGCAATAATATACGCATATTTTGTCAATTTAAAGAAAATATTTTTTTCTTATCTTATCCTATCATTGCTAATAGTTACTTTTATAAATATGTTACAAACGCACAAACGCCCCCGCTTATACAAGCGAGGGCGTTTGTCAAACCATGTAATACATTTAAAACTTCACAACTTCCGGTTCGTGTGTAAATGATGAAAAAGTTGCTGTTGCATTCTTAAAATAAAATACCTCGGTGTTACCATCATCTGCGGAATACATCTTCTGTAATGAAGGGTATGCATCTAACATAGACTGTCTTGCTTCTCTACGGTCATCTTCCACCAATTCTCCTGCTACACGAAGCCATTCTCCATTCATAAAAGCACAGATCTCAACCTTCGGATTTGCATGGATCTGCTTTGATACATCTTTTACTTTGCCTGTCTGTATGTATAACTTGCCTTCAAAAATATGGGCAGTTCCAAATGGTCTGACTCTTGGCTGGTCACCCTCTACAGTTGCTAAATAATAAGTTTCTGCGTCCTTTAAAAATTTTGCTACTCGTTCCATAGCATTGTCCTCCTGTTTATAAGCTTTTTAATAGCTTACGCCTCATACACCGGCTCAAAATCCTCTACCCCATGTCCACATATCGGGCAGGTGAAATCTGCCGGCAGCTCGCTTCCTTCATATACATAATTACAGATACGGCAGCGCCAGCCTACGATCTTCTTGTCCTGGGCTTTCGGTTCTGCTTTTGGTTTTACCTTTGTCTGATAATCCGCATAAGTCAGCGGTGCATTTTCATTGATCAGCTTGGCATCTACAACTTCTGCGATAAATAATGTATGTGTACCAAGGTCTTGCTGTTCTACCACTTTTCCGCTGATCACGGCACAGGCATTCCATCCCATATACGGAATGTCATTGCAGTCCTTTGGCATTTGCAGATCTGCGAATTTATCCACATCTCTGCCGGACTGGAACCCGAAATGTTTTATCGTCGCAAATGAGCAGGTCTGATCCAGAATACTTAAGGCGAATATCCCGCTCTCTTTCAACAGATCACATGTATAATTCGTGTTTAATACAGATATCGCAACCCGAACCGGATTACCTGCCACCTGCATACATGTATTTGTGATGCAGCCATTTACCTTCTCCCCTGATCTGGTGGATAACATGAATACACCATAGGATAAATTATAGATTGCTTTTTTGTCCATATGCTTGTACCTCCCTTTTACAAAATACGATTTGTTTTTTCATCCTTGAAAGCAAGTGATTTTATACTCATTATACCACAAACCGAATAAATTTATAATTCTTTTCAAGAATTATTCTCAATAATATACATTGTGAAAAAATCAGGCAGCTTGATATCCTCGATTCAGGATTGCTGCCTGATATTTTTTCTATCACTACTATATAATAAATAACCAGTAGCTGCTATCTTCTACTTCCCGCATTTCTCCACGCAAGGAGCACTTGTGTCAAATGCTGAGTTAAATGCATAGAAGTTCTTTGTATCCATCTTGTCGCGGACAATGCCAAGGCTTTCACCGAAGCGCTGGAAATGTGCGACCTCACGTTCGCGAAGGAATTTGATCGGCTCATATACATCCGGATAGTCCTTGCAGAGACGCAGGATATTGTCATAAGTCGACCGGGCTTTCTGCTCTGCTGCCATATCTTCGAAAAGATCCGTGATCGGATCACCCTTGCTCTGGAATTCGCAGGCGTTAAATGGAATGCCGCCTGCTGCCTGCGGCCAGATTCCTAAGGTGTGATCGATGTAATATTTGTCAAATCCCGATGCCTTAATCTCCTCGATCGATAACCGGCAGGTAAGCTGGTAAATGATCGTGGCAACGATCTCCAGATGTCCCAACTCCTCTGTACCAATATCGGTAAGAATCGCTTTCACCTTATTGTCCGGCATTGCATAACGCTGGGACAGGTATCGCATAGATGCACCCATTTCACCATCCGGTCCGCCGTATTGTGAGATTATCGCCTGCGCAAGCTGCGCATTTGTCTCTTTAATATTTACCGGAAACTGTAATCTTTTTTCATAGATCCACATTTAACAACCACACTCCCTTTCCCATGGCCAAGGTTTGTCAACCCAGTCAAAATAATTGTCGTCATTTACCTGATATCGGTTCAATGGACCATAGGCGGTCGTGTATTCGCGGACTGCCTGCTGCCGCATTGCTTTATAATTGCTGTATGCTGCCAGTGCCTTTGGACATTCCGGGTGAGTGTCCAGATACAGGGAAATGTCATCCAACGCGAAGGACACTTCTGTTATAAAGGCAAAGAGCTGCTGTTTGTTCATATTATTCATTGCCTATTTCCCCCTTACACCACAAAAGATCAGATTCAGATCCGGGAACATGGTTCCTTCGCACAGACCCTTTTTCGCATCATAGAGTTCCCCAAATTCCTGACTTGGCACATACGCCATACCAATCGGATGCGGACTGAATCTGCCACAGGTCTCTACATCCTTTCTTGTTGTTTCGCAATGATCCTGTCTGGAAGGACAGCCGCCTGTGCCCTGACAGTTTCCATTGCAGGAAGAGGCATTGCGGTTATTTGCATATTGCATCATGAGATTTGGCTGAGCAGGATATCTGCCGCCATTTCTGTTGCAGTTTCTATACTGTTCCAAATGAATATACCTCCTGAATTTGCATATTATTCATCTCTCTATACTTTATGGGGAAAATGTAAAAATGTGACATATTATATTTTGCTCCCCGCATATATTCATTATGTAACAGCAAAATCAAAGGGGATTCTATGATTAATCTGATCTGGGCTGCCATGATCTTAGTCGGTATTATCACCGCACTTCTGACCGGGCATATGGAAGATGTGAATGCAGGTATCATTGATGCCGGGAGTGACGCCGTTTCACTCTGCATCACCATGCTTGGAATTGTTACGATGTGGTGTGGAATCATGAAGATCGCAGAACGCACCGGTCTGATGAAGAAATGGTCATCGAAAATGTCCCCTGTCATGAGATTCTTATTTCCGAGACTTTCCCCGGAGCATCCGGCATATGAATATATGTGTACGAACATCATTGCAAATATTGTAGGGCTTGGGTGGGCTGCAACACCGCCGGCACTAAAGGCGATGCAGGAACTGGCTAAGGACAACAAGGGAAGCAAATCTGCCAGCCGTGAGATGTGCGTCTTCCTGATCCTGAATATTTCTTCGCTGCAACTGGTCCCGGTAAATATCATTGCCTATCGTGCAACCTATGGTTCTGAACATCCTACCGCCATTATCCTGCCCGGCATCATCGCAACGGTCTGCTCCACCGCCGTCGCCGTCCTGCTGGCTGTAATTATAAATAAGAGGGGAAAATGAATATGCTGACAACAATCTCAAACAGTATCATCCCGATGGTCATATTTGCTGTTGTGTTATACGGCTGTATTAAAAAGACGAATGTCTATGAAGATTTTATTGACGGAGCATTTGACGGAATGAAGATCGTAGTCGAATTAGTTCCAACATTGATCGGCCTATTTGTGGCTGTGCGAATCCTGAATGATTCCGGTGCCCTTGGCCTGATCACAACCGCTCTGAAGCCGATTGCTTCTCTCATACATACCCCGGATTGTGTGATCCCCGTCATTATAACGAAGCTGTTCTCCTCCGGGTCTGCCACCAGTCTGATGCTAAATATCTTTAACGACTATGGACCTGATTCCAGAGAAGGACTCACCGCTGCCATTATCCTTAGCTGTACGGAATCTTTATTCTATACGATGTCTGTATATCTGATGGCTGCCAAAGTCCGCAAATCCCGATATATCATCCCCTGCGCCCTGTTGTCTCTCGGTGCAGGGATCGTCGTAAGTATCCTGCTGGCAAATATGTTAGTATCCTAGGGCACCTGTTTTTCAAGTGCCCTTTTTCTTTTTATTCTAACATCCGCATCGCTTCTTCCATCACCTGAATCTTGTAGATCGTCTGCGCTACAAGATCTTCTCTGGCATTCACATCCGACTGGATTTCTCGCCGCTTCGTGTCCTGTAACTGATATCCGGTTCTGACTTCGTGAAGCTGCTCGCCTTTTGCAGCCAACTCGCGTTCAAGCCGTTCTGCATCTGCGCGTTCTTTTCGTATTCCGTCTGCCTTATTCTGATCGATCAGTCGCGCAAATACGTAACCGATCACAAAGCAGAGCACGATCGCAAGTATTGATGTAACCAGAAAACGAACCACATCTGTACCATTCATACGCTCTGACATTTGAATGTACGCCCGTGGCATCAGGAACAATTCCATGATACAGAATATGACAAATGGAACAATGGCGGCACGGATACCGGTTCGTATCCACTTGCTTCTGTGTCTTGGTACGATCTGCGCCTGATTGTTCCGGGCAGTCAGAAGCTCCAGTTTGTTCTTCCGTTCCATTGCCCATGCTTCATTTAAGCGTTCCAGTACATCCGGACTTTCTGCCAGCCGTTCCTTTGCCTGTTCATATTCCTGAATATCCTTTGAGGTACGGAGTTTATCCATATCCTGTTTCAGATTCTCAAGCACTACCCGGATCGTTTCCTCATAAAGCCGGTCATTCATTTTCCGGCTGCTTCTGGTGTATATCTTTGATCGTTCTATAACGAGGTCAACTGCCAGCTTCGCCCCATCCTCCCGGATCGGAGAGTCAGCATCCAGTTTATCAAGCAATCGTCCAAATGCATTTCCCCGGTTTGCTTTTCTGTATTCATCATAATCCTCACGCTGATACACTTCTCCGATCAGCACGGCAATCCGGTAAGTGGCCAGTGCCTCCTGCAAATGAAAGGTCTTCTCACATTTTTCCGGTCGTACCAGATAGATCGAATAAATATTTTCTTCTCCCTCTCTTGCAATAATACGATGCAATTCATCTGCCAGTTCTTCATCTGACATATAATTACTGACCGGATAGCGGATCGTCTTATATTCCTTTTGTGATGCAGGCACAAGCCGTACCGATACCACGCCATCTGATAACTTTCCCTGCACATAGCCATGCGGTCCGGTCTCCCTGTTATTGTCCGGTTCCAATACACCCGGATAACAAATCCTGCCATTGTACATATTTTTATAGGAAGCTTCATGTCCTAATCCGATATAATCAAATCCTGCTTTCCGGATCGTCGGATAATCGATCGGTATCGCACCATGATTTCCGGCATGAGCCAGCAGAATATTTGTCATCTCATCATCCGCCGGTGTCAGTTCATCTAAAACTGCCATCTGCGCTCCGGCACTATAATAGCCGGCACAATAAAGTACCGCATTTTTTTTCGGAAACCGGATAACATCGATCATGGCAGTTGCATTTTCATGCTTTACTCCATATATTGCAGAGCCTGCCGGAACCGGATTCCGATACTCGCTGCAGCCTGCCACATAAATATTTGACCGGAAAGAATAGCCCGTAAGTGCACTATCTGATTTCATGTAATCATGATCTCCCTGACAATAAATGACCGCCGTTTTATCAAGCGGCAGAAATATCTCATCAATCCACGCAAGATCTTCTTCTGTTGCCGGATGGTCAAAGAGATCCCCTGTGATAAATACAAAATCAGCCTGTAATTTTCCTGCATCAGAAACAACCTGTTTCAAGGTCGTTATCCCGTCCTTTTCACAGGTCTGTCCGAACAGTAATTTGTCTGCTTTTCGTCCGATATTCACATCACTGATATGGATAAACTGAATTGCTCCCATCGAGATCTCCCGTCTTCTCACTTCATTTTCCTGTC
The DNA here is from genome assembly GCF_003461365.1 of Clostridium sp. AF17-21AC. Lineage (NCBI taxonomy): Bacteria > Bacillati > Bacillota > Clostridia > Eubacteriales > Clostridiaceae > Clostridium > Clostridium sp. AF17-21AC. Next base: position 41,626 of record NZ_QTWY01000008.1, read on the forward strand.
AAATGTATATTTTTAACTTTATTTTCTAAAGTTTGTAAATATTTTTCCATAATTTTATTAAGTTTGACTTCTTATATACTATCATACCATATTTTTATGCCGGATACATCCTGTTTTTCGATACGGCTGATTGACTTTTGAAAAATGCTCTCGTATAATAATGAGTGTTTTTTTAATGAGAGCGTATGTCTATGCGTTTTTAGAATATATCAGGAGGAAATTATTATGCCTATTAAGTACGTGTTTGTCACAGGCGGTGTCGTATCCGGTCTTGGTAAAGGTATCACTGCTGCCTCCCTTGGTCGTCTGCTCAAAATGAGAGGCTACAAGGTTACCAGCCAGAAATTCGATCCATACATCAACATGGATCCGGGTACTATGAACCCGATCCAGCATGGTGAAGTATTCGTAACCGATGATGGTGCGGAGACTGATCTGGATCTTGGTCATTATGAGCGTTTTATCGATGAAAGTCTGAATAAGAATTCGAATGTTACGACCGGTAAGATCTACTGGAGTATCTTACAGAAAGAACGCCACGGCGACTTCGGCGGACACACCGTACAGGTAGTTCCACATATAACAAATGAAATCAAAGAGCGCTTCTATCGGAATCCGGATGCAAAGGATACCGAGGTTGCGATCATCGAAATTGGCGGTACAGTCGGCGATATCGAGAGCCAGCCTTTCTTAGAGGCGATCCGTCAGTTCACACATGATGTCGGACATGAGAATTGCATTATGATCCACGTTACTCTGATTCCTTATCTGAAAGCTTCCGGTGAATTAAAGACAAAGCCAACGCAGGCGAGTGTTAAGAACCTGCAGGGAATGGGTATCCAGCCGGATATTCTGGTCTGCCGTTCTGATTATCCACTGGATCAGGGCTTAAAGGATAAGATTGCATTATTCTGTAATGTACCTAGCCAGAATGTCATCCAGAATCTGGATGTTGATGTATTATATGAAGTTCCTCTCGCTATGGAGAAAGAGCATCTCGCTGATGTTGTATGCAAATGCTTACATATGGATTGTCCTGCTCCGGAACCACATGCATGGAAGGAATGGAATGATATGATCACTGCCTGGAAGAATCCGGAAAAAAAGGTTCGTGTTGCTCTCGTCGGCAAATATGTCTCACTGCATGATGCATACATTTCCGTTGTTGAATCCTTAAAGCATGCCGGTGTTGCAAACGATGCCGAGGTCGAGATCAAATGGGTAGATTCCGAACTTGTAACTCCTGAAAATGTGGAAGAAACACTGGGTGACGTCGATGGAATCCTTGTTCCGGGCGGTTTTGGCGACAGAGGTATCGAAGGCATGATCACAGCGATCCGGTATGCAAGAGAGAAAAAGGTTCCTTACCTTGGTCTGTGTCTCGGTATGCAGCTCACGATCGTTGAATTTGCAAGACACGTCCTTGGTTATGCAGATGCCCACAGCTCAGAATTCAATCCGAACTCTTTCCATCAGGTTATTCATATCATGCCGAATCAGCATGATGTAACAGACCTCGGTGGAACCTTAAGACTTGGTTCTTACCCATGTGTACTCAGCAAAGATTCCAAATCCTATGAGCTCTATGGCACAGAATACATCCATGAGCGTCACAGACATAGATATGAAGTCAACAATGACTACCGTAAGGCTTTAACAGATAATGGTATGGAACTGGTTGGTCTCTCTCCTGACGGTCATATCGTTGAGATGATCGAGATTCCGGATCATCCTTGGTTCATCGGAACTCAGGCGCATCCGGAATTCAAGTCCAGACCAAATAAAGCGCATCCGCTTTTCAAAGGCTTTGTTGCTGCGGCACTCGCTCACGAAGAGCAGTAGTTTATGCGAACACTTTACAACTGGTGTGTTTTCATAAATCTATGAAAAAAAGAAGATCGTCTTACCTATTATTACGCAAGTCGTTTGCACTCTATTTCAACGCAACGGTACTAAGCTCCTCGCCTTTGGCGACTCACTAAGAACCGGCGTTGAAACAGGCTTGCTTCATAATAGTAAGACGGTCTTCTCTTTTTATTCAAATTCTCAATATGAAAACACACCAGTTATAAAGTATTCGCTTTCGAATCATCTTGATTTATTCATAGATCTATAGTTTGAAACGCTCTCGTCATAAGCAACAAATTAAAAATACCATATAAAAGAAATGAGACATCTATATTTTATGTAGCAGACCTATTCGAACGCCGGTTCTTAGTGAACTGCCATAGGCAGTGAGGTTAGAACCGCTGCGTGAGAATAGAACGAAAGTGTTCTGCGTAATAAAGATATAGATGTCTCATGCTTATATGGTATTTTTATTTATACATCATGGCTTCAGTGCGCGGGTTGCGTTGATGATCGCGAGGAAGGCAACACCGACATCGGCGAATACCGCTGCCCACATATTTGCAAAACCAAGGGCACCGAGTACCATAACAATGATCTTGACAGCAAGTGCAAACACAATGTTCTGCTGCACGATACGAACCGTCTTTCTGGCAATTGCATATGCTACGGCAATCTTGCCCGGATCATCATCGATCAGAACGATGTCTGCTGCTTCGATCGCAGCATCCTGACCCATAGCTCCCATTGCGATACCGACATCGGCACGCATTAAAACAGGCGCATCATTGATTCCGTCACCGGTGAAGATCAATGTACTGTCTTCATCCTTCTCGCGGAGAAGCTGTTCTACTTTATCTACCTTATCACCCGGCATCAGTTCTGCACATACAGTATCAATGCCAAGCTCTTTTGCTACACTGTCAGCAACCTCTTTCTTATCACCGGTCAGCATAACAACATTATCAATTCCACATTTCTTGATTGATGCGATCGCATCCTTAACGCCATCCTTGATCTCATCAGCGATCGTGATACATCCCTTATATGCACCATTTTCCGCTACGAAAAGGACTGTTCCAACCTTGGATGGCTGTTTTGCTCCTGCCATGGATATCTTTCTGGAATCCAGAAGCTTCTTATTTCCGACTAACACTTCTTTTCCATCTTTTAAGACCTTGATACCCATTCCGGAGATTTCCTCATATCCATCGAGGTGGTCGATCTGTACCGTTCCCTTATATGCAGCCTTGATCGATGCTGCGATCGGATGGTTGGAGTAATATTCGCCATATGCTGCAAGCTCCAGAAGATCATCCTCACTGATTCCATTTGCGCATGTCTCTACAACCTTGAATACACCCTTTGTCAGAGTTCCGGTCTTATCAAATACGGCAATCTTTGCTTTACCCAGAAGTTCCAGATAGTTACTTCCTTTTACAAGGATACCTGCCTTGGATGCTCCGCCGATTCCACTGAAGAAACTAAGTGGAATGGAGATGACCAATGCACATGGACAGGATACTACCAGAAAGATCAGTGCACGGTGGAACCATTTACCAAATTCACCTACAAAGATCGGCGGAATGATCGCTACTGCAAGTGCAAGGAAACATACGATCGGTGTATAGTATTTTGCAAATCTGGTAATGAACTGCTCGTACTGTGCTTTTCTCGTACTTGCATTTTCCACCAGTTCCAAAATCTTCGATACGGTCGAATCGTCAAATTCCTTTGATACCTTGACACGGATCACACCGTTCTGGTTAATCACGCCACTTAACACTTCGTCACCAACAGACAGCTTTCTAGGTACGGATTCACCGGTAAGCGCTGCTGTATCTACAAATGTTTCACCTTCGATAACAGTACCATCGAGAGGAACTTTTTCACCCGGCTGCACGATGATGATATCACCGATCGCAACTGTCTCCGGTTCTACCTGAACGATCTGTCCATCTTTTTCAATATTTGCATATTCCGGCATAATGTTCATCAAATCTGTGATACTGGCTCTTGATCTGTTGACTGCATATTTCTGGAACCATTCTCCGACCTGATAGAACAGCATAACGGCTGCCGCCTCGCCAAATTCTCCGGTTCCGTATGCGCCTACAGTTGCAACTGCCATCAGGAAGTTTTCGTCAAATACATGACCCTTGCTGATATTTTTGATCGCCTTTAAAAGGACATCATATCCTGCCATCAGATATGGTACTGCGAACATCGCAGCCTTTACAACTGTATCCCACACTCCATTCAAATGGATGAGCTTCTCTGCAATCTCGCATGCGATAAATACCACCAGTGCAACGATGATTCGAATTAACATCTTTCTCTGCTTCTTACTCATAATCCATCACCTTTTTTCTGCTATCTGCGATAATTTTCTTATTTTATCTTCTCTTTCAGCTTATGTAAATCTGTAACGTATTAATGTTCAGATCTGCATTATTTCTAATATTCGATCGTAGCTTCCTCATCAATGCTCTTGATGATCTTTTCTGCCTGCTTTAAGATCTCGTCTAATTTATCTTCGTCTGCGTCTAATGTAAGTTTCTGTGCCATGAAGCTGATAGATGCGCTGTTAACTCCCGGTAACTTGCTGATCTGCTCCTCCATCTTTGCTGCACAATTTGCACAATCTACATCACTTAAATTATATCTCTTCTTCATAATATTCACCTTTAACCTTTCTTATTATTCAAATATATGCTCAAGTCCCATTCGCATGATCACTGCTACATGGTCATCGGCAAGCTCATAAAACATATTCTTTCCGGCTCTGCGGTTCTTGATCAGCTTCGCCTGTTTTAACACTCTTAATTGATGAGAAATGGCAGATGCATTCATTCCAAGCTCTTCTGCGATGTCACCAACACTTTTTTCATGATCCAGCAGTGTGTATAAGATCTGGATTCTGGTAGAATCGCCAAATACTTTAAACAACTCGGCCAGATCATACAGATTCTCCTCGTCCGGCATCATCTCATTAATCTCAGCGGTGATCTCAGCAATATCGTTCTCTTTGCATTCACATGCTTCCCTGCTGTCCGTATTCATTCTGTTCCTCCTCTCGTTGTTTTATTGAACATTTGAATATCTGTTCATATGTTGTTTTTAATATAACATTATGTTTGTACCCTGTCAACTGATTTTTATATTTGCTTCAAATAAATTTTTGTCGCCAGATTCATTATGTTATATTTTTTCATTTTATACCTTCATCCTGTGTATACATTTTTCCTTATAATGGCAGTATATTTTTTCCATATTCGCACAAACTAGAGATATGGAACCATTAATTTTGCGACACCTTGCCAAAAACTAATGTCCAAATAACTAGAAATCAGAGAGGAATGCCATGAAAGTATTTAATGTTATTTGTCTTACTCTTGTGATCGTTGGGGCGATCGTTTGGGGTATCATCGGAATCTTTAATTTTAATCTTGTAGATGCTTTATTCGGAACCGGCTCCGCCTTTTCCAGAATCATCTACACACTCGTTGGTATCGCCGGACTGTACCTGATCTCCTTCTACGGTCTGATCTGCAACGAGGACTAGCCGAACGAAAAATACACCATTTACCTTTACGGGATTATCCAATTTCTGCTATTGATATCTCCACTATGATAAACTCGCTCGCTTCCTATTCGATGCATATGTCTGATTCGTAAATACTCCTGTGCCAACTCGCCTTCGGCTCAAACAGGCACTCGTATTTACTGACAATATGCATCTCATAACGAAACTCTCGCGAACGTTTTTCATAGTGGAAACACCAACACCCGAAACTGGATAAATGCCTGTATATCGAATGGTGTATTTTTCTGTTCATCATCTTAGCTTTTTATTGTTTCTGCGGGGGGATTTTTTCTGCTGTAATCATTCCTGCTATACACAGTCCGCTCACTTTTTAAACTCGTAAACATTTGCGAACATTTTTTCACTCATTTACATATAACGACAAAACGCCCACCAAATAAATGCTATCTGGTATCTGATAGAATTATTTTGGTAGGCGTTCTAAAAAGAAATATCAGCTATCGTCATTCCGCAGTTTTATTTTTGTTGATTCTTAAGGATTCTCTGCGTTTTAATATCTGCCTGAAAAGACATTTGTGGAGTTTTCGTTATGAGATGTACATTGTCAGCGAATGCGAGTGCTTGTTTGAGTCCGAAGGACGAGTTAGCACAGGAGCATGAGCGAATCAGACATGTACAGATCATAGAAAACTGAACAAGTCTTTGCAGACAGGTATTCAAACAAAGGGAATCCTTAAGCTCAATACCTTAAACTTCTGCAGAATGGGGATAGCTGATGTTTTATGCTTAAAATAAAAATTCTTCGACAACGCAGCGGATCAGGCAGTAGAGGATGACCACGATCATAAGCGGGGTAAGCAGTCGAAGCTTTTTGCCATTTTCATCGTACCGATTAAAAGGTTCGGTGAATACAGCGGCGAAGCTCTCCTTTCTGCCATTTATGACTGCAAGCAGATAAATAATTCCTGCTGATATTACAGTGCCAACCAGTGCCATAGGTATATATGCCCGGATGGTGCTGAGCAGCATCGTCTGTGTTACTTCTGTATTTTCTGCCTGATCTTTTAACGCCGGAATGATATTTGCAATATGCTTTATAACAACAGAAAAACCATTGATCAGAAAATGCATGATCATTGTTGGAATAATGCTTCCGGTTGCTTCTACAACAAATCCAAAGATCAGACCGATCACAACCGCATATGCCATCTGATTAAAATTCATATGCATCAGTCCAAATAAAAAACCTGACATCAATATGGCCTTTAATCTGCCGGCTTCATGAAAGCTTCCGAACATGACACCACGATACGCCAGTTCTTCTATCACACACGGCAAAAATGCCATGAAAAAAAGCGAAGTTCCAAGTGTATTATGATCAACCAATGCTGAAGCTGCATTACTGATCTCATTTCGCACAAATAACATTGAAATTGCATTTAACAATGTAATAAGTGGCTCCATAAACAGAACCAGTGGTGGAATCAGCAGGAGTGTCAACGGATGAAATCTCCGAAACCAGATGATATCCTTTACATGCTTTCTCATGATGAACAGATATAACACTGTTGGTACAAATATCAGACTCTGACTGAATAATATGTTTTGTTTTATCGTGATGCCGGAAAACAGATCTGTAAATAACGCCAACACCGTTACGACCTCGTAAACTGCGATCAATGCTGTAAACAAACATTCAGCTCCAAAAATTTTCTTTCTTGTCTCCATATACCCTCTTATAATAATGTGGCAGATATCATTCATACATCTGCCACACCATCATTTTATAATCTTTATTTATACAACTGCTACTGCTTCGATCTCAATCAGTACGTCTTTTGGAAGTCTTGCAACTTCTACACAAGAACGTGCAGGGAAATCTTTGTTGAAATATTCTTTGTAAATATCGTTGATAATTGAGAACTGGTTCATATCCTTAATAAATACTGTAGTCTTTACAACCTTGTCACAGGATGAACCGGATGCCTCGATCAGATTCTTCAGATTTGAGATTGCCTGTTTTGCCTGAACTGTGATATCTCCTTCTACTAACTGATTCGTTGCAGGATCGATCGGAACCATTCCTGACGTAAATAAAAATCCGTTAGCAACGATTGCCTGTGAATATGGTCCGATTGCCTGTGGTGCTTTCTCTGTGCTGATTATCTTCTTATCCATTTTTATATCCTCCTGAAATTTAATGCCTACATCTCCATAATAATCTCTCTTGCCAGACTCTCCGGTATGGCTTTTGCGTACTGGTCACCATCAAATACCTCGATTGCGCCGATTCCATGCTGTAAAACGAAACGCAAATGTCCGTCTCTGACCTTCTTATCGGTATACAGCTTCTTAACCAGAGCGTCACGGTCTATATAATCCGGAATCTCCGTTGGAAGATCTGCCTGCTTCAACATGGCAACCATAGCTGCTTCATCCTCTGCTGTACAGTAGCCAAAATGTTCTGCCATCTTCACCTCTGCAACCAGACCGATCGCAACGGCCTCTCCATGCAACAGCTTATAATCACTGACTGTCTCGATGGCTCTTCCAACCGTATGTCCAAGGTTCAAAACCTCACGCAAACCGCTTTCCCGCTCGTCCTTCATAACGACCTGATATTTGATCTCGCAGTTCTTCTCCGCGATATGTCTGCATACCTCGTCCTTTACTGCAAGCACATCTTTGATATGCTCTGACAGATAATCGAAGAATTCCCTGTCTGCAAGGCAAGCATGCTTGATCGTCTCTGCAAGACCTGAAGATAACTGTCGCTGTGGAAGTGTCTTCCATGTTGCGATATCCAGATATACCTTCTGTGGCTGATTGAACAGGCCGATCAGATTTGTAGCAAGCGGCGTATCAACAGCAGTCTTGCCACCTACCGATGCATCAGCAGCCGCAAGCAGTGTGGTTGCATAATTGATAAACGGAATTCCTCTGCCGTAGGTTCCGGCTACAAATCCTGCAAGGTCTGTCACCACGCCACCGCCAACGGCGATAATGCAGCAATCTCTCCGATATCCCTTTGCAAGCATGGTATCTTCTACATACTCCTTTGTCGCTCTGGTCTTGCTCAGTTCTCCTGCCGGAAAACTTATAAGATCTGTCTTGTATCCTGCTTCTTCAAGCATCTTATAAATCTTGTCCGCATACAGCTCTTTTACATTGCTGTCTGTAACTACTACAAATTTGGATATTTTTCCAACCAGACCGGCTTTCAGATCATCGATCAGCTTCTGTTCCAGCTCATATCCAATCTCGATCTCATAGCTGTCGTCTACTACTTTTTTTAATTCAACCTTGAAATTACTCATATTCATCCTTTCATTTCCTGGTACTTTTCAGCCATATAACACGCATAGCTGTCTTTTTGTTTCTCCTGAACATTCCTGCTCATTTACGAATACATTATTTGATGATAATGTTTTTCTCTGTGATCCGGATCTTACCCTCTTTTAACAGATGTCCAACCGCACGCTTAAATGCATTCTTGCTAAGTCCGAACTCTTTCTCGATCACTTCTTTATCTGCCTTGTCATTAAATGGTAAGGTTCCTCCATAGCTTTCAATGATATTGTATACCATCTCGCTGTCATTGTTGATCTGTTCACGGATCGGCTTCTGTAAACTCAGATTGAGTTTGCCGTCTTCTCTGACATTTGCCACACGGGCTTCTACCGTCTCACCCACATTGATCCGGGAATGGATCTCCTTCATCGGGATCAGGGCTGAATAACGATTATCAACCGCAACAAAGGCTCCCAGATTCTGATTAAATTCAAATACCGTTCCACTTACGGAATCCCCTGCCTTATATGGGGACTGTGTCTCCAGATAGGCATATACCTTCATGCTGACGCACAAACGCTTGGAACGATCCTCATACATCCGGACCAGATACGACTGACCTTCCCTTACCTTGCTTGTCTGCTCTTTAAAAGGAAGCAGGATATCTTTTTCCAGTCCCCAGTCCATAAATGCACCGATGCCTGTCACATTGACACATTTTAATACTGCAAGTTCTCCCATCGTTATGATCGGATGATTTGTTGTTGCGATCAGGCGATCTGCGGAATCACGATAGATAAATACATCTAATTGATCTCCCATTCTTGTTCCCGCAGGTACCTGTTTCTTCGGAAGCAGGACTTCCTCGTCATCGTATTTTTTCCCGGCAAGGTAAATGCCGAAATCTTTCTCTTTTACAACCTCTAAATGGTTCCATTCGCCAATCTTGATCATGCTGTCTGTCTCCCCGTTCTCTTTGTTTTAAATTCTACTATACATCTGGTCTGATCTTCTTCATCTGCAAATACAAACTGTATCAGATCATCTCTTTCTGCTTTCTTTATTACGATACATTCATCTTTTACAAACTGCCGCTTATACTCGCTTCTGATCTGACAGATCATGTCATCCGAATCGATATATTCCAACGCCAGCGCAATATATGCTTCATTATTCATGTGGTTATTCGAATCAATCTGATAAGGCAGAACAACCCTTCTGTCTGTCTCTTCCATGCCTTCGATCAGCCGGATCTTTCTCGGAGCATATTCCATCGGAAGCTTTTCTGCAAGAGGATATGCTGCTCCTACTTCAGGCTCAATTCTTACAGGACGAAGCGTATCAGTATCAATATAACTCCACTGGGAAGCTGCCTGTACAATATTCGCTCCATTCTCATCCCGAATAACTATATTACGATATCCCATGGAACCTTTAAAATCATATGCCCAGGTTCCAACCCTGATCTTCTCCTGTAATACCGGATACCGCTCCACATCGATCTGCCATGAGATCAGAAACCATGCCCGGTTATGGTCCTTCAGATATTCAATTCCAATTCCTGCCTGTTCTGAATCGAAGATCGCACAATCCTGAAAGTAATTTGCTATCGTTGCCGCATTTGCTTCCTGTCTTCCATGCGTTTCGCTGTATCTTACGATCGCATCAAAACTGTACATATGTATTCTCCATTTCCTATTATAATGTCATCTCCACAAGTGCTCCCATTATACAACAGCCGGGCTATTATTTCTACCTGGATTTTCTATTTCCATTGATTTTTATTCTCAAATTTTTCGTGTTCATTGCGTATAAATAACTTTTTGTAATTTTTTTAAAAAAGTGCTTGCTTTTTTCAAACTGTTATAATATAATATCATCTGTTGACAGCAATGGGCTATCGCCAAATGGTAAGGCACTGGACTCTGACTCCAGCATTTTCAAGGTTCGAATCCTTGTAGCCCAGCTCTTAAGAACCAGATGTGATCTGGTTCTTTTTTTGTGCAATCAATCATCATGCAGAAATTGTGCTTGCAACGCAAGAGCACAAATTTCTATATGATGGTCAATGTTCATCGAGTCGTTAGACGAGAGGAACCTGATTGCACAAAATTGTTTTCAATTTGACGACCGCTAATCATCGAGTCGTTAGACGAGAGGAACCTGATTGCACAAGAAAGGGAAAGGGACCGCCATCTTACAGGCAGTCCCTTGTATTTATGAATATTTTTTTGTGAAAAAAACAACGACTTAAATTTCGGATGTCTTAGGAGCTATCTTCTCTCCTTTTCTTATTGTAACAAAATTGTAACACATTTTTAATTTTTGCGCAATGTCTATTTTTACTAATTTATCGGAAATTTATTTTACTTTTATATATGAATCCTCTAATGCTTTCAAATATATTGTATAGTTCTCTTTATATTTTCTATTCTGCATCCGGCAGTCCCAAAAGCTGCAATGCGTTTTCTCCAAGGATCTTTTTCTTGTCTTCATCTGATAACGGAAGTGCCTGTATGTCCTTTATGGCCCGCTTCTGATCTGTCCACGGACTGTCTGTTCCAAATACGATCCGGTCTGCTCCATGTGCTCTGATCAGTTTCAGGAACATCTCCTCTGATGCCAGCTTCCAACGATGTTCAGCACCCGAAAGCCATGCAATCTCTCCATAGGAAAATGCTGTATCCATATATACATTTCTTCCGCACAGCTTCGCAAGTACCTCGTCCCAGAGATTCCAGCCACCCATATGTGCAAGAACGAGCCGCTCCGGCTGAACTTCATCTAATACTTCGCACACCATGTCCGGTGTACAATGTGTTACAGAGGGAAGCCCGATATCTACTCCGGCATGAACCACAACGACCAGACCAAGCTCTGTTGCGTAACTGATGATCCGTTTATAACGGATATCATTGAACATGGCATCCTGATAATCCGGATGCAGCTTAATTCCCTTTAATCCGGCAGACTTGATACCATTTAAAATCTCTTTATAGTTATCATTTCCGGGATGGATTCCGCCAAATGACCAGACACCACTACCCGTAAACTGGGCTGTTACTGTCTTTGCCACGGTATTGATCCGCTCCACCTGATGAGGTGCGGTTACAACAGGAAGGACAACAGAAATATCAACGCCGCTTTGCGCCATTGAATGCTGCAAGCCTGCAAGTGTACCATCTGATGCCGGCTTTGTCTTTGATCTACTTACTAACAGTTCAAGTGTCTTTGAAGCTATTTTATCCGGATATGTGTGAGTATGAAAATCTACGATCATCTTTTATTCCTTTTCTTATCTTCTCCCTGCCACCCTATATTAGGGTAACACTCATATTTTCATTTGACAATATTGAAATCTTTAGAAATTTATCGGTTTCTTTTGGTTTTTTCTATATAAATTGCTGTATTATGTCACCTGTCATTCCATCTTTCTTCGTATATTGCCCATATACACAAATATTAAATCTTTTCTATCGTATTGAAAATCCGATCATTTTAGAGTATCTTAGTTGAGAATAAACTAGAAACAGAAAGGGCTGCTCCGGCAGTTTTATACATTATGGCTGGAAAAACAAAAAAGAAACTGACCGTTACACAGATGCGGTCTGTCATAAAATTCCTGATCGGTGTCAACATCGTCCTGCTCATCGCCGTTATCGTTCTGTCCGTCCTGTTGGCGGTCAGTCGGTCAAAAAGCAGCAAGGATGCCGTCTCGATCATAAAACCGGACGGAAAATACACAGTCTGTCTGGATCCGGGACATGGCGGTTCCGATATCGGTGCAACCGGAATTAATAATATTCATGAAAAAGACGGGAATCTGAAGCTTTCCTTAAAGGTTGCAAAACTATTAAAGAAAAACGGAGTAAAAGTTGTCATGACGCGTGATGATGATTCTACCGTTTCTTCCGAAGAACGTGCTGCGATTGCAAATGACTGCGACGCAGATCTCTATCTGGCACTCCACAGGAACTACGCAGCAAATCCTGAGGCCTGTGGTGTAGAAGCATGGATCTACAGCTCCGGTTCCGAAAAGAACCATGCGATCGCAGATACCATCCTGTCCAATCTGGAAAAGGTCGGAATCTCCGATAACCGTGGTGTCCGTACCGGAACACAGTTTGACAGTGACAACGATTACATCGTTATCAAACAGACAAATATGACAAGTCTGATCATCGAGATGGGCTTTATCAGCAACGAAAATGACGTAGAGCTCTACGATGATAACATGGACGATTACGCCGCCGCGATCGCAAACGGCATAATAGAATGGCTCAACGAATATCAATAAACGCACAGATGCCGATATAAACAACCCGCCTGCGGGTACTATGAAATATCACGTTTGCCTACCTTCCTTTCATACAATTTTATATGCATATGTCTTTGCTGCAATAAAGTCATTTGCAGCTCCGACATAGCACAAAATTGTATGAAAATCAGTCGGCTGCTCTATGGATGTTTCATAGTACCGGCAGACAGTTTGTTCATATCGGCATTTTATCTATTCATTATTTTATTGTTATGGTTGTTACCGATCGAATATCAGAAACAGAACTTCCGATATAGATCGTATAACTTCCTGCTATGACCTTCCACGCATCCGTCTTCTCATCAAAATGACGAAATGCATCTGCTGTCAATTCAAATTCCGCATACTTTGTTTCTCCCGGTGCAAGTGATAACTTGCAGAAGCCCTTCAGCTCCTTCACAGGATTCTCCGGACTTACCTCCGCTTCTCCGACATACAGCTCTACCGTCTCTTTTCCGGCAAGCTTTCCGGTATTTGTTACCGGGATCTGTACCTTAAATGTCTGACCATCCGGCTCTTTTACCTGCATATCTCCATAGGAAAATGTCGTATAAGATAATCCATGGCCAAATGGGAACTGTACCGGGATCTGATATTTGTCATAATACCGATATCCGACAAATACGCCTTCTCTGTATGTTTCCGTCAATTTTGCATTCATTCTTTCATGTTCTTCTTCCGTTAAGGTTCTTCCGGGGAAATCTCCAAAAACCATCGCCGGTACTTGATCAAGAGATTTCGGCATGGTCATCACAAGTTTACCGGATGGATTTACTTCACCAAACAAGATTTCACCGAGTGCTCTGCCACCTTCCATTCCTGCATAACTCATCCATACAATCGACTTTGCATCATCAATCCATGCGCTCATATCAACCGGATTACCTGCCATCATGACAATGACCATATTCGGATTCACTTTTAAGAGCTCCGTGATCAGTTCATCCTGATGATATGGAAGCTTCAGATCCGGTCTGTCGTATCCTTCTTCATCTGTATCATGATTTAAACCGCCAACAAAGATCACATCATCATATTCTGAAGCAAGTGCAACCGCCTCTTCACGAAGTGCCTTCTGGATCTTCCGTCCTTCCGGATCATTTCCTTCATAAGCACCCTGCTCCGATGCCAGTTCATCCAGACTTACCTCCTGCCAGTTCAGTACCTGCTGTCTGTTCTTATCCGGTACATAATAACCTTCTGCATAGGTCACTTCGCAGTTACCGCCAAGCTCCATCTTAATGCCAAGCAGTGGATTGATCTCATAAAGTGCCGCAATCTCCGCACTTCCGCCACCATTTGAATGAAGCTTTGCTGCATTATGTCCGATCACCAGAAGCCGATGTGTCTTCTCAGGGGCAAGCGGCAGTCTCTGATCTTCATTCTTTAACAGTACAATTGATTCTCTGGCTGTCTCTAACACTGCATCCTGATGCGCCGAAGTATCATAACTTCCTTTCTTCCGGCTCCAGTCACGAACCGCATAGACGGCCGGCTTCTGTTCCGTGCAGCCAGCATATGTAGCCGTCTGTTCATTGTACCCACTTTGGGCTTCTACAATATCGATCATCTTGACACGGAGCATGAATCGAAGAATACTCTTTACCTTTTCATCAACTCTTTCCTCTTCGATCTCGCCATTCCTTACCGCATTTAACAATGGATCTGCCATGCAGTATTCATCGAAATTTGCATAGATCGACATCTCTACATCGATCGGGCTTTCTGCGGCAGCCTTTGTATCGTGGATGCCGCCCCAATCAGAAACAATCAGACCGTCATAATTCCATTCTTTCCGCAGTATCTCACCGAGCAGTTCATTATTTTCACAACAATGGACTCCACGGAACAGATTATAAGCACCCATAATAGATCTTACATTTGCTTTCTTTACTGCAGCTTCAAACGCAGGCAGATAGATCTCACGGAGCGTCCGTTCATCGATCTCGACATTTACCCAGTTCCGTTCTGTTTCCTGATTATTAACAGCAAAATGTTTTACACAGGCACCCACGTCAGAACTCTCGATCCCCTTGACCACCGGAACTGCCATCTCCGATATCAGAAATGGATCTTCACTGAAATACTCAAAATTTCTCCCGCAAAGCGGCGTCCGCATAACATTAACACCCGGCGCAAGTATGATATCCTTGCCACGTCCTCTGGCTTCTTCACCAAGTACCGTTCCTGATTTTTCTGCCAGCTCCCGGTTCCATGTTGCTGCAATCGCACTGTTGCTCGGACAGTATGTAACGCCATCATCATTATGTCCAGCTCTGCCCCAATTATCATTAAAAAATTCGAACCGCACCCCGGTCGGACCATCCGACATCACGATTGGGGGGATTCCAAGTCTTTCTACTGCCCCGGTGCGGAACAGACCCGCACCATGGATCATCTTTATTTTTTCTTCTAATGTCAGTTCATTTACTAACTGATTGATCTTTCTTTCATAATCTTTGTGAAACATCGTATTTTTCCTTTCTGTCCAGATATTTACAACCCTTATCTGCAAACGATACGGTTGCTGCAGGCTGTATGAACCGTTGTGTCGGCTTTCACTTCAAGTTCCGTCCCTCTGCCTGCTCAAATGCTTTATTTATAGCATCTATTCTATTCTGATTTTAATCCCTCCCCGATGCAATCGTCAATGCAAATCATTCCACACTGAAACTTTCTTTAAAAAATGATACCATCTTATTCCAGCTTTTCGCTCTTGCCTTCCGGCAACCCTCCGGATATTTGGCTTCCATTGTCATAAAGTGTGCCAACATCCGGTTCATCTTCTCTTCTCCACCAATTCCCGACAACGCTTTCTCCGGCATCGTCAGACAATGACCTGCTTCCGGATAAATCACACATTCGTATCTGTAAGGGAAATGAACCTCTTCTAACTTTCTCATGATTCTTGGAAATGCTTCATCCGACGGCCATGTATCATCATATTCCGGTGCAAGCAACAACACATCGCCCTGTATATTTTCCACCTTGATACGGCTGGCATCCGTACGGTCTTTAAAACATTCATTATAGTAAAAACGGTTCATCGCTTTCGATCCGTAATTCGGATTCTTTTTCCATGCCCGTAAGGTCGAACCTAAATGAGACAATGCCTCTGCTTGCTCATATGGTATATCTTTCCCATGATAACTGAAATATGATTTATGCTGTCTGACTACCATATGTTTGCAGCCCTCAACTACAAAATCAAATCCGGATACCGATACCACACAGGAAATATCCGGGAGCATAGACGCACACAATAACGTATATGCCGCCCCAAGAGATAAGCCTGTCATTCCGATGCCGGTAATCTCGACCGGACAGTTATTCTTTAACCAATGAACCGCCCGCTCTGCATAATCAACCGGAATAAATACCGTATCCTTTGAAAGCGGCGGCCACAGATAGAATCCAACCGATAACACACTAAATCCTTCCTCTGCGAGAAGCTTCGCGCGTGCTTCTACAAAATCCCGTTTCTCTGCACTTCCACCGACAAATATAACTGCTTTATCTGCATACTTTGTTCCCGGAAAAAAGGTTCCAAGAAATCCTTCCTTTTCTAATGTACACTGTAAATTCTGCTGTGCTTCCATGTATGTATCTCTCCCTTTCATGTTAGTTTAAACTAACAAAAGTATATCACATTAACACTAAAATACTATAGTTTTTTATAAATCTAATTAATGTTTACATAAATAAAAGGACATTCCTTGATGTCCTTTTAAAATCATCTTATATACTATTTCCAAGCAACTTCTTTCCTCAAATTTCATACTATATATGTCTATATATTTTAATATTCTTTATTCCTTTCATACTCGCAATTAGTTACATATTTATATGTAAATCCTGATACTTCATTTACACTTTTTTCATATGTAACCTTTATATTATTTGAACTAATAGTCATGGTTATATAATCATCTATCTTTATAGTACCTAGATCCTTAACTTGCTTATTAAATGAAAATTTATATTTATCTGTATGTAACATACTGGTAATTGTTGAATAATTCGTATATATGTATATTGTTCCCTCCCCCTGCAATTTTACAGTTCCATCATTCTGTGGTACACATCTTATCTGAATTGATCCATTACTATAATGAATATTACCGAAATGATGGCTATAACCATTATCGTTGCTTTTTTATTATATTTTTTCTGTTTTCACCACATTTCGGACAATATACAGCATTATCCATTACTTCTGCACCACATTTTTTACATATCACTTTTATTTCACCTCCGAATCAATCTGCTCTGTATCGTCTTCCAATGTTATATCTTCAATTTTAATCTCATAGTTTTCAGCTAACGCTTTTATTATCTTGTCCAACTGATCTGTTAAACCAGCATAGTCTATATTTAACTGTGTATAGTCTGAGCTAAATGTATATCGATTAATACTACTGTTAATAAATTAGCAACTAGAAGTGGCTTAACCCAAAGTACTGTTGAAAATATAATGTCTGGCAAAACAAAAAATCCTAAACTAAAAACTCTCCATAGACTAGCGATAGGTCTTGATATGACTGTTTCTGAATTATTAGATTTTCCTGAAATGAATAACACAGCGTTTGAAGATGAATAAATATAATAGCGAGGCAGTACATTTTATATATAAAAACATACTGCCTCGCTATTATATTTTTTATTCTCTATTCTCTGCTCCACACATAGCAGTATGCCTGTGTTCTTGCTGCAAATTTTGCTTTCTTAAGAAGTTCTCTGACTTCTGCCTTTGTATACCAGCCGGCTTCGATCTCTTCTAATGTAGAAGTACTCTTATGGAACTCTCCCCGTGCCTTTCCAACAACGCAGACATTTGTTTCATTTGAAAAACCAACCGCACTGTAGCTGGTTCCGATGAAATCATCGATCTCATATAATTCCAGCCCTGTCTCCTCACGAAGCTCACGCTTCGCACTCTCCTGCGGTGTCTCACCCGGATCGATCAGACCTGCCGGGAAGTTATATACCCATTCTCCCGGAGCAAGACGGAATTCCTTATCGATCAGTATCTTCTCGCCGGTCTCATCCGTAGCAATGATCACAACTGCATCTGCCATTTTGCCATGCAGTCCTTCAAAATCCGTAATGTCACCATTCCGGCTGATCATCTCATATACCTTCTCCTGATGATCCACTGTCTCATATGTTATATCATAGCGGGTAATAAATTTACCTTCGCATTTCTTTTCTACTTTTTTGAATTGCATTTTCAAATAACACCTTTCGAGTACTAATATTATAAACCGAAGCCGGCATAACAAGATCCATATGATCCGTAACAGAAACGCTTATGTCTTTCCTTTAAGAAACCTCAACATCAAACCGGAATTTTGTATAAGCAGGATTCAGATAACTCATGGTAAACTCTACAATATTATAATCTGCATCCGCACCCTGATAATTGATCTTATAAATCGCAGTTCCACGTTCCACCTGCAGCAGCTCTGCGAGCCGTTCATTTGCCTCACATATGACCAGCTTCTGTCCAAAATGGCATGGCATATGTCCTTTTGCTTCCATATAATCATATAAAGACACTTTGGCGAAATCAAACTCATCCAGATCATCAAAATATTTTGCCGGTACATATGTATATTCCACTGCAAATGGTATATCACCCTCTGATCGTACCCGGTAAATTCCATATATCATCTCATCATCCGAAATTCCAAGCTTATATCCCAGATATTTACTTCCTGTGATCTCACCGGTCCCGAGAAGGCGGTTTTTTACCTCCATTCCACCCTTACGGAGCGTCGCTGTGATGCCGGTATTTCCTGCTTCATTTGAATTATCCAGATCGATCTTTTTCTTATCTCTTTGTGCAACATACGTTCCGGAGCCCGGTTTACAAACCAGATATCCTTCTTCTACAAGCTTACTAACCGCACGTTTTACGGTCATACGGTTCACACCATAAGCTTCCGCCATTTTTCTCTCACTTGGTATTGCTTCACCCGGCAGATATTTTTTTTCATCTATTTTCTTGATAATAGAATCCTGTAATTGAATATATAATGGCATTCTATAATCCATGGAGCACCTCCTCCATCTTTTGCTTAATGACAGGATCTTCTTTTTCAAATGCGACCCATTCTTTATTGATCACCGATTGCAGATATTCCATAACCTCACCTTTCTCGTCATATGTGATTCCCTCTTTTTTTACAAGAGCAGTCAGCTTGTCAACATTCAAGGCTTTGGCTTCATTTTCATCAGCATATACAATTCCGACTGTTAATTCCTGTTTTTTGGGAATATGATGATATTCCTGAATCAAAATATCAAATAACGAATTATCTTCCAGATCAAACCGCATCAGCTTAGGAGCCTTGCTTTCCGGTATATATGAATATTCTATGGTGATCGGAACAGCCCTGTCTTCTTCTACGACCATACGGATACGGGTAATTTTGAATAACGGAGTTCCTAACGGAAGCTTAATACTTTTATTCAGTTCCTTATCTACTTCCACACGCTCAAACGCCAACAGTCTGCTTCTTGTTTGTGCCCCCATCTTTTCCAGCTTTTCACTGAATGATCGAATTCGGTCAAGATTGGATATCATTCTTCTGTGGGCTATGTAGTTGCCGCTCCGTTCCCTGCATTCTATGATCCCTTCATCCTCTAATAATTTATATGCAGATCTGACGGTAGCTCTCTGTACCCCAAACTGTTCAGCCAGATCCCGTTCAGATGGGAGTTTATCTCCTTCTTTCAGTTTATTTTTCATAAAGTAAAATTTTAATTCATACGCAATAAACTCATCTTTATTCATCAATTTCATGGCAAACTCCCTCCTGTACTCTATTAAGTATAGCAACTTTTCCAAACGCAAACAAGCAGGAAATGTCAGTTTATAAGACCAAAAACAGACCCGTACATGTGCGGATCTGTCTCTGTATACTTTTTATAACTCTCTTATTTTTTTCCTTAACGGAAGTATCATACCCGGTGCAACTGATAACTCATCAATGTTCATCTGTAAAAACCTTTCTGTCAGACTTAGATCGGCTGCAAGTTCACCGCATATTCCAATCCACTTTCCTTCTGCATGAGCATTCTCTGCTGCCATTTGGATCATAGATAACACCGCCGGATGGTGTGAATCATAGAAGGAATCCAGATTCCGGTTCTGGCGATCAATTGCCAGAGTGTACTGCGTCAGATCATTTGTTCCGACACTAAAGAAATCCACTTCCTTTGCCAGCTCTCTGCTGATCATAACCGCAGCCGGAGTCTCAATCATTATACCGGTTTCAATCTGATCGGAAAATGCTATTCCATCTGCACGAAGTCCGGTCTTCACCTCGTCCATTATCTCTTTAATACGACGAACCTCTGATACCGAAATGATCATTGGAAACATGATCGCAATCTGGCCATACGCGGATGCTCTGAAAATAGCTCTAAGCTGGGTCTTAAATAATTCGGGTCTGGTCAGACATATCCTGATCGCACGGAACCCCATTGCCGGATTATCCTCTTTTTCCAGATTAAAATATCCAACCTGTTTATCTGCTCCGATATCCAACGTACGGATGATCACCCTTTTTCCGGCCATCATTTCCGCTACCTGTCTATAAGCTGCAAACTGCTGTTCCTCTGTTGGATAAGTTTCATTTTCCAGATATAAGAATTCGCTTCTGAATAACCCGATACCACCGGCATCATTTCGGAGTGCCGCTCCTACATCTGATACATTGGCAATATTGGCATAAAGGTTAATCTTCTGCCCGGATCTGGTTACATTTTCTTTGCCCTTCAATGTCTCCAGAAGCTCACGCTGTTCCTGTTCGACAGCCTGCTTTTTTCTCATAGCAACAAGGATTTCTTCATCCGGATCAATATAGATCTTTCCTTCCTGACCGTCTACGATTGCAAGTCTTCCGTCATATTTCGGTGTTAATGTATCACCGATTCCTATAACAGCCGGAATATTCATGGTTCTGGCAAGAATCGCTGTATGGGAATTTGCCGAGCCTTCCACTGTAATAAATGCCAGCACCTTATCTTTATCGAGCTGAACAGTCTCGCTTGGTGTCAGATCATCTGCCGCGATGATTACCTGCTCCGTCATTTCAAATGAAGCATTCTGTTTTTTTGCAAACTGGGAAAGGAGCCTGTTCGATACATCCTTTACATCTGCTGCCCTTCCCTGCATATAGGCATCATCCATCGCTTCAAAGATTGCTGCATAATTATCAGATGTGACACCTATTGCATATTCAGCATTTACCTTTTGTGTATTTATAATATTCTCTACAGAATCATTATAATCCGGATCCTCAAGCATTAACTGATGTGCTTCAAAGATCATGGCATTTGCTTCTCCCACATCAGTAAGTGCCTTGTCATATAACTGCTGCAATTCAGAAAGTGCTTTTTCCTTTGCAGTCCGGAAGCGGCGTATTTCCGCCTCCGGATCATCGACATGACGTCGTTTTATCTGGATTTCGTCCCTTTTAAAGAATTGTATCTTCCCGATAGCAACTCCGCCAAATACACTTTTACCCTGTAATATTACCATATTGTCACCTCTTTAAAATCCGATCCTTTTACAGATGTTCCTGAACGAACGCTTTCAGGTTTGCTGCATCTTCTGCCTCGTTTTCACCTTCTACTTTTATCAGGATCTCCTGACCTTTTTTTGCTCCCAGACTCATAACTGCCATAACTCCTTTTGCGTTTACGGTTCTGGATCCAAATGTTACGGATACTGTGCTCTTACATTTTGCAGCAGCCATAACAAACTGTGAAGCCGGTCTGGCATGAAGTCCCTGCTCATCTGTAATTACATATGTGAATTCAACCATAATAACCGCCTGACCTTTTTAATATTCAAACTGACGATAGTAACGTCTGAATTCCAGACTATGTCCTGTATTCTGCTCATAATGAATAGCAAGTCGTTCTGTTAATATCGCGGTAATAATCATCGGAGAGCAGATTACACGGAACTCATCATCGATACCATCCAGAATGTAATCCTTGGTATCAATAATAACAGCTTTCTTTGTATGTTCTTTTACAAATCGTTCTACTCTTTCATCTAATGGTCGATATTCGTCCTCACCTTTTATTACAAATACCGGAACTCTGTCATCAACTAACTCCAATGGTCCATGGAAGAAATCAGCAGATGAAACAGTCTTTGTACGAACCCACTGCATCTCCTCTAAGATACACATTGTAAAGAGATAGGTCTCACCCCAAAGGACACCGGAGCCTGTAAACATTGTATATGGTTCATGTGCATATGTCTTTGCGATCTCGATCGCTCTTGGCTCAAATTTTTCTCTTACCGCAAGGAGATCCTTAAACAGATTTTCCATCTGATCTGCCCATCTGTCATAATGTGGAAATTCTCCTCTGTTCTTTAAGATACGGAGCATTACAAAATAGTATAATAAGTAAGAATGCTCACAGTCACCACATGCATTATAAATCGGGTCTGTCAGCAGATTTGCTAAAGGAGTTGTCTCATCCTTTGTAAATCCATATACATTGATTCCCTGATCCTTACAATATTTTACTGCCTTCAAGATCTCCATAGTATTGCCTGATGCAGAAGAGGTAAATACAAGAGTCTTATCTGTAATATGTTTTTTATTTTTTACCAGAAATTCACCTGCATTTTCAAGATAGATTGGAAGATCTGTATATTTCTTGGCTACTTCTACAACCGGATACCATTCTGCCCATGTTCCACCGATACCAAGCATACATACGCTGTCATATTCCTTTGCCGTGATCCGGTCAATCAATGCCTCAACCTCTCCTCTTAATGAGTATGTCTTTGCTCCGTCCTTTAAATATTTCTCTGCGTCAAATTTTTTTAATGTCATAGTTCTTTCCTCCTGTTATTTTTTATTCCCCTATAATTGTTATATAAATTGTTCTATATTGTGGTCCATCATATTCACACAGATATATGTCCTGTGCACTTCCACTTTTCAGCTTTCCATCTATAACCGGGAATACACAATGATTTCCGGTCAGATGGGCTTTTAAATGTCCGGTCGGATTGCCTGCCATCGCACCGTAGGTATCTAACAGCCTTCCATGGGCATATTCTCCATCCTCAGGAACAAGTCTTTCCATCAGATGCCCAATATCATATTCCAGGCACTCCAGTCCTTCATTAACTGCAATTCCTGTTGTCGTATGTGCTGTTATAACATATACAACTCCATTTCTGATTTTGCTTTTTTCTACAACCTGCCTGATATCATCTGTAATTTTCACCAAACAGTTATATTCTTTTGTCAGCACCTCTATACTACCATGTGTTACCATCATACCTCCAATCCCAGAAACTCAATCGCGTTCTGTCCAAATATCAGATCCTTGGTAGATTCTCTTATATCCATAGCTTCTATAGCCTTTTTCATTCTCCGCATCTCTAACCGCGGATCATCAGAGCCAAACATGATCTGATGTCTGAAGCTTCGATCGATCCAGTGCGGTCCCATATCCACTTCGAATACCTTGTGATAAAACTCCGGGGCTGTATCAAAATACAGGAATGCTGTATCCGCATAAACATTTCTGTATTTGAGCATCAGCATACAAGTTTCCTGCACCCATGGCCATCCGCAATGTGCAAGACAGATTCGAAGCTTTGGATGTCTGTATGCTGTTTCTTCAAACGCAACCGGCCTCGCATATTTAGATAAGGTATCCGGCTCTACCGACATTCCGCAATGAAACACGATCGGTTTATTATACTTCTCGCATATCTGATATATCGGCTCCATGTATTCATCTCCCGGATAGAACTTCTGCTTTGACGGATGAAGCTTCAGGCCTGCCAGATGATACTCTGCAAATGCTGTTTCAAGTATCTCTGTCGCATCCGGCCTGTGAGGATCTACACTGGCAAATCCGATAAAACGATCCGGATATGTTGCTGTCAATTCCTTTACCTGGTCATTTGTTCCTAGTATGCCTCCATATTCCGTAGTCAGATCCAGTGGAAGCAAAACCGCTTTATCCACTCCGGAACAATCCATCAAGGTTAACAGTGCATCAACCGGGATCTGATCCGTCTTGTATAAGCCATACATCTTTTTTGCAAATTCATTCTGATATTCCGTTTTGCATACCGGCTCTAAAAATGCAGGATGTACATGCATATCAATTACTATTTTTTTCACCTTACTACTACCTCCTTTTTAACCAAGGAAGCCAAAGAATGCTCCTGCTATTCCAAGTACAAGCATGATCAACATAATAAGCAACGGATTAACCTTCTTCTTCAATAACCAATAAGTAACTCCAAATAGCAACAGCACCGGAAGGCCCGGGACAATGCCATTTAACAGATCCTGAATTGTACTTGCTTCTTCGCCGCTTCCAATCTGCGTTATAAAATTAATCGACGTCATATCCATCGTCATGCCGCCAACTACCATAATACCCATGATAGAGGCTACTTCCATAACTACCTTCATCAAACCGGATTCAACAATCTTTGCCATGGATTCACGACCCATTTTATATCCAAGGAATACTCCAAACCATCTGCAGAGATATGCCGGAATGTTAAAGATCAAAAGGAAGAGAATAGGTCCGAGAATGTTCCCCTGCAAGGCAAGTGAACATCCAATTCCTGTTGCGATTACCTTGATCGTGCCCCAGAACAGAGAATCGCCGATTCCTGCTATAGGTCCCATTAATGCTGTTTTTACTGCGCCAATCGAATCTGTATCAAAATCTGCATCCTGTGCATTTTCCTCTTCCATTGCGGCTGTGATACCCATCTGAAATGTTGCAAGATAATGGCTGGTCTGATATAACGTCAGATGACGCTTCATAGCAGCTGCCAGATCCTTCTTATCCGGATATAGTTTCTTTAAAACCGGATACATGGAAAAACAAAATCCTACATTTCCCATTCGTTCATAATTCCATGTATGTTCATATGTGATCTCTCTTAAAAACACCTTTGTGAGATCTTTTTTCGTAACTACCTTATCGTAGTCTGCATGTATCTTAGAACTCATCAAAATCACCTCCGTTATCTGCGGTTTCAACTACCGGTACCGCCCCCTGTTGCTTGTCTCCGAATATGCCAAATGTTACTCCGATTATCACAATAAGTACGGCAAAAATCGCAACTCCTGTTGTGGATATTCCAAGGTATGATACCAGGAAAAAGCCAAGGAAGAAAAATGGTGCAACCTTGCGATTCATCATCTGCTGTGCAAGCATTGCAAAACCAAGTGCAGGAAGCAGTGCTGCTGTTATATCCATACCGGACTGAACAAATTCAGGTATTTTACCAAGAAGTGCTGTTACTGCATCACTGCCAAAATAAAATGCAAGTGGGATGCAGACAATACCAAAAAGATTCTGAAGATATCCTGCGATCAGATAATCTCTGTTAAATGCCCGTATATTACCTTTTTCAGCATCACGGTCACATTTGTGGATCATAACAAGCATCAACGGCTGGCAGATACCGGTATTTGCCGCAAGCATTACGGTTGCGATCGGAATACCAAGTACTAAAGCTGTTTCCGCTCCGCCTCCTGACTGAATCGCAAGTGAAACACCGAGCACAGTGCCTGCGATCAGATCCGGCGGATTATATGCACCGATCGATACGGCTCCTACAAGTGCAAGTTCCATAGTTGCCCCCATAATAATACCGGCCGGAAGATTTCCCATTACCAGACCTACTAACGGTCCAAGAACGATCGGTCGCTGCAGGCAGCTTGTACCAAGCAGCCATTCTGAATAACCAAGCAGGCCGATCAGAAAAATAAGTATTGTTTTTAATATCATAATCTGTCCCTCCATTCATCCGTTAAAACAGCGATTTGCATTTAATTACTTTATCAGCCGGGATCATCTGAATAAATACATCAACGCCATCATCAACCATCTCTTTTACCAGAGCCAGCTCGGCTGCATCCATATATGCGCTTCTACCATATAATTTTGCATTTTCATGGTATGCAATGTTGCCGATATTTAATGTCTTTTCTCCTGTAGCTTCAATGATTGCTTTGGCTATTTCTACCGTTTCACAGATGATAAATAATTTATATTTATCAGTTACCCCGCTTTTCAATGCCTCTACAGCTTCCGCTGTATTTTTTACTACAACCTTTGTTCCGGATGGTTTCGCCATCTTTAGTGCGTTTAATCTCAGCGGATCATTTTTAACCGTGTCACTTACCAGTAGCAGGCAATCTGCCCCTAATGATGCTGTCCATGATACTGCTACCTGTCCATGTAAGAGACGATAATCAACACGAATTGATTTGATCATATAAACCTTCTCCTTTCTTTTCTGTTAATACACAGATTAAAAATCTTCATCATCATACGTTGTATTTACTGTATTACAATAAACCATCATATCTTTAGCCTCTGCAACCGCACTCTCAATTACAGACGCCGTATCCTGATCCTCTGCACTCAGCAGGATACCGATCACTGCAGCCAGATTCACACCGGCAACAACATGTATCCTTGGATCAGACAATAATGCGGATGCATTATTATTCACACTTCCGCCTAAAAGATCTGTCATTATCACAATCTCTGCCTCTGAATCCGCTTCAACAATTCTCTTTAATTCCGGAAGCGGATCCGGGCATTCATCTGTATAAGCATTGATACAGGTCAGATTTTCCTGTGCACCTGCCAGCATTTCAATCGTTGTCAACATTCCTTCGGCCATCTTTCCGTGTGTTGCTAAAACATATTTTCTCATCCGTTCTCCTCCCTTCTGCTCCTTTCAAGCTTTTCTTTCATAATCCTGTCATAGTCTTCTGTTTTTGGCGAAACAGCCTGTTCCATCCGGGAAAACAGCGGATGACAAGTAAAATTATTTTTTTCCTTTGTTACATGAGCCGCTATATATTGAAACAATGCAGCTGTATATAACGGTGTGATCTCTGCCGGAAGCCGGCATGGTATCCGAATCTGTCCATCTCGTTTATCGTGAACCTGATCCGTAATCATATAGCAGTGCTCCGTGATCAACAATGTTGCTTTATAAATATCATACAGTCGATCAGAGGTTTTACCACAATCTATAAAGAAAACCGAATAATCCGGAGTAAGCTGCATATCCGGTCCATGTATAAATTCTTCGCTTTCATAATATACCGTCGGAACTTTCAGAGTTTCCTGAAATTTCAACGCTCCCTCTCTGACCGTTGCCAGATTGGCTCCATCGCCGACCAGTATTGCTTTTTCCATACACAACAGATCCTGATATCGTTTTTGTACCAATTCTTTCGCCTGCATCAGGCAAAGCTCCTGCATTTCACAAGCATTCCGGATCTGGCTTACTGCAGTTTCATATTTCTGATCACTAATTTCTCTTTTTTGAAAACCTATCTCCAATATCATAAGCATGAGGAACTCGATCAAAGTAGAATATCCAAGCGTTACATAATCAATGGTTTCATTTCCAACTCCATACTCCACAAGACGATCCGTGTATCTGCTTGCACTGCCATTTTCATTCCCGGTTAACAAAACAAATGGTTGATGCTCCTTATTTAGCTCCTTCATAATTTCTATTATGTTTGTACTGCAGCCACTCTGGGATATTAAAATCGTAAACCGGTTCTTTTCTCTCTCCCGGTAAACATCCAGATATTCCACTGTACTTAATACACTGATATCGAATTTACTGTATTTTAAAAGAAACGGTCGAGCTGCATATGCTGCATTCAGGGACGATCCGGATGCGATCAGACATATATCTTCTTTGTCCTGATCCAGATACCAGTCGCATATCTTTTTGGTAAGAGACTTTCTCTTATCAAGATTATCTTTCATAATACGACCGGAAACCTGAATATAATATTCCATATCCTTCTTCATTTTCCATCTCCTTTTGTGGTTCTTTTTGTGAACCACTTTGTAAATATAATATACCACCTATCAACTGGTTTTGCAATACCAATTTTATATTTTTTTATACCAACTTGAAAATTCGCAAAAAAATAGAGAAACCGGTATACTTATAGTACCAATTTCTCTGTTTTTTTGATATCATTTTTTAAATTACGGATTGCATCTTTTTAATTATCTTATTCACTTACAACCGTACGGTTACGTCCGGCTTCCTTCGCCTGATACAGCGAATTATCTGCCCGATTGAACCATGCCTTTGCACTCTCTCCTTTGGAATATTCCGCAACACCACAGCTACAGGTGATTCCACTGTTATTCATGAACTGGAAGTAGTAGCATCGGAATTCTGTTCTTACATCCTCTACGACATTGATCACCTTTGGCAGTTCAATGTTGCTGAACAATATAACAAATTCCTCTCCACCGTAACGGAATGCAAGACCATAGTCTTTTGATTTCTCCTTCAGCATCTTACAAAGAGCCTTGATAACCACATCACCATTGCTGTGTCCGTATGTATCATTTACATTCTTGAAATGGTCGATATCAAAGATCGCAATATATGCTTTCTCACCGGTCTCCTCGGTCTGCAGGATTTCTTTCTCCAGACTCTCCTCAAAGGAACGTCTGTTATATAATCCTGTCAGCGGATCTTTACGAAGCTCTGTCATAAGACTCATCTGACGAACTGTGAAATTGCCGATGGATTCCATCAGTTCCTTCGTATGCATATTCAGTAAGCACGTTACAAAGGTCAGTATAAATACCAATACAAATGATGTAACAACATATCCACTGAACCGCATCTGTGTCCAGTCATATAAATGATGCAGATGAATCTCATTGATGATAAGACTTGCCGATGCAAGAAGTGCGATCACGATCGTAATATTCTGATTCGCAAAGATAGCCGTGATCACGATAGCGATCGTTGGCATCAGCACCAGAATGATCGAATTGTAATGTTCAAATGCAGGTACTGCCAACACTGTAAACATCATCAGGGAAACCAGCCAGTCTGCACCATTATCGGTTAATTTATTCTTCTTTAAAGCGACCAGCGTTCCTGTCAATGCTGCTGCATATATCAGAAATGGCACTACAACATATAATGTAATATATGCTCCACCGGACATCCCGAGATCTGCCTTATCATTTCCTATATTCGTCATACACATGATCAATTCAACAACCATGAATATACACGCTAACGTCAGAAATACCTTCCATAACAACATCTGCCATTTTTTGCTGATATTAACAGTGATTGTATCGTTCATCACGAATTCTCCTTAAATAGCCCTCAGTTTTCCTTTCCCATGTGAAAACACTCACATAGATGATTTTACACTATATCCTCTGTATCGTCCACTCTTTTTTGTCAAAAATACCTAAAAAAACACATTTTACAGATGAAAACCTATACATAATGTAACATTTACCAATTTTGACGTTGGATTTTTCTCATTAATCAGGTTGATTTTCGTATCTTCCGGTTAAAGTAGTCAGCGACATTTACTATACAAACGCCAGCTGACACAAAGATACCTCCTGTCTTTTGAACAGGAGGCATCCTTGGTTTGATCTGTATCTATATTTTTTATTATAATGCATAACCAACTTCAAATGCTTTCAGATTCATCTCAACAGTCTTTGGAGGAACTGTTGCCTTGATGACCTCAACCCATTTGTCATGGTCAAAATCCATATGCTTTGCGGCAACACCGATTATGATCGTATTGAATACCTTTGGATTGCCCAGCTTCTTTGCCTCTGCCATCGCATCGATCGAGATCACCTTATGCTTCTCTGATAATGTCTCTAAGATGTGATCCGGATATTCTGCCTGACCGGTTACAACCGTGATCGGATCGATTCTCTGATCATTTGCAATAATTACGCCATCCTTCTTCAGAAAATGAGCATAACGCATAGCTTCCAGCTTCTCAAATGCGATCAGAACATCTGCATGACCTTCTTCTACAATCGGTTCCGCAACCTTCTCACCATATCTTACATATGTAACAACACTACCGCCTCTCTGGCTCATACCATGAACCTCGGAGAGCTTTACATCATAACCTGCTGCTGTCGTAATACCACCGAGGATACGGCTTGTAAGAAGAGTTCCCTGTCCACCGACACCAACTATCATAATATTCTTTACAGCCATTAGAATTCCTCCTTTTCGATCGCATCAAACTTACAACGCTTCATACACAGTCCGCAACCATTACACATGGTCTCATCGATCTGGATCGTTCCATCCGGCTGCTTGATAACTGCCGGACATCCCGGCTTTAAGCACATACCGCACTTCTTACATTTCTCCGGGATAGCTCTGCATACACCTGTTACCTTGGTTGTCTTTAAAAGAACACAAGGAGACTTGGTGATAATAACAGAGATCTCATCCTTTGCAACTTCCTCTTTGATCAGCTTCTTTAAACCGTCAATGTCAAATGCATTGATCTCATGTACACTGTCAATACCGATCGCCTTACACAATTTATAAATGTTGATCGCATATGTAGGTTCACCCTGCAAGGTCTTACCGGTCGCTGCATGATCCTGATGACCTGTCATGCCGGTTGTTGAGTTATCAAGGATGATAACGGTTCCTGTGCCCTTGTTGTAAACCATATTCATCAGAGAGTTTACACCTGTATGCATAAATGTGGAATCACCGATAACCGCAACCCAATTCTTAATATAATCTTTTCCTTTTGCCTTTTCCATACCATGTAAGGTGGAAATGGAAGATCCCATACATACGGTTGTATCAATTACGCTAAGCGGCGCAACTGCTCCCAGTGTATAGCATCCGATATCTCCTGCTGCGTGGATCTTCAGTTCGTTTAATACTGAAAATACACTTCTATGCGGGCATCCCGGACAAAGGATAGGTGGTCTAGGTGCAACCTTTGCAGGTTCTTCCTGCTCAACCTTCTCGCCGAGGATCTTCTCCCTTAACATATTTGCACTGTATTCACCCTGAACGGTCAAAAGCTCCTTACCTACTGCATCGATGCCCCAGGCTCTTACCTGTGTCTCGATATGAGGCTCTAACTCCTCAATAACATACAGCTTATCAACCTTTGCCGCAAAGTCTTCGATCAACTTTCTAGGAAGCGGATTTACCATACCAAGCTTTAATACGGAGGCATTTGGCATTGCTTCCTTTACGTACTGATATGGAATACCACTGGTGATAACACCAACGCTGGTATCATTCATCTCTACACGATTGATCGGCATATCCGCACCGTCTGCTGCCATGTCCTTTAATCTCTGTTCTACAAATACATGACGAGGGATCGCATTACCCGGCATCATAACCATCTTCTTAATGTCTCTCTCGTATGGCTTGTCTTCTACTTCTACTCTGTCATTTAATTCAACAACGCCCTGTGAATGTGCCAGTCTGGTTGTTGTACGGAGCATGATCGGAGTATCGTACTTCTCGCTGCATTCAAATGCGTACTTTGTGAACTCCTTTGCTTCCATACTGTCAGATGGTTCAAACACCGGAATCATCGCTGTCCTTGCTACCAGTCTGGAATCCTGTTCATTCTGCGATGAATACATACCCGGATCATCGGCTGCTACTAAAACCATACCACCCTTTACACCGGTATATGCTGCTGTAAATAATGGATCTGAAGCTACATTCACACCTACATGCTTCATTGATACGATTGAACGGACACCAGCAAATGATGCTCCGATCGCAACCTCTGTTGCAACTTTTTCATTTGGAGACCATTCTGCATATATTTCAGGATATTTTACAATATTCTCACTGATCTCTGTACTTGGAGTACCCGGATATGCTGCTGATACCTTTACACCGGCTTCATATGCGCCTCTGGCGATCGCTGCATTACCGAGCATTATCTTTTTTTCACCCATTAATTTATCCTTCCTGTCATTTCTAATATTTGCCTTTTGGCAACTCTAATGCTTTATTATACAAGAATTATCAATAAAAGGGAAGTGCTTCTATACGTTTAAAAATAAAAAAGCATATATCAGAGAAAAAATACACCTTTTACGGCTTATATTTATTATGAATTTCGAGTATAAATAACCAGCCGTCTGTTAATCGCACTGCCACATCTGTGCCTCAGGTTCACGTTGAGATAACTTCTCCGTCTTCCGCACCAGTTCAAGGAATTGGCTCCGGTATAACTGATCGTTGCTTGCCTGAGCCATGTCCCTTTCATTTATCTCAACCGTGATTCCTGCTTCCGCAAGTTCTTCCGCCATCTTATACGTCGCTGTTCCTTTATATGTGCTGTCCGTAAGCAGCATTCCATATGCCGCAACCGCCGATGCAAAGCTCAGGTCATGAGACATTCCCTTTTGAACGCTTTCTGCCTTTATAACGGCTGTTTCCAGTGTGCTCTTATCTCCATCCGGCTCTTTGTAACGGATATTCACGGTTGCCAGTTCGCCGGAATAATCTGTACTCTGCTTTTTCGATGTATATTTTGTCTCTGTCTCCGGCACGTCAAATTCCGAATCGACTGGAACCACCTCATAGAGTGCAGTCACCACATGACCGGCTCCGACCTCGCCGCCATCCACCATATCATCTGCAAAATCTTCTGCAGAAAGCGTCCGGTTCTCATATCCGATCTGCCGATAACCTTTCACCTGCTCCGGATTGAATTCAATCTGTAATTTGACATCCTTTGCAACCGTATATAAGGTTCCACCCATTTCATCAACCAGAACCTTCTTTGCTTCATAGACTGAATCCAGATACGAGTAATTACCGTTTCCGTGATCTGCCAATGCTTCTAACTTGTTATCTTTCAGATTATCAGAGCCAAATCCCAGAACACTCAAGAATATACCGCTGTCCTTCTCCTCAGTGATCAATCCTACCAGATCACTCTCGCTTGTCAGCCCGACATTCAGATCCCCGTCCGTCGCAAGGATCACCCGATTATTTCCGTCTTTTATAAACTGCTGCTCTGCGATCTCATATGCCGTGATCAGTCCCGCACTTCCATTTGTGCTGCCGGATGCTTCCAGCGAATCCAGTGCCTCGCATATCGTATAGGCCTCCGAACCTGCCACGCCATTTAAAACAATCGTATCTGAACCCGCATATGTAACAATACTGATCCTGTCATTTTCATCCAGATTCTCCGCCAGCATCTTAAATGCTTTCTGTGCCAGCGGCAGTTTATTTTCCTCATACATAGAACCGGATGTATCGATCAGGAATACCAGATTGGATGCTTTCTTCTCACTCATATCGATCGCGGCCGTATTCAGTCCTACCATCATCAGCTTTGTATCTTTATTCCATGGACAATCCGCATATTCCGTATATACTGCAAACTTCTTCCCAGCCTCCGGGTCTGATACATAGTCATAATCAAAATAATTGATCATTTCTTCGACCCGGACTGCTCCTGTCGGCGGCAGCGTTCCTTCTTCGATATAACTTCTGATATTGCTGTAGGAAGCTGTATCACAGTCTGCCGCAAACGTTGAAAGCGGGGAATCTTTAGTAGACACAAACCGATGTTCTTCCTGATAGTCATACTCTCTGGTATCATAACCGGATTCTCCATATCCGATTTTTACATATTCAGAATTTGATGCACTATCCATTACCGAATTATATGTATCGGCAGCCGAAACCACACTATCACAAGCCTCTTCTTCTATACCTTCCGGCACAGCCATATTTTGCTGTGACTGTCCGGATTCCGCTATATTTTCTTCAAATTCCTCTTTTACGGCTTCCTGTCTGTATCTTTCTGCGATGCTCTCCCGCTCCGTACCTGACCGGCTTTCCGTTCCCTGTCGTTCTCCATGCGTGCCTCCTGTTTCTTTCCCACTTCCGCAGCCTGCAAGACAGCCCGCCATCATGCAGGAGATCATAACCACACTTACCATCCGTCTGATTTTTCTCATAAAAAATACCCTCCTTATCTTAGTCACTATCCGATAGCTGCATAATTTCTGCTCTGATCACCTCTGACGTTAGCAATTGTCGAATGTAAAAACGAAATTTTACAGCTATCTGTTCTATTTATGACTAAGATACGGATGGGTATCCTCTTTTTATGGAATTTTTTTCTTACAGATCAACTACTGTCTGCTTAAGATCCATGCCTGTCGTTCAGAATCATATCGGAGAAGTGTACCTGTTACTTCTTCCCCTACCGAAAATGTCTCTGCTTCTTCCGGCTGCAATACGATGTCCTGACCGGTTATTAATTCCCCGGATGCATCAGATACCTGCAAGAGTTTTGCGGCATATTTTTGTACCGCATCCGGCTCTGCTGTTACAATCTCTGTGATCTGAAGTGTAACTGCTATATTACTCATTTCCTGCCATGCATCCATATTAGCTGATTCCGACACCTGAAGATCTGTACATCCCGCATTTTCCTGTGCATCTGTCTGACTCTTTGTATGGCCTGCTTCCGCCTGAACATCGGACGAATCTCCACCGGCTCCATTCATCTGTATAGCTTCTGTTGTATTCTGTGTCGGTCTGTTGGCAGTTTCATTCTGTACTGTCTCCGGTATGGAATCCGCTGTTTCATCCACATAATCTTCCGCCCGATCGGATATATTTGAATTCTCTGCTGCATCCAGCCCATCATTTGAAACATCCGTTGTCCTGCCTGCATTTATTTCTTTCGAATGTCGCTTAGAATCAGACAGCAACGGTGTCGCGATCACTGCGGCCAGAAGAACCGCTGCGATCGCAAGAACCGGAATTACATATTTTACCTTTGAGGTTTTCTTTTGTTTTTCTTCTGCATCCTTCGCTTCACTGTCAAGTCCTGCATCGATCCGATCCCACAGATCCGGTGCTTCTGCATCGATCCGGTTCAGATAAGCTTCTATGAGTCTGTCTTCTTCCGTCTGTCTGTTCTTATTCTGTTCATCTCTCACAGCCTGCACCTCCTTAATTTTTGTATTGCCTGATTATAGATCCATGTGATCGTTCCGATCGGTCGCCCTTTCATGTCCGCGATCTCTTTAAATGTAAATCCTCCGACTACCTTCAGATCCAGAATCTCCTGCTCCTCCGGCTTTAACGTGGCAACTGCCTGCTTCAATGTCAGGTTCTCCACTATCTGACTCTCCATCGTCTTTCCTTCGTTTCGCTCCGGCATTTCATCCACCAGCA
Organism: Clostridium sp. AF17-21AC; assembly: GCF_003461365.1. Lineage (NCBI taxonomy): Bacteria > Bacillati > Bacillota > Clostridia > Eubacteriales > Clostridiaceae > Clostridium > Clostridium sp. AF17-21AC. The sequence goes on from NZ_QTWY01000008.1 coordinate 76,705, forward strand.
TTTCACGATCGATCTTGCGTATCCGATCGATCGCCATATTCTTTGCGATTGTCACAAGCCATCTCTTATGACCGGTTCCCTTCTTATAACTGTCTGCGATCCGATAAAGCTTGATGAAGAACTCCGATGTCACATCCTCCGCTTCCTCTCTCTGCCGGATCGTATCATAGACCACCGCAAAGATCAGCTTCAGATATTCGTCATACACTGCCCGAAGGCTCTCCCTGTCTCCCTGTGCGATCGCAGACATATATTTTCCAAATTCTCTGTCTGTCATTTGTCTCTCCCTATAACCGCTATACGTTTTTACCCCTGTTTTTTATGGAATTATTCCGATTTTCTATTACTTTTCATTCCACTTCAATTTGCTAATATTCGGTTCCGGCTTCGTATAGCCCCAATTCTCTATTATTCAAGAGGCTGTACTGCCAGCAATTCCATCACATACCCCTTCTTTCGCTCCTTCCATGCAAATGGCCAGAACAACCGCCGCTCCGCTTCAATCCGGATATCAAAATCCTTATGCATTCCGATGTCATGACGAAGCTGCAATGCTCCTTCAATTTCTTCAGGGACAAGATTCTCCCACTGATCCATAGCGGATTCATTTACAACTGCCCATTCTAACCCGAACACCATTAATTTCTCCGTCAGCATATAGATCACATCATTTGTCCGGGTAACCGCAGCTTCGTTTAATGCACGGATCGCATTCTCGATCATCTGCAATTCTTCCTCGTCATAATTCTCCCGATACATATATAACAGGCCTGCAAATCTCGCATTCAACTGGCTGTGAAGTCCTACGCAGACGCTGTAGTCAAACCTTCGTCCAATCTCCGGCAATACCCTGTGGCTGTTGTCAAATGCAACCTGTTTCAAATGCTCGATCACGATCTCTGCTTCTTCACCCTCTGCAAGCAATGCTTCAAACATTTCATAAGTCTCAAGCTCTACATTCCAGAAAGGAAGATCCACACAAATAGCATCTGTTTCCTCCAATCCATAGGCCTTACACGCCTGTGCAAGTCCCTCTGCATCCCGGTCGATCAAAACCAGCTTAAATCTCTCTGCAAGTCTTGCCAGATCGATGTCATTTGACCGTCCTGCTCCCCATATAGCAAGAACAGGCTTACGTCCTCCTTCGGCCACACAATTTTCTTCTATAAAGTCTGTCAGCTTCTGTCGGTATCCCCGCCACTCTTTATAAGCATTCGGAAGAACCTCTGATGCAATCAGCCGATCCAAATATCTCATATAATTCACTTCTTTCTCGCATTATGCCGGTATGTGCAAGCACATCCGTTGCAATGCTCATTTTATCATGTCACCTGTCGGTTCCATGTTTTTTTCGCATTATGCCGGCTTGTGCAAGCACATCCGTCGCAATGCTCATTTTATCATATCGCCTGTCGGCTCTATGTTTTTTTCGCATTATGCCGGCTTGTGCAAGCACATTCCGTCGCAATGCTCATTTTATCATGTTTTTATAGTATACTCTACCTTTAAAATGTAGTAGAATAATATGAACAATGATTTTTTGTCTATTCATGCAAAGTGATAAAATAAAGATTGCCTAAAACAGAAACGGAGATTATGAATATGTCTGCTAAAGATAATAATACAAATACAAATATATACAGAAGCTATATTGACGCTCTTCTATATCCGGAACAGAATCCTTTTATAGAAGACATGAAACGATTTGAGGAGCTTATGATGATGTACTCCTGTGCGATCAAGGAAGTTCAGACCAAGCTGGATGTATTAAATACAGATTTCAGCGTCCGCTATAACCGAAATCCAATTGAATTCATCCAGTCCCGAATCAAGAAACCGGTCAGCATCGCAACAAAGCTGTCGTCAAGAGGATGTCAGGTATCCGTGGAAAATATCGTATATAATTTGAATGATGTTGCGGGGCTTCGTGTTATCTGCTCCTTTATCGATGACATCTACGCCGTTGCAGAGAAGCTCATCAGTCAGAATGACATTACTCTGATTGAAGCAAAAGACTATATCAGCCATCCAAAGCCAAATGGTTACCGTAGTCTTCATCTGATCATAGAAGTTCCTGTCTTCTTTGCCGACCATACGAGAAATATGCGGGTAGAAGTTCAGATCCGTACCATCGCGATGGACTTCTGGGCAAGTCTTGACCACCAGCTCCGTTATAAAAAGGATGTCGCCGATCCCGAACTTATCTCCGGTCGCTTAAAACATTGTGCTGATGTTATCTCTCAGACAGACCTCGAAATGCAGGAGATTAAAAATATGATCTACGGAGATGGTGCTCAGCCACAGATCAAATTGTGTCTTGAAAAAAATACAGAAAATTTTTAAGAAAATCTTAGATTTTGTTTGACAAATTTATAGAACTGGTATAGAATACTATCTGTTGTTGAACAACGTGTGTATGTAGCTCAGCTGGATAGAGCACTTGGCTACGGACCAAGGTGTCGGGGGTTCGAATCCTCTCATGCACGTAGAAAAAGACAAAACCATTTCGGTTTTGTCTTTTTTTATTTACTACATATGCTCATCGGGTAGAAACGGAATGTGTCATTGTTTATTATATGCACAATCAATCTGTAGGGGTGTATTTTTTACAGCCCTCGCTTTTTGGCTGTGTATATCCTCTTATAACCTTGCTGCGAGAATCTGACGTTTGACCTCCTGTCCATTCAGGACAAACTCTGCACGACCGTTCTCCAGTTGTATATTCTTTTCAAGTGCTCCGATATCTGAATTGAACTCTGTAACGGCATTCGTTCCAATATCAGCATTGGAACAGTACAGCTTGGCAGACATGACCGAATTACCAAAGGCAACCGCTGACTTGCCCTGTACCACGCTTTTAACTGCTGCATATCCGATATAGATATCCGTTCTTCCTGCACGGCATCCAATGCCATAACATTCCTTTGCACGGATATTCGACGAGATATTTACATTTTCCAGACGAACCATACAGCTGTTACCAGCAATCGTTCCGATACCGGTTATAACATTACCTGCCCCCTGAATCTTTGCCGATATATTCTCAAGCTTAATATCTGCATCACCATTTACAGATCCAATGATCGTACCGTTTGATATACCGGAATAAATATCCATGTCGCAGTATTCTATAAACAATTCGGAATCACCGTTTACAGATCCGATACAGGCTCCTTCCTGACCTTTCATATCAAACTCATAATGTCCGCGTTTGATATTGATAACACCGCCAAGTCCGGAACCAATACCAATGCCCTTCATACCATTTGCATTGATGATGATTCCACCATCCTGATAGAAGTTGAGTTCGCCATGATATTCATCCAATGAATTACCAATGCCAAAGTATTTTCCCGAATTCAGATTAATCGTCAGATTACCGTCTCCTACAACCGTAAGCACTGAACTGTCCGGAACTCTGATACCTCCTGTACGTAGTTCGTTTTCTCCGGTAATCTGAAGATTTACATTACACTTCTTACCGATATCAATACACGGAATTCCGCGTTCTCCCGCAAGACTGACATTCTCAAGTATGATGGTGCCACGGAATCCATCTTCTACAGACATCAATATATTCGGCTGGAAGCCGACAGAACCCTTGATTATGATCTTTTTATTGATTCCACGCGCTTTCTTAACCTTAATGCTTGTATATTTATTAGCAGCAAGCTGTACCATGGAAACCGTATCATTATAATCCGTCTCATATTCTTTCTTATACAGTCTGGCATTCAGGCTCTGATTATATTGAACAATTTCATTCATGACACGCTCATCGATTGAACGCACAACATACGGCTGCGGCCTTGATGTATAATAGCCCTGAATCAAATCAACGCCCAGCTTAATAACCTCCCTCAGCTCCTGCGTCAATTCAATTCCCTCTGCCAACGTCAGAATATCATTATCATGCGCAAATTCTATAATATCCTTTACAAAATGCTGTTTCTGGATATCTTTGTGTATATCTGTCATGAGCATACGATCGATTTTTACAAACCGAGGCATATACCGAAGCAGATTATTTACATTGGAATAACCGGAACCATAATCATCAATAGCAGTCTCAATATTCATCTTTGCAAAGGAGTTCTTCAGCTCCTTTAACTGATCATCCCCCATCTCTGTTTCTTCTGTAAATTCAACAACAAGCTCTCCTGCGTGCTGTTCCATAATCTCTGTTAATTTCTTCTTATCCTTACCTGTCAGCTGATACCCCGGAATACTGTTAATAAATACTTTCTTACCCTCAAAATCCTGATAGTGTTCCTCTATGTAATCAACTACATTAAAAAATGTCGCTTTTTCTATATCATATAAACGATTCAGACGATCTGCACTTTCCAACATATCAAGCGGCGAAATCCTACGCTCTGTGTCCGCACGCATCAGGGCCTCATATGCATAAACATCTCCTGTTCTGGCATTGATAATTGGTTGGAAATGATAAACAAACCGGTTATTATCCAGAATAAATTCCATCAGATGGTCATCCGCTTTCTGTTTATCCGTCAGAACACCTGCCCTTTCCTCTTTTCCCTGCTCTATGGCTTTCTTATTATTCTTCACATTGATAGTTTCATTGATCAGATGATCCAGGGCTTCCGAACCGGAGATCATATCGCAGCGGATACCCGTGCAGATTTCAAGCTCATATGCCTCTTTACGCAATTCATTATACTGTTTTATCTTATCCGACAGACGTTTGATAAACGCCTCTCCACATGTTTCATCGGATGCTTCAACCGGGAACGCAACAACAAATTCATCATTACTGATACGGGCACATATAGCATCATCATCCTGACTTTCCGATATCAACTGTGCCAATTTCAAAATAGCAGCATCCCCTGCTTTTCTTCCATAGCCTGCATTGATATCCTTTAATTTATTAATATCAATCGCGATCACTGCTATTGATTTACCATCAAATGTCGCATTCTCGCAAAGTTCATTTCCCTTCTGTAAGAAGCCCTTATAATTATACAAACCGGTCATTGCATCACGAATCTGTGTTGCTTCCATCTGGCGCAGCAACTCCCGCAGACCATTCTGACGATAAAATGCTTCCATACTCTGCATAATACTCTTTAACCAGTTTCTGTAAACCTCTGTAAACTGTGCTTCTATATCTGTAAAACCAATAACCGCATAACCAAAGCTTCGGTTATCAAAATACAATGGTGTAAAGAAAAATGTCTCCGGATATTCTCTTTGCTCAGATAGTTCCGGTATCATCTCTTTCATTTCAAATATATCATCAAAGCTGATACGATTGTCTGTGTGTTCACTCGGTCCACATTTTATGATACGATATATCTTATCCGTATAGCCGTTAGAGCGCAGTGCATCCTCACTGGTCATAACCTCCGATGAATTCCAGTAATCATTCATGCATATACTAAGCGAATGGAATGGCCGCACCTGATATACATGCTGAAATATCGTATTGAAAAAACCTCTGTGATCCCGTTCAGATAACAAATCCTCCATAAACTTGTTATAATAAGAAGAGTATCCCGTCTTCGCATGATCCGTATTCCAGAAATTCTCTTTTTCATCAAAATGTTTTTCCGACTGTATTTTTCCTTCGCATCCGCAGCTTGTCCCCTGAAAGATCACAGATTCTGATTCAAATTCCGGTATCGGTTCTTTCTCAAAGGATGCATGGATATACTTCGCACAATATCTGCCGCATTCTCTGGCCGGAATATCAGCGGATGTTAACTTGCATTTCAGGTTTTTCCCTTCTTCGGTAGAATCGTAACCGATCACTGCTACCTGCTCCGGTACATGAATATGATTACTGAATAATTCCGCCGCTACCCCGATCGCCATACAGTCATTTGCACATGCGATCGCCTCCGGAAGTTTCTCTCTGGAATCCAATATCAGCTTCACAACCTCTTTGCCGGAATCATACCAGTAATTGCCATAATAAATATTATTCGGATCAACCGGAATTCCATGCTCCGTCAGACTGTCTCTATATGCCTGTTCTCTCTGTATGGAATGAACATGATTCTTCCACCCATCTAAAAACATAATATCGGAATAATGATGAACCTCGATCAAATGATCGATCAATTTCTTATATGGTTTATAATGATTTATCTTTACAGTCGGGAAATAACGACTGTCCTTATCTACGAAAAGAACAACTCCTGAGAATACCTCGTGAATTTTGTCTTCTAACCAGGTTGCTATATCGGTTGCCTGAATGGTATCCGGAAGAACAATGATCGCATCAAATGCATCCCATTGAATCAGATTATAAATATTCGAATCCCCAATCTGTCTATACAGCGTATCCTGAAATCTTAAGTACATGGAAAATACACATATATCATATCCATAGACATATGCCTCCTCCATTAATCCTTTCATAAACAGACTCTGTGAATTCTCTTCTGCCTGTGCGATAATAACTCCAATTCTTCTGCGCTCCATATATACTCCCCTCTAAAATACAAAATCCTTTTTCAGTTTAGCATAATTAAGCAGAAAAGTATATAAAAATGACTAAAAAAAGTTTACACCGCGTTATTTTCTGTGCATTTTATACAATTTCGACATAGTATCACATAAAAAAATATTATTTGTCATATTATAAATAACAGTCCTGTAAAGTAAAAACAGTCCTGTTCTTATCCGAATAAGAGAAGTTCTTGTAATCAAATAAGAAAAACAGGACTGTTCTGTACTTGTTCATATTCTGTTTTTATATCTTATATACTGCACTAAGATACCTGTTCAAACTGTGAATTATATAGCTCTGCATAAAATCCGTTCTGTGCCATCAGTTCCTCATGGTTACCCTGTTCAATGATATCGCCATCCTTCATGACCAGAATGATATCTGCATTTTTGATCGTCGATAACCGGTGAGCAATAACAAAGCTTGTTCTGCCCTTCATCAGATTATCCATTGCACGCTGAATGCTGTGTTCTGTTCTGGTATCAACGGAAGATGTCGCTTCATCCAGGATCAGAACCGGATTATTTGCAAGAATTGCTCTTGCAATCGTAAGAAGCTGTTTCTGTCCCTGTGAAATATTCGTCACTTCCTCATTCAGTTCCATCTGATAACCACCCGGAAGTGCCGAGATAAATCGATGTGCATGAGCTGCCTTTGCTGCCGCAATTACTTCCTCATCCGTCGCATCCAGTCTTCCATAACGGATATTCTCCATGATCGTCCCCTTAAACAGCCATGTTTCCTGAAGAACCATACCGAGAGCATCACGAAGCTCTCTTCGATTATATTCTTTAACATTGTGACCATCTAACAGGATGGCTCCTTCATTTACATCATAGAACCGCATCAGCAGCTTAACCATAGTGGTCTTACCTGCTCCGGTCGGGCCAACGATCGCTACCTGTTTGCCCGGATCAACATGAACACTGAAATCATGTATAATGATCTTCTCAGGATCGTATCCGAACTTTACATGACGGAAATCTACTTCACCCTTTATATCCTCGACAGAAGCAGGATGCTCAACAACCTGAACCTCCTCTTCTTCCTCTAACAGTTCAAATACACGTTCCGCCGCTGCTGCCATCTGCTGCATCATATTTGTAACCTGTGCTACCTGCTGGATCGGCTGTGTAAAATTCTTCACATACTGGATAAATGCCTGAATATCACCGATCGTGATCGTACCACGAATGGCAAGAGCCGCACCAGAAATAGCTACGCCTACATATCCGAGATTACCGACAAACATCATAACCGGCTGCATCAGACCGGAAAAGAACTGGGCTTTCCATGCGGATTTGTATAAGACTTCATTTGTCTCATGGAATTCCTTTAAGGTTGTTTCCTCTTTGTTAAATGCTTTGATTACCGTATGTCCGCCATAAACTTCTTCAACCTGTCCGTTGATATGTCCGACATACTCCTGTTGCTGTTTGAAGAAACGCTGTGACTTCTTAATGATGATACCCATTAATGCCACACTGATCGGCAGGATGATAATTGCGATCATCGTCATAAGCGGGCTGATCGTAAGCATCATGATAAATACACCGATAACAGTCGATACCGAAGTAATAAGCTGTGTGATACTCTGATTTAATCCGTTTCCCATCGTATCAATATCATTTGTAATACGGGATAATACCTCACCATAGGTTCTGGATTCAAAATACTTAAGTGGCATACGGTTGATCTTCTCAGATACATCCTTACGCATCTTGTAACATAGCTTCTGGGTTACACCTGTCATGATGATACCCTGTGTAAAGTTAAATAATACACTTAACAGATACAATCCCAGACAGAACAGGAGAATCTTACCGATATAGGTGAAATCGATTCCGCCGATTCCATTTATCTTCCGCATAATGCCTTCTGATAATGCTGTCGTTGCCTTACCGAGTACCTTCGGGCAGACAACATTGAATACTGTACTGAACACCGCAATGACCATGACCACGATCACTGCCGGCAGATATTTTCTTGAATAACGAACCAGCTTCGATATGGTTCCTTTAAAATCCTTTGCTTTCTCGCCGCCTCCCATTCCAGGAGGTCCCATATGTCGTCCACCACGTCTTGGTCTGTTTTCTTCCATGTCTGTTACCTTCCTTTCCTGAGTTCTTACGCTATGCTCGCCGCAATCTCTTTTTCAGATAACTGCGAACGGGCAATCTGCTCATATACCGGACAATTCTCCATCAGCTCTTTGTGTGTACCCTTGCCTACGATCTTTCCTTCATCCAGTACCAGGATCTGGTCTGCATGTAAGATCGTGCTGACACGCTGGGCAACGATGAATACCGTACTGTCTGTCATGTCTTCACGTAGTGCTTTTCTGACTGCTACATCCGTCTTGAAATCAAGAGCGGAGAAGCTGTCGTCAAATATATAGATCTTTGCATTCCGGGCTACTGCTCTGGCGATCGCAAGTCTCTGCTTCTGACCGCCGGAAACATTTGTACCACCCTGTGAAATGCTGCTGTCATACTGTTTATCCTTTTCCTCAATGAAATCTGTTGCCTGTGCGATCGCTGCCGCTTTCTTCATCTGTTCATCGCTTGCATCCTCTGCACCAAACCGGATATTAGATGCGATCGTGCCGGAGAACAGCACACCCTTCTGCGGCACATAACCGATATTCTCCCGAAGGCTCTCAATTGATACATCCCGGATATCCGTTCCGTCGATCGTGATCTTACCACCTGTGACATCATAGAATCTTGGCATAAGCTGCACCAGGGAAGATTTACCGCAACCGGTACTTCCTATAATCGCTGTCGTCTCGCCCGGTCTTGCTTCAAAATCAAGATCTGTCAGAACATCTTCATCCGCTCCCGGATATGCGAAGCTTACATGTTCGTAACGGACAACACCCTTTACAGCTTCTAACTTCTTACAATCCGGCTTGTCACAGATCGTACTCTCTGTATCAATAACTTCCTTGATTCGGTCTGCTGCCACGCCTGCCCTTGGAAGCATAACGGATAACATACCGATCATTAAGAAGGACATAATGATCATCATCGTATAAGTAATAAACGCTGTCATGGATCCAACCTGAAGCTCACCCGAATCGATTCTGTGAGCCGCAACCCACTCGATCAGGATCGTAACCGCATACATAATAAACATCAGAACCGGCATCATAAATGTCATTACACGGTTTACAAATAATGATGTCTTTGTCAGATCCTTATTCGCCTTATCAAAACGTTCTTCTTCGAACTTCTCTCTGCCAAATGCCCGGATAACCGGAATACCGGTCAGGATCTCTCTGGACACAAGATTAACACGGTCAACCAGATCCTGCATGATCTTGAACTTTGGAAGTGCAATTGCCATTAACACTCCGAGAACAACCAGGATGCCTGCTACCGCAACTACGATCACCCATCCCATGCTGGCGCCGCTCTCTACAACCTTTATGATACCGCCAACTGCCAGAACCGGTGCATATAAAACCATACGGAGCAGCATAACCGTAACCATCTGGATCTGTTGAACGTCATTTGTCGAACGCGTGATCAGGGATGCAGTCGAGAACCGGTTGATCTCTGCATCCGAGAATGAAATAACCCGTTTGAAAATGCTTTCTCGCAGATCACAGCCCACACCTGCAGCTACTCTTGCGGCTACCAGACCGGTAAGTATCGCCGATGCAACCATTAACAATGTCATAAGAATCATCTCTACACCGACACGTTTCAGATAGGACATCTGGATATCCTTATAATTATAATCCATACTGTCATAACAGGTTCTTGTACAGGTAATGGCAGATGACATCATCATATCATCCCCCATACTGTCACGCATGGAATCGATCATCTGCTTCATCTGCGTTCCCATCTGACTCCACATCTCAGGCGGCAGCTCGTCCAATGTCATACCGCTTGCTGCAAGCATCTGCTTTAACTGATTATCTTCATCCGAATCCACCATCGTATATGGATAATAATACATCATCATCGGCTCCATACACGCCTGATCGATCTCATCTATATGATCCTTGCCGTCATCTGTCATATGGTATATGCCATCATCCGACTGCTCATAATACTTTTCCCACACCGTCACATCATCTTCATCCATAAACCCTTTAATAATGGTATACGCTTTTTCCGGAATCTGCAACGGACTGCAATGATCAATGCCGTAATTCTGGATACCGGTATCGATCAGCTTCGACGTATAATCCGGTAATGCCAGATCACAATATGCCTGAACGATCAATAACAGAACAATGATCAGAACCGATTTCCAATATGGCTTCAAATTCTTAATTATCTGCATAGTTTCACCTCTCTATAATTTTCGCATGTAGAGGTATTCTATCACTACATATATAAAAGTCAATTAAATTCCCATAAAAAATGAATGAAAAAAGACCCGTCTGCCAACTTGGACAGACGAGTCTCCTTGTATATTTAATACATAATATATTGGGGCTTTATTTTACTGTAATCTTCAGTTTCTTACGGGCACCATTCTGAGCAAGTGCATATACATAACATGTACCTTTCTTCTTACCCTTGATTCTGCCTCCCTGTGAAACAGTTGCGATCTTGCTATTTGTTGAGATCCAACGAACCTTCTCACAGTGAACTTTCAGTTTCTTATTCTTAGCCATCTTGACTGTTGCATCAAGATAAACGGATTTGCGCTTTTTAACTGTAACCTTTGAAACCGTCTTACCCTTTGTGTTCTTTACAGTAACACCGATCGGGTTGTTGTACTTGTATTTCTTTGTTGCAGTTATTGTATGTAACTGGAAGGACTTGCCGATCATTCTCTTTTCTATCTTTCCAGTCTTGGAATTTCTTACATTCTTATAAGCAATAACCTTAAATTTATAGAATGTATTCTTCTTGAACTTCTTACCGCCTGCAAGCTTTGTAAGTGTATAGCTAATGTTCTTCTTACCCTTTAACTTACTTGCAGAAACAGTCTTGATCTTCTTATATTTGTAAATCTTATTCTTCTTATTGCAATAGTTACCGTAGATGATGTATCCATCAGCCTCTTTCAGACGTTCCCAACGTAAGGTCACCTTGCTTGTTGTAGCAGAAGCTCTGCCTGTAAGCTGTCCCTTGGTATACTTGTCTACCTTGTCGCTTGAAATCCACTTATCGGCTTCTTTTGTACCTGGCTTTGGTCCCGGCTGTGTTACTTCTTCTTTACTAACGGTTACTTTTCCATCTGAAAGACGGATTACAACAAACTGTACTGCATCACTGTCTTCCATACCATTCTTAACTGCGATCGCTGTGATCGTAGTTGTGGAATTCTTCTTAATTGTAAGTGGCTTTGTATACTTTGTACCATACTTGGTTGTTGGGTAACTTCCATTTGTTGTATAGTAGATCGTTGCACCTGCTGTCTTTGTTGCAAGGGTAAATGTATTGTTATCCTTAGAACGTGTTCCTGTTGGTGCTGCAACCTGTTCCTTAACAGGATTTACAGGTGTAGACGGAATCAGTTTGCTTACTTCTGCTGATACCACATCACTGTTTAACTTACCCGGAAGAGATGCAATTGCCTTAATTGTCTTACCGGCAACAGAAGCTGCATCAATCGGGCCTGTATACTTCTTGCCATTCTTCTTGCTTGGTGTGCTTCCATCTGTTGTGTAGTAGATCGTTGCACCCTTTACTGCTGAAACAGTAATTGTCTTTTTGTCACTGCTTGCTGCGATCGTTGGCTTCTGGGTCTTCAGATCTGCTACCTTGACAGTTGCAATATCACTGTCCTTCATGTTATCTTTTACACCAATAACCTTAATCGTATCAATCGTCTTTCCATTCTTATCTGTTGCAGGAATTGACCCTGTATATTTGGTTCCGTTCTTCTTGCTTGGTGTTGATCCATCTGTTGTATAGTAAATATCTGCATCCTTCGGATCTGCTGTGATGATCAGTGATGTGCCATCATCGGAAACCTTAACGGATGGCTTACCAACCTGAGCTTCATCCCCTCCAAATGGTTTGCCAGGCTCCAATGATTCTACCGCATATTCCCGAACATCACTGTCTTTCATGTTAGCCTTAACACCAACCGCCTTTACTGTTTTAATCTGCTTACCATCTGCTCCTAGTACAGAAAATGGTCCTATATATTTCTTACCGTGTGTCTTGCTTGGAGTTGTTCCGTCTGTTGTATAATAGATATCTGCACCCTCTGTAGTTGTAGAAAGGATTACTGCACTCTTATCATCTGTCAGTTTTGCAGTTGGCTTATCAACCTGTTTGATTACGATCACTGGTGGATCCAGCTGCTCCTTCACTGTGAAGTACGCAATATAGCTGTCCTTCATTCCAGATTTTACAGCGATCATGGTAATCTTCTTTCCTACATTATCCTTAACTGACAATGCTCCTGTATACTTGGTTCCATTCTTGCTGCCTGGATCACTTCCATCTGTTGTGTAATAAATGGTTGCACCTGCTGTCTTTGTAGCAAGAGTAAATGTCTTCTTGTCCGATGACACTGTTACGGTCGGTGTTTCTACACGTTTCAGATTTTCATCGGATGTATTAACAGGCTTTGAAACAGATGTCGGCTCACTTGCATAATTTGTGTATAAACCTTCATCAATACCCACCGTTGTAAGATCATCCACATTGATTTTTTCTGCAACAATATAAACTTTATATTTGTCAAAAATATTTTCTGTTGTTATTCCAGCCTTGCCAATCTTGTTAACAACTGCTGCAAGATTAAGTTTTGTTGTGCCTGACAATGTAGCTGCTGCTACATCCTCCAGCTTTCCATATGCCAAGATATTTGCATTCTTTGCATTATAATTCTTATCTGTTACAAGATATGAAAGCTGATTTACACTCTTCTTATTGGTTCCACTGATCTTATACGGAATTGTAACCACATTACCGGACATGGAAGGAGTCTCTGTAACTGCTGTTGTCATTCCATCATCTAAAAGTGTCAGCTTATATTCTGCACCATAAGTTCCAGCCTTGCCTGCTACAAGATTCGTAAACAGAACTGCATCCTTGTTGATGTTCATAGCCGGTGATGTTCTACATTGAAAATCGTATACATTGTCCAATTGTCCATCTGATGTAACATAACTTCCCACTATATGATAATTAGGCGGAGTATAAGTACTTCTTAAATTATAACCGGTTCCCTTTACTCTCTGCATAGAAGCCTGGATCGTATCCGGATATCCATAGCTGGTATTCGTAGCCTCTCCCACACTCAATGCAAAAACCTTGGTATCCTTCAACTGTGTTTTATCTGATAATTTACCGGCAAGTCCTGCACCATCTGTTGCAGATACGCCTGTCTTTGTACTGGATGCAATTGTGCTCTTTTCTACCGATGTAAATGTCTCCAGGAAACCGGTACTGTCATCATTCATCCATTCATTCTTAAATACATTATTATTTGTATCTTCACTATTATATTTGTGGTTAATGGTTGAATCATATTCAAGCAGATAACTGTTGCCAGTATTAAAATCTGCTCCGGAATCTGTATCAAGTACACGGAACTTTAATGGTTCGCCCTTATAAGAACCAAACCAGACATAATTTCCTTTCCATTTTTCTGTTGGATCTGGCTTTGGATCCGGATCAATGATCGGACCGTCTGGATCTACATCTGGTTCATTTTCCGCTTTTGGAATAGATACCTGAACAGGCTTACTTGCATAATCTGTAAACAGGCTCTCATCAATATCAGATGTCGATGCTATATCCTTTCTTATTGTTTCAACAACCAGATAAATTTTATAATTGTTTACTAAACGATCAACGGTACAGCTATTCCCAATCTTCGCTGCTATAGATGCAAGATTTAATCTTACATCTCCTGCCATAGATGCTGTTGCTGCTTTTCCATATGCAAGCACTTTTACACCTGATGCATTATATGCTTTGTCTGTTACCAGATATGATATCTGATTTCCCGCTTCTCCTGCCACGGAATATGGCACTGTTACAACATTACCGGTTCGATCAACAGAACCTCCTACAGAAAGCTCCATTGACGGATCCAGTATTGTAAACTTATATGCTGCTCCATATTGACCGGCTGTACCGGATACCAGTGATGTAAATAATACATTATTTTTATTCAAGTTAAACGCCGGTGTAGATGCCAGTGGTCCCTGGAAGCAAAGTTCAACACCATCTTTTACCTGAACACCCATTGCACCTGAGCGTCCGGAATTCTTAGCAGTAGATCTTATAAAATATCCATACAGTGTTTTATTCACATTCTGTTCTCTCTGCTTTGCCTTGTTCGCTGTATCAGGATATCCATAATGTGTATTTCTGTATTCGGAAGCATCAAGCGCAAACACCTTGTCCTTATTTAACGGTGTATATATATATTCAGAACCGCCTGCAGCAAAATTTAAGCCGCCATCACTGCTGTTTTTTGATGCTTTTGTACTTGCCAGGATTCCATTCAATTCAACTGAAGAAAATCCAGTTAAAAAATAAGGCATCTCTTTATTTGTAATAGAACAGGTCATTTTTTTATAACCGGTTTCATTCATCCATTTAACTAATGAACTGTCAGCATAGGAATACTGCTCTGTAGATGTCGTCTTACCTGCAAAAGTATAGGAGTATACCTGCGGTCCGACCACTTTATCTGTCTGAAGCAGCATACTGGAAGCACCAGTAGAAAATGAATACCGGCTTTCTGTATCTAATACACGATACTTGATCGGTTCCCCATCATACTTACCATAGTACACATAACTTCCCTTCCAGGAAGCTGTTGTACTCAACTTGTCACCATTATGAGATCCATATGGATTCCCAATTCCTGAAACGCCGATACCTAAAATCGTTTTTCCGGTTTCAGTTGTCGCAGCGTCAACTTTTGAAAGTGGGCTTATGACCGGCAATAAACTAATCGCCATTGCCGCACTTAGCGCCAATGCTGTTCCACGTTTGAAAAAATCCTTTTTCATAGTTTACCTCCATTCTTCATTCTGAACTGTTCATTCCTTTTTTTACAGTTCATTTTCCGGATACCATCCCTTATGGCATCCTTTTTCTTTGTTATTTATTTTGTGACATTTCACAATATAGAAGTATATATTGTCGTATATTAAATATCAAGATTAAAAGCAATTTTCAGGTCATTTTCGTATAAATGTATATAAAACATACGCATTTTATTGTTTTTAAGGGCATTTTTGTACCATATGGCTAATTACAAACTTAATATTTATGTAAATTTCCGTCTTTATCCGACTTAATAATTAACCTGAAAACGGAAACCGGATATTTTCAAATGGCATATGTCGTATAACTAATATCATATGTAATATTACGTCTAATTTATATTTTATAAAAATTTACATAAAATACATAGTTGAGGTGATTATATGAGCAAACACGCTGAAGCGACTCATAATGATAAACGATATATAGAACTGGGGTATAATATTTCGTATTATCGCAAACATAAGGGCTATACCCAGGAACAACTTGCAGAAAAACTGGACATTTCAAGACAACATCTGGGCGCCGTCGAAGCCCCTAACATCGTTCGATCCGTTTCGCTGGATCTGCTGTTTAATATTGCAGATGCGCTTGAGGTAGACGTTCGTGAGCTTCTGGATTTTCATGGAAATGCCTAAAAAAAGATATGACGCAAATCCCACCAGAGGAATTTACGCCATATCTTTTTTCTTTCTTTATAGAAACTATTTTAATAATTAGTCTACTTTGATCTCTTTGATCCATCCTTCCGGAGCTTCGATCCTACCCATCTGGATACCTGTTAATGTATCATAGAGCTTCTGGATAACCGGTCCCATCTTCTCCATTCCACTTGGGAAGCAGATTTCTTTGCCATGATCAACAATCTTACCTACCGGTGAGATAACGGCTGCTGTACCACACAGACCACACTCTGCAAAATCTTTTACCTCATCGAAGTATACTTCTCTGTGCTCTACTTTCAGTCCGAGGTACTTCTCAGCAACTACCATAAGTGAACGTCTTGTGATTGATGGAAGGATACTGTTTGACTTAGGGGTTACAACTGTTCCATCCTTTGTTACGAAGATGAAGTTTGCTCCACCTGTCTCTTCTACCTTTGTTCTGGTTGCTGCATCTAAGTACATGTTCTCATCATAACCTTCCTGATGAGCTGTAACAATTGCATGAAGGCTCATTGCATAGTTCAAACCAGCCTTGATATGACCCGTTCCATGAGGTGCTGCACGGTCAAAATCTGAAACCTTGATCGTAATTGGCTTTGCACCGCCCTTAAAGTAAGGACCTACTGGTGTACAGAACATTCTGAACTGATACTCATCTGCCGGCTTAACACCGATTACAGGATTTGAACCAAACATATATGGTCTGATGTAAAGAGTTGCACCTGAACCATAAGGTGGAACATAAGCAGCATTTGCTCTTACTGTCTCTTCTACTGCCTTTACAAATCTATCTTCCGGGAATGCAGGCATCTCAAGTCTCTTTGCTGAATCTGCCATTCTGCTTGCGTTCAGATCAGGACGGAAACATACGATTCTGCCATCTTCTGTTGTATATGCCTTTAATCCTTCAAATACTGTCTGGGCATACTGAAGAACACCTGCACACTCACTTAATACAATGTTTGCATCATCTGTTAATGTTCCTTCATCCCATGCACCATTCTTATAATTTGATACATATCTTTTATCCGTTTTGATATAACCAAAACCGATACTTGACCAGTCAATATTTTTCTTCTCCATAACTATTCATCCTTTCAGTTTCTATTTCGCAAAAAAATAATATTCATAGTTTCTGTTATAGCACATTCTTTTCTCAATTTCCATAGTATTGATAATTTTTTTACTGCTCAAATATATATTTTACCATATCTGATACGGCATTACTGTCCTTATGCTTTAAGGTTCTCTTTGCAAGCGGCACGCGATCCGTGATGATATTATCCACGCCAATTGCCATCATACGACGCATCTCGCTGCTGGTATTTACCGTCCATGCGCAGACCATAATACCTTTTTTATGTGCTCCGGTTACCACCTGCCTGGTCAGGTATCTGGCATCAATGCTTAACACATCCATTGCTTCATAATTTGTCCGGTTGCTGTATCCGAAGCTGTATATATAGCCCGTCACGATATCCGGATCATCTTTCTTGATCCGTACAAGAGACCGCTGCTTAAAGGATGTGACAATACATTGCTCTTCCATGTTATTCTCTTTGAGCATCTGCGCAACCTTTGCTTCCAGTTCCCCGTCGTTCCGAACCGTTTTCAATTCTATGTTCATCATGACCTTGCCTTTACAGGTATCGATTGCTTCCTGTAAGGTTGGAATCTTTGTTCCGGCATATTCATCCGAAAATTCTGCTCCGGCATCCAATTGCTGCAGCTCCTCATAAGTAGTATCACATACCAGCTTATCAACGCCTGTCGTCCGCTTAGTCGATGGGTCATGCATCAGCACAAGTACCCCATCTGAAGTCAGTCGTACATCCATCTCCACATAATCTGCTCCTTCTTCGATTGCCTTTTCAAATGCAGGGATCGTATTCTCCGGAGCTTCACTGCTGGAACCTCTGTGTGCAGTAATCAACGTTGCCCCAAGGGAAGCGTATGTCGGTGTCGTACCTGCAGACAAAAATCTGATATTCAAATATATTGCCAGCACACAGGCAACAGCAACCATACTGACCAGTACATAATGGGTCTGCTTGTTAAGATCAGCATTATCTACATAATACATAAGCATCTTTGGTCGTGCGAGCTGTAATGCTGCAGAAATGTTGAACATACCACAGATAAAAAGCAGCAGCCCTCCGACAACGATGTTTATACGATTATACACTTCATAAAACAGTATCAGAACATTGTCGCCATCAGATTTTGCCTTGATAACAAGAACACTTACCAGAATAAATACTGCATATAGTACCGCACAGAATAAAGCAATAAACAATTCCCATAACATCTGGAACATAAAATGATGAAATCTTTCCCGTCGTGTCAGCCGGGTCTGCTCTTTTGCTTTCGATGCATCGACATTTCCAAGGATCAGCAACCGGATATATGGAATCTTTACGGACATAACCCAGATACATATCAGATAGATCACTGCAAATCCGATCCAAAATGCTTTCTTTCCGGTTCCCCGAATACACAATTTCAACAGGTATTTTGTGACCGTATTATTATTTAACGCCATCAGAAACGGTGGCATGTATACTGCAAACGCAAATGGAAGCATGTAGAAAATACGCACAATTTTCCTTTTTCCAAAGAAACGGAAGAAATGCTTCTCGACCTGTACCAGATATTCAATCAAGCCATGTCTGCTGTGCCGGAGTGATGCATCAAACAATACAATATACATCGTAAGGTTCAACAACATGAACACCATGAGCAGCACAATAAGAAGCAATATATAAATAATAGATCCCGGCTTAATCAGGACATCCAGAAAGTTCTCTTTCGTGATCGAACTGTATCCGGACAATTTGATCGCCAGATAGAATCCACGAAATACAACCGGAACCAGAATAAACGACGAAACCAGTAGAAAAGCAAGCTGACATAGTACCACCCTTATTTTATTATGTGCCAGAAAATATCTGATTCGGAGCATATATTCCGCTTTCATATCTGTCTGCCTCCTGGTTGTTTGTTCAAAACAGGCATTGCAGAATATTCTATGCTCTGTTTAAACATTTCTGACATTACCAACCAGAGGACGCTTCCGCTCGTTTCCACTCTGTGTAACTTCGAACTAACCTCAGCAAAGCCTCGCTAAGGTCTCAGTTACTCGTGCAACGGTACTAAGATGCCGTTTACACGCCATCTAAGGACCGGCGGACTCAAATGCCTCTGAGTTGGTAAGTCAAAATGTTTAAACAAAATCTACAATATGCTTTCTGCAATTGCCTGTTTAATCTCATAGTCTATATTATAGGCACAACCGAAGCTATCTGCAAGCACTCTCTGTCACAATAATCTGACAACCGAACACATCCGGCTTCTGATGGTATATAAAGACAGGGACTTACTCTTGGTTATTAGTCCTGCCATCATAACATGACATATGTGAGGATTTCGTTATTCGCTGCATATTGTCAGTAAATACGAGTGCCTGTCCGAGCCAAAGGCGAGTTGGCACAAGAGTATTTACGAATCAGACATATGCAGTGAATAGAAACCGCAACAAATCATTTATGATGGCAGAGCTAAAAACAAGAAGTAAGCCCCTGGCGTATATTTAAACTTAGAAGCCGGTGTTTCGGTTATCGGTAATACGCTTTGCCTTGCCCTCGGAACGAGCAATAGACTTCGGCGGAAGCAGTTCTACCTTGGCACTGATCAGCAGAGTCTGCTTGATCTGTGTCTTGATATATGCAGCCAGCTTCTCAAGCTTATCCGCATCGTTTATATCAACATCATCCTTTAATTCCACCTGAACAGTAAGCTTATCCTGTGAATTCACACGATCAACTACCAGCATATAATGTGCAGATGCTTCTTTCACACCCATCAGTACAGCTTCAATCTGACTTGGGAATACATTGACGCCACGAACAACAAGCATATCATCGGTACGTCCTGTGATACGGCTCATCTTAACTGTTGTTCTTCCACAAGCACATGTTCCGTGATGTAAAGTACAGATATCATGTGTTCTGTAACGGATCATAGGCGCACCTGTCTTGGTCAGTGTAGTAAATACCAGTTCACCCGGTGTATCATCCGGAAGCGGTTCTTCTGTTACCGGATCGATGATCTCTGCAAGCACATGATCTTCATTGATATGCATACCATGCTTTTCCATGCATTCAAATGCAACACCGGGACCACCGATCTCCGTAAGTCCATAGATATCGAGTGCATCAAAATCAAGCAGATCTTCCAGATGCTGTCTCATTTCCTCTGTCCATGGCTCTGCACCAAAACAACCGGATTTCAGTTTTAATTCTTCCGGCTTGATTCCCATTTCATGGATGGTTTCTGCCAGATATGTTGCATAAGATGGTGTACAGCAAAGCATCGTAGCACCAAGCTCTTTCATCATTATAATCTGTCTCTGTGTATTACCGGATGACATTGGAATTACTGTAGCCCCAATCTCTGTTGCACCCTGATGTGCCCCCAGTCCGCCAGTAAATAAACCATAACCATAAGCAATCTGAATGATATCATCCTTTGTACCGCCTGCAGCAGTCAGTGCTCTGGCAACCATCTCTGTCCATACCTTAATATCATTTTCCGTATATCCTGATACGATCGGCTTTCCGGTTGTTCCTGAAGAACCCTGAATACGTACAATATCTTTAAGATCTGCAGCAAATAGTCCATATGGAAAATTATCTCTCAAATCGGTTTTCTGCGTAAATGGAAGCTTTACGATATCTTCAATTCCATTAATATCTTCCGGTTTTACTCCGGCTTCGTCCATTCTCTTTCTGTAAGCCGGAACATTATTATATTCCAACTCTACGGTAGCTCTCAGTCTCTCTCCCTGAAGCTTTTTTCTTTCATCAAAATCCATACATTCCATTGCATCGTTATAGATGTAATGAATCTTCTTCTGTCTCATATGTGACTATCCTCCATGTCTGATCTTGGCTTTACTTTTTCGCTTTTATGTTTTTCCACACTAAAGCGTTTACCCATAAAAATTTTAGCTGAGCAGCCTGTATATGTCAAGGAAGTTTTTACCTTCCCTTAAAGATTTTCCATATAGTACAAAACGACCACCACACAGGCGCGTCCTGCATGATGGTCGTTCTGTCAATATATTGGTATATAAGATTTACGCAAATCTTGTTGTGTTAATCTTTACACCAGGACCCATTGTTGAAGCAATTACAACGCTCTTAAGGTACTGTCCCTTAGCAGCTGATGGCTTTGCTTTTACAATAGCATCCATTAAGGTCTGGAAGTTTTCGTCTAACTGTTCCTCTGTAAAGGAAGCTTTTCCCACTGGCACATGGATAATATTGGCTTTATCAAGTCTGTACTCTATCTTACCAGCTTTGATATCATTAACTGCTTTTGTTACGTCCATTGTAACTGTACCAGCCTTAGGGTTTGGCATTAAGCCCTTAGGTCCAAGTACACGACCAAGACGTCCAACAACACCCATCATATCAGGTGTAGCTACAACAACATCGAAATCTAACCATCCGTCTTTCTGGATCTTTGGAACTAATTCCTCACCACCTGCGTAATCAGCACCGGCAGCAAGAGCTTCGTCTACCTTATCTCCCTTAGCGAATACGAGAACCTTAACTGTCTTACCTGTTCCATGAGGTAATACAACTGCACCACGTACCTGCTGATCTGCGTGACGTCCATCAACGCCCAGTCTTAAGTGAGCTTCGATTGTCTCGTCAAATTTAGCTGTAGCCATTTTCTTTACCAAAGCAACTGCCTCTTCAAACTCGTAAACGGCTGTTTTGTCATAGAGCTTGCTTGCATCTATATATTTCTTACTCTTCTTCATTATAAACCTCCTGTGGTCTTATCGGGAGCGACCCTCCCACCAAAATGTTTTTA
This sequence comes from Clostridium sp. AF17-21AC, assembly GCF_003461365.1. Classification (NCBI taxonomy): domain Bacteria; kingdom Bacillati; phylum Bacillota; class Clostridia; order Eubacteriales; family Clostridiaceae; genus Clostridium; species Clostridium sp. AF17-21AC. The sequence goes on from NZ_QTWY01000008.1 coordinate 98,724, forward strand.
TTCTTAATTACTCTTCAACTGTAACGCCCATTGAACGAGCTGTTCCGGCGATCATGCTCATAGCAGCTTCAAGGCTTGCAGCATTTAAATCTTTCATCTTAAGTTCGGCAATTTCCTGAACCTTAGCCTTTGAGATAGTTGCAACCTTTGTCTTCTTTGAGTTAGCTGAACCGGATTTGATATTACAAGCCTTCTTGATCAGAAGTGCTGCAGGAGGAGTCTTAGTGATAAAGCTAAAGCTCTTATCCTGATAAACTGTAATAACAACAGGAATGATCATATCTCCTTCGTTAGCAGTTCTAGCATTGAATTCTTTTGTAAATGCAACGATATTAACACCATGCTGACCAAGAGCCGGTCCAACAGGTGGTGCAGGTGTTGCCTTTCCTGCAGGGATCTGTAATTTGATATATCCTTCTACTTTCTTCGCCATCTTAGCGCACCTCCAAAAATATTGTGGTAATAACGGGGGATACCCTTCCACTCACTCTTACAATTTCTTGATATCAGCGAATGCAATCTCTACAGATGTTGCACGGCCAAATATTTCTACATCGATGGTAATGGTCTGTTTACTTGGGTTAATTGCCTTAATACTACCCACGGTACCTTCCCAGGCACCTGCTGTAACCTCAACCATATCGCCTACTTCCGCATCGATCACGATTGTCTCCTTGTTGATTCCAAGGTACTTCATCTCATCATCTGATAACGGAACCGGTTTTGATCCCGGTCCTACGAATCCTGTAACACCTCTTGTATTACGGACTACATACCATGTGGCATCGTTCATAATCATATTGAGCAGAACATAGCCGGGAAACAGTTTTCTGGTAACAGCTTTCTGTACACCGTTCTTAACCTCAATGGATTCTTCTACGGGTACAGATACTTCTAATATCTGGTCCTGTAATTTTCTGTTTTCAATTGTTTTCTCAATATCAGCTTTAACCTTATTTTCATAACCTGAGTAGGTATGGACTACATACCATTTTGCGCTTTCTGCATCTGCCATATAATTCACCAACCTTTACTCATTATATTATGAAATTCAAGCCTATTTGTATAAGCCAGTCAACAACTGCAATAATAGCTCCGAGGATTACTGTTGAAACGATTACTACGGCTGACTGCTTAAGCAGGGTTGTTCTGTCAAGCCATGTGATTTTCTTGAATTCACCCTTTAGTTCCTGGGTCCAGCTTTTCTTGAGAGCTGTTGATTTTTCTTCACTTTTTGCCATTAAACCAATCCTCCTTCACTGGTCCGGAACTATTTTGTTTCCTTGTGTACTGTATGCTTCTTGCAGAATCTGCAGTACTTCTTTGTTTCCATTCTGTCTGGATGCGTTTTCTTATCCTTTGTCATATTGTAATTACGCTGTTTACAATCCTGACATGCCAATGTTATTTTAACGCGCACTTCCATCTACCTCCATTACTTATTTTAAGGCATAAAAAAAAAGACCTCTTTCATCGCACGTTTAACAATAACACAAGTATACAGTGCAAGTCAAGAAATCTTTTTCTGTTTTTAGACATATTCTCTATTTTTTAATTTTATAAAGAAATATGCCGCATTTATTGGATTGTCTGTATTTACCCCTTCAGATCCTTTAAGGTATGGAATAATTCCATATCCGATTCTGTCAGTTTTACATTTGTACAGATCTGCTTTCCCTCCGGATCCGTGATCTTTACTTCTATAATATAGTCTTCTTTGATCCCGCTTGCCATCGCAGCCTGTAAAAACATCGGAAACTTCGGATGATTGGATGCAAATTTCTCCCATGCGGATTTTATCTTAAAAATTGATGCCGGATTTACCATATCTATCTCCTTATACGCCTGCAAGTTTTGCAGCTTCTCTCGTCCTGCAGACATATCTCTTATTAAAATATTATTCCATATTTATGATATCAGAATAATGCTGCAATCGCGCCAAGCAGTCCGTAGCTTACAACTCCCACGATCAGTCCTGCAAGTACAACACCACCCATAACGGCAAGTGCACTCTTCTTCCAGTCAAGATCTAAGAAGCTGGCTGCCAGAGTACCCGTCCAGGCTCCTGTACCCGGAAGTGGAACCCCGACAAACAACATCAATGCGATATAGACTCCGCCGCCTGTTTTCTCAAGCAGCTTCTGTCCGCCTTTTTCGCCCTTCTGAATACACCATGTAAAAAATTTCCCTATATATTTCTTATCTTTTCCCCACATCAGAACCCGTCTGGCGAACCAGTAGATCACCGGAACCGGAAGCATGTTGCCGATCATACAGATGATCAGTGCACGAAATGTCGGTATTCCGAATACCGCTGCATATGGAATCGCACCTCGCAGTTCCACGATCGGAACCATAGATATCAGAAACATGATCAGATATTTTTTAAACATTATTATCTCCTACAATTTCTTTTTTATAGAATGGCTCTGTATTCTCTATAACCTTTTTTCCAAGTCCGTTATCTGTTCCTGTAAGTGCGATTGGAATACCAAACGCAAGCGGTTTTATCTTTGGAAGAAGGGAATCAAATAAATCTTCTTCATCACCTTCAAAATCAATTGTGATCAGATACTCTTCATCTGAATTTTCTTTTTCCATCATCTGGATATAAGCTGCCTTTACATTTGGACGTTCAGCCAGGAATTTCTTTGCTTCATCCAACATATCAACCGGCATATATTTCGGACTTCTTAAACGGATCTTTGTATTTGCCGGAATTGTATGCTTCTTGATATTCGTATTCTTATGCTCCTCAAGCACACTCTTTCTGCTTTCATCCACTGTCTTTATAAGTGCATCCGGAACCTGCATACCAACTGTGTAGGGATCGATCACGATTCCCTGGATCTGACCATTGGAATTCAGAACCAGTGGGGCAACCTCTTTATAAGTAAGTGCCATCTTCTCAACTTCTACTTCCTTGATCGCATGCTCAAATTCTTCGTCATTTGTAAAACATGGGAAGAAGTTCTTTCCTGTATTATCTGTGATAACACGGAAATTTACTCTGAATTTTCCATCTCCCATGATCCTTCCCTGATCATCTTTTACCGGTTTTGGATCCAATGTTGCAGGCAGGATAAATCTCGCCTGTAACAGCTTCTCGATGAAATTCTTCAGATTCTGCTGATTGTTCTCTGCTTTAAATATTTCAATCGCCTCTAACAACGCTTCATTCTTTATCTTATTGCCATTTTCCATGCTTATTTTGCACCTTTCTCCTTTAAACTATCCTTATATTCTTTATATGCAGCTTCTGCTTTCTTACTTTCTTCGCTTCGCTTGGATGCTACCATCTCCGGCATAACATCGACCATTGGTTCCCCAATATACTCTGTCAGCTTCTTAAGGAATTCTCTTCCTCCTTTATAGGTTGCTACCGGAATTGCAACAACTCCCTGCGATGTCATCATTACATACCCTCTTACCACATGATAAAATGGTTTATGCTCATTCGCCTGCTCTCTGATATCTGCAATTGCATAACGCTTCCACCTTCCCGGTATCTTGCAGCAATACAGATATTCCTTATCCAGCTTTGCCGCTGATCCAACAATGCATCTGCACATCATACCGATCAATAATCCCAGAGCAATTGCTGCCAGAAGCAAAATCCTTCCGGTTCCCTTGAATACACTGTCAAATCCCAGAAGTGCTACAACAATAAATAATACGATAGCTGTACCAACAATAAATGCCAGATACCCAACTGTAGTGTATGCCTGATACTGTCCATACTTATTTTTTTTGCATTTCGAATAATAACTGAACGGTGAATCAATAAGACCAAGGTCAGCTCCACACAACGGACAGTATTTCTGATTCAGTGTCGCATTTGCAGGAATTGACTTCCCACAGTGCGGGCAACGGAAAAACATCTGATTGATAATACCAGACAACAGCAGCATGATAACAAACAGTCCCCATCCGTATATGATCTTTCCAACAAATGTAAATATAAACAGTCCCAGAGTACCGATCATGGGCATAATTACAATACAACCCTTGGCAATTCTTAACTTCATTTCTTCCTCCATCCACAGCAGGATATTTCCTTTGCTATTTTCTATAACAGTTCTGCTGTGGCTATCTTCTTTCTATATTTCAGACCGGTTCAGATCCTAGATCTGCGCAAATGCCTGTTCCAGATCTGCGATCAGATCTTCCGCATCTTCCAGTCCACATGAATAACGGACAAGATCAGGATATACACCGCATGCTGTCAGTTCTTCATCATTCATCTGCCTGTGTGTTGCACTTGCCGGATGCAGACAACAGGTTCTCGCATCCGCTACATGTGTCTCAATCGAACCGAGTTTTAAGTGCTTCATGAATTCTTCCGCTGCTTTTCTTCCACCCTTTACACCGAAGCTTACAACGCCACAGGAGCCGTTTGGCAGATATTTTTCTGCAAGTGCGTGATATTTGTCATTTTCCAGTCCGCAGTAATTCACATAAGCAACCTTATCATTCTGTTCCAGATATTTTGCAACTGCGAGTGCATTCTCACAATGACGCTTTACTCTGACATGCAGACTCTCCAGTCCGAGATTCAGGATAAATGCACTCTGCGGAGACTGTACAGAACCGAAATCACGCATCAGCTGTGCAGTTGCCTTTGTGATAAATGCGCCCTCTTTTCCGAACTTCTCTGCATATGTAATTCCATGATAACTGTCATCCGGTGTGGTAAGTCCCGGGAATTTGTCTGCGTATTTCATCCAGTCGAACTTTCCGGCATCTACGATGCATCCACCGACAGCTGCTCCATGTCCGTCCATGTATTTGGTTGTGGAATGAGTTACGATATCTGCTCCCCATTCGATCGGACGACAGTTGATCGGAGTCGGGAATGTATTATCTACAATAAGCGGTACTCCCTGCTCATGCGCTACCTTTGCAAACTTCTCAATATCTAATACGGTCAGAGCCGGATTTGCAATAATCTCACCAAATAATGCCTTGGTATTCGGACGGAACGCTGCACGGATCTCATCTTCAGATGCGTCCGGATCAACAAATGTGAAATCGATTCCCATCTTCTTCATCGTTACCGCAAATAAGTTATAGGTTCCACCATAGATGGAATTTGATGCTACAACATGGTCACCACAATTTGCAATATTAAATACTGCATAGAAGTTTGCTGACTGACCGGAACCGGTAAGCATCGCCGCTGCACCGCCCTCTAACTGACAGATCTTCTTTGCGACCAGATCATTTGTCGGATTCTGAAGTCTGGAATAAAAATATCCATCTGCCTCCAGATCGAATAATTTACCCATATCTTCACTTGTTGCATATTTGAATGTTGTACTCTGATAGATTGGAACCTGACGTGGTTCTCCGTTTCCCGGTTCATAACCTCCCTGTACACATGTTGTATTAATCTTATATTTACTCATTACATCCTCCTAATAACTATATCTTCTGTGTTTTATGATCTATTCCAAGTTTCTGTATTCATATCCATTATTATTTCCAGTATAAATACCTGTCTTTTCATGTACCATTTAGCACATCAATTCATTATATAAAATTTATCCCGTTCCTGCAAGCACATGTACTCCTACAAAAATTAAAAATCCGTTAAGATTTCCTTATTTTTACGAAAGTGCAAAAATCTCCTTACATAGCTTTCTTCCCGACTGTGTCCGGAAGATCTTCTCATAAGCAGACCGGACTGCTTTGATATGCTCTTTATCCTCATACAGGTTCACAAGGAAATCTGCCTCTACCAGTATCTGATAATCCATTCCGTCAATATTGGAATAGGTATGGTGATGTCCGACCAGATAACATACCCGCTCAATAAAGGCAGCATCATCTGTCAATGGAATAAGCAATTTTTCTGCTTCCGGCGGACCTTCCTTTTCCTGTGTCTTTCCTGTATTATATCCATATTTCTTTTCTGAGTTCTTTATGCCTATATCATGCACAAGTGCAGCGACTTCCAGGATCTCCAGTTCTTCTCCTGTGACTCCTTCCATCTCCCCGATCAACTTGGCAAAAGAATGAACCTTCAGAAAATGATGGATCCGTCTGGCATCTCCCGCATAATATTCGATCATCTTCTCTTTTACCCGAGATTTCAGCTCCCGGCTTGCAGGAATCGTATCTTCTACATTCTGCTGCAATCTCTCACTCTGCTCTGCTTCTGTACTCTGTTTCTGCTCGGTTTCCATTTCTTTCCTCCTGACTGTCTGCCGACCGTTTTAGTATATTTATTTAACCTGATCTATTTCTGTCTTATTTTCTTTTGTTTTTATCTGTACTCACATCCCCGATTATATATGGTTGCTACAGAATACGCAACTTTTTTCCTGTACGCCCTGTTTATCCAATATTTATGTCTTATCGTCTTCTGCAGATTGTTTTGTATTGTTTTCACTTATAGGTTGTCTTTTCTTTTCATATAGTAGTATAATTTTCAAGTGCAGGTTTTTTTAGGAGGTTTTACAAATGAAAGATAATTCCCGTCCAATCGGCGTATTTGATTCCGGTATTGGCGGTATCAGTGTTTTAAAAGAAATCGTTTCACTGATGCCGGAGGAAAATTATATATATTATGGTGATTCCGCGAATGCTCCATATGGCACACGCCAGATCACTGACATTCAGCATCTAAGCCGGAACTGTGTGGAATTCCTGCTTGAACATGGCGCGAAAGCGATTGTGATCGCATGCAATACTGCAACCAGTGCTGCTGCTGCCATGCTTCGTGCAGACTATCCGGACATCCCTGTGATCGGCATTGAGCCGGCATTAAAACCAGCCGTTCTCTGGAAGGAACATGACCGGATCGCAGTTATGGCTACCCCTATGACATTAAAACAGGATAAGTTTCTATCGCTTATGCATACATACGAAGACCGATCCGTAATCTACCGTGTACCATGTCCAAAGCTGGTTGGCTTTGTGGAAAACGGAGATCTGGACAGTCCGGAGCTTCATGATTATCTGCAGGAGATTCTATCGCCTTATCTGGAAAAGGGAATCGATGCGATCGTGCTTGGCTGTACGCACTATCCGTTTGTGGAAAAAATGATCCGAACCGTTGTCGGTCCGGATATCAAGATTTTTGTCGGAAGCCACGGAACTGCCGTAGAACTGCGTCGCCGCCTGATTGCCGCAGGCTTAAAGTCAGAATCTGCTGAACAGGGTACAGTCGAGATCTATAACAGTTGTACGACCGATGGGAACGCACATGTTGCCCTCTGCAGGAAGCTGCTGGCATTATAATGTACCGTACGGAAGAAGCTGGAGGCTATCATTCATTTCGCAAATCACTTTCGTTCTATTTCGCAAAAAGATTAACAGGTATCCGGTCTTATATACCCTTTATTTCACAGAACGCTCGCGCTCTATTTTTCACGTAACGGTACTAACCTCACTGCCTTTAGCAGTTCGCTAAGGACCGACGTGAAAAAAGGTCTGTTACATAAAGGTATATAAAACCGGATACCTGTTAATCTTTTTCTATGATCCTGTTAGAGATTGCCGAATTCTTATGAACATACCATTTAATACAACTCTTCATCGTAGTATCGTAATAACAGTCCGGTCACGCGGTCATAGGCTGCGAAACCGTCTGAGACACCGTTCAGGTTCAGGCTTGTTTCAGTGAAGGTATTGGATGCCTGATTGACGGTATCCGTCGATAGAATGGCCTTATCCTCTACCTTTTTCCAAGTCTCCGGGAGCAGAAAGATGTCGTCGGAAAGCACCTGTTCGGAAATCCTCTCATTTGCCAGATACTGTTCTGCATCCTCCCCGATAGCCTCATAATAGGCATTATCTACATAGGACAATACACTCAGATACCCGGAATAAATAAAGAATGGATCTTCGCTGCCGATACAGGCAAGATAAGATATAAAATTTGCCTCATCCTCATAGATATACCCATGCAGATGCGCCAGCTCATGGCAATAGGTTGCCGGATAATTTGTGATATACATATTTGCATTACAGTTTGCTTCCATCGAAAACGGGAAATAATACCCCGCCATATAACTCTGGCTCATCAGCCCGGAAAACATCATATGCTTGACATCCGGATAGTAACCGGACAACCGTGGATACCGGCCGGACAGTTTCTGAAGAGCATTTCGCGCCTGTTCCTGCATATCTCCATCATATGTTATGTATCCGTTTTCATCCCGCTCTACTTTAGTGCTATATTCGTTACACTGCTTTACGATATAATTGCGAAGTGCCTGCAATTCTTCTACCTTATACTGCCGTTCCTCTGTTTCCTCATTTACAGGAAGCGAGGAACAGTGATAATAGATCGTACAGTTTCCGGTCATAATAAGACAGATCGCAACCGTTATATATGCAATAACAAGGTCATAGATCCTGCAAAATCTCCGATATCCCTTATGCTTTCTTATAAAGATCAACAGAATATTCAGGATCAGAAATGCAAGGATCAGCAGGATTGCCGTAACGATCATAAGCTCCCCGATTGAAAAGGAAAACAGATTGCCAAATCTTGCAAATACTGCAACGATAACCGGATTCACATGTTCCGCATACCAGTCGCACCAGTTTTCCCATCCCGTCTTTCCACTGATCCACGGAGCAGCCCACGCTGCTGCATTTATCACTATAACCAGAATTATCCCTGTAAAAAGAAAGGTTCTGTGAATATGCCTTTTTTTCTTCTTTTCCTCTATTACATTCATAATTTTATTCTTCCTGCCAGATAGTGTATTTTTCTGATATGCAGCCTGTCAGATTCTCATACATACAACATCCTTTTCTTTTTTCTATCCATTCAGTATATCATCCCGCTCTGCTTTTTACGACACACTTCACAGATTTATAACAAAAACGCCCTCATAGTTTGACATCTTCTCTGTCTGACGGCAGACCTGTCATTCTTTGAGGGCATTCTATTTCCTGCTATACTTTTTACTATCGGCACATATTTACGATAAAATCATTTCAGGTCTTCTACCAGTTCGTACAAAGCTTCTGCGGAATTGAAATTATCAGATGTGATCTCATCACTTGGAATGATAACATCGTATTTATCTGCAATCTCTGCAATGATCGTTATGATATCCAGAGATTCCAGTATTCCATCATCTACCAGTGCATCTTCATTTTCAAAGTCAACATTCGGTTTGATCTTCTTTAACATTGCAATAAAATCATTCATAGTTTTATTCTCCTTTATTCTTTGATTCTGCTATCTTTTTTATTTCTTTTCGAAGAAGCGAGCCTTTAAATGTCTTCGGAACTTTCTCGATATAGAATATCTTCTGCGGTAACTTATAGCTTTCAACCTGTTGCTGCATATAGCTCTGGAATGCAGTTTCGTCAAATCCATCCTCTTGCACGATCAGCATAACCGGCAATTCTCCGGTGATCGGATCCTGAACGGAACTGTAAGCACAATCTGCCACACCCGGATACCGGATTGCAACAGTCTCTACCTCTGCCGGCGAGATCTTGCTTCCACCATAGTTGATAACATCATCTGCCCGTCCAACCAGAATAATACTGCCATCTTCATCCATATAGCCAAGATCATTTGTCATAACATATCCATCCACTACCGTTTTCGCAGTAAGCTCCGAATCATTGTAATAGCCCTCCATAACAATCGGACCACCCCAGGCCAGTAAAGCAGGCTGTTTCTCAGATCCATTCTCTATAACATTCCCTTCTTCATCTATAAACCGCACTAGAGAATTGACGGTCGGATATCCGATACAACCATTCTTATTCTGACGGCTGAATTCCAGAATACAGGAGCAGCCAGCTTCCGACGATCCATAAAAATTATAAAGTCTTGTACGTGGAAGATACCGGAGCAGCTTTTCCTTGTCCGTTTCCGGAAGCGGGGCTGATCCCACCTGTATATAATCGATCTGATCGGCATATCCTGCAATCCTGTCATCTGACAAATGAAAGATCATTCCAAGTGTTGCCGGAGAAATTGCCATCGATGTTGCATGGTACTGCTCAAGCATCTTCCAGAGATTGCCTATCATAGCCATACCATTCATCAGACAGACAGTTCCGCCATTAATCATATCCGACTGATACCGTCTTATACCAAAGGAATGATTGAGTGGCATCGGTATGATCTCCACATTCCCCGGTTTCATCTGCGTTCCCTTCATAACATTTCCAGCAATCGCCACATCATTCTTATGATGCATGACAACACCCTTTGAGCTGCCGGTCGTACCCGTTGTGAACAACAGCATTGAACGTGAGTCTGCATTTGGAAGCGGAACATCCAGTTCTTCTGTATTCTCCATCTGTTCCATCAGCTTCTTCGGGGATAACCAGCGAAGTCCATCTGACTCTTTGTTTGAGATCAGCCATTCTGCATCCACCTTATCCCTGATTTCCTGCATACGCTCCGGTGAAGTAGATCGCTCAACAGGAATCACAAGCGCCTGCATATACTGCAAGGCTGAAAACAAAACCATATATTCAATATTCTGTGTGCATCGTAAAATAACATGTGCATTCTTTTTTATACCATTCTGAAGCAGGGCATTTGCCATCTTTCTGATTGCCGTCCAATACTCCGCATATGTCAGATGTTTTTTTAACTCACAGACAGCCAGCGTATCCGGTTGTGTCTCTGCATATTTTTTTATATAATGAAGCACGGTTTCCATATCGATCCTGTTATTTCTCCTTTTTCTTTGTAATCTTTTTTACATTTTTCTTCCATTTTTCCATAAATTTCCGATCTTCCTCATCCCATACCTTACAGGCATCTTCCCAGCTTACCTTCTGATCCTCAGTCAGAGTTTCCTGCAACTGATACTTCTCCTTCAGATATGCCCCAAGAAAGCTTGTCACCTTTTTTGATCCTGCTATATTCGTATGCTTTGGATTATAGAAATCCGTTTTAAAATCAATATCCATCTCATCAACATACTGATTTAGATCCAGGCAGTCATAGCCCTGTTCCTCACAATAGGCATCCACAGCCAGCTGCTCCCGGATCTGACTCTCATCCGGTACATACGGTGTCGCTATAAACAGCACCTTTTTCCCCAGTTCCTTTGCCTTTTTCTCGATTGCATCCAGAGTATCCTTAGACGCCTGTGACAGTTCAAGGCTCTGATCCGTTGTATAATCCGGTTTTTTGTTTTTGAGATTCGTGATCGTTGATTTTGGTCTTGCAAATTTATCATCACTGGATGGATTGTTCAGACGATTGATCATAAATTCCCGGTCAAATTCCAGCAGGTTATTATGATATTTTAATATCTGAAACATCATTTCTGCTTTCTTCACACAGCTTCCACCATGTATAGACTGAATTGCCTGCAACCTTGTTATGGATGGATTCATGCCGGATATAAGCAGTTCAAACCAATAGTCCCGTTCTTCCTGGCTGTGATCATCATTTGTATTTCTGGCGATCATGGTTCTGACCTCGATAACAAACACGTCCACGTTCTGACTTTTTACCGCTTCTTCCATAATATATGGTGCCATATTCAGATCCTGGATCGAGCTAGCCAGCATAGCCGAGGTAAAATCCTGTTCCTCATATGCCTGTGGCGGATTCCAATAACGGAATATCGCACTGGATCCGATCATCAATACATTGACCGTATCCTTTTCTTCCGCGTAATACTCTGCCCATGCCTCTGCGTCACTCTCATCCGGTCTGGCAAACTGTCCGACCTTCGATATAGAATATAACAATATGACAAAAAACAGTAGGATTGAAATTACTTTTTTTATGATTGCCAAAACCTTTTTCTTTCCTGTTTTCATGTTTTGTTCTCCTACCCTTAAAACTGTTCATAGATGAATGCGATCTGACTGCCGGAACCATATACACCAAACGTCAATACACATAAAATTCCAACGATCAGAACCAGCCAGCGCAGCCAGAGATTCTGACGTAGCAGCCAGCTTCTGATATCCTCTTTGATCCCCATCTGCTCCCGGATCTCCTGTGCAACTGATACACATAACAGGATCAGACAACCAATCAGGATCAGTCCCCATTCCCGCTGGGACAAAGCAAATGTATTTATAATGTCATAAAATGTACCACGGTCAACCACACAGGAAGCTATCATATGGAAGGAAGCACGAATTCCACTTCCCATAAAAATGATACGTCCGATCACGCATAATAAAAATGTCCGAAGCATCCGGAATATATTCCAGCTTATACAGTTTGTCCGTATATTCAGTTTCTCTGTTAATTTAGCAACCGGCTGCTCAAATAATGTCGATAAGCAGATCAGAATTCCGTGAAACAGTCCCCAGCCGATATAATTCCACTTTGCCCCATGCCAGAGTCCGGTCAGAATCCATACGCACAGGATTGGTACACAAGAGGCAAATCCGGTTCCTATGGCATTTCCCAGATATTTCCGCACCTTGGTATTCCATTTCAACAGGATCTTTGAAGTCGATACCGGATAGAATACATATTCTCTGAAGAACGCTCCGAGTGAAATATGCCATCTTCTCCAGAACTCCGGCAACGTCTGGGAAAAATATGGCCGCCTGAAATTTTCTCCAAGCGTAATGCCAAAGCACTCCGACGCACCACGTACGATATCCATGCATCCGGAGAAATCACAGTAAATCTGGATGGAATACATAACCGCCGCCAGAAAGAAGATCATACCTTCATACTGATCAGAATGTTTAAATACTTCTGTCACAAATGGACTGATACGGTCTGCCATCACCATTTTCTTAAGTGCTCCCCACAGAATCAACCATGTACCTTTTATCACCGTATCATAATCAAACTTATGCTTTTCCCATAGTTGATGCGCAACCAGTTCATATCGCGCAATCGGTCCCTGCGTAATATGTGGAAAATATAATACATACGACAGATATTTCAGAAAATTCTTCTGTGCATGGATCCTTCCGTTATAGACATCAACCAGATAAGAGATCATCATAAAGGAATAAAAAGAAACTCCAAGCGGTGCAGGGAAATGCCAATCCGGAATCCGCTGTATCGCTTCGTATGGAAGAAAACGTTTGATGTTCTCGATGGCAAATCCTGTCACCTTGAATACAATAAGCGCACCTATTACGATCAGCAATGCCAGCACCAGATATTTCTTTCGTTTCTTTTTCTGTGCTGTTTTTATCTTTCTTGCAGCTCTCTTATCTGCATCCAGAAGCAGCCGGTCCTGTTCCTCCAGATTTTTCTCCATCAACATTGTCAACGGATATACCAGAAATGCAGTTCCAACTACGATCAGCAGATCATCAATCCCACTATAAGCATAGAAAACCACACTTGCGGCAAGGAGCACCCACCACTGGATTTTCTTTGGTACTATATAATATATTAAAACTGTAAATGCTAAGAATACTATAAATATGTATGATACGACAGACATGCCTTCTCTCCATTTCTTTCTCTTTGTTTCACGCCTGTTTCTGTATGGCTTTTTTTACACCGTACTGAATGCGCTCCAGTATTTTAATAACAATGTGCAAATTATCGACATTACAAGAATAATGATAAGGGAAATCTTCCAGCCTTCCCGGAACATATACTTTGGTTCCAGTCCATATCCCACCGGAATCGCACGGATCGACGTTGGCAGCATATAAGACAGGTTCACACCAATGGATGCTACATATATATACGGAATCGGATTCAGCCCACATCCCTGTGTGATTGAGATCACAAGTGGAATCGCAACCGCTGCCGTAGCTGTATTTGAGGTCACATCCGACAACAGTAGTGTTGCAGTCAGAATGATCAGGATCGTTACAAAACCACCCTTCATATCAAGGGAAGAAATCACTTCTCCAAGTGCTTTTGCAACACCTGTTGCATTGATCAGGCTTCCAAGTGCCAGACCTCCGGCAAATATATACATCAGATCCCAGACGATCTTTCCCTGCACCTGTTTCCAGACCATGATCCGTTTTCCCTCTTTATTTGTAAAAAGAAAGGCGATGATCGCACAGATGATAAATACATATGCAGGCTTTAATCCCGGCAATATATCCTGATAAAGCTGTCTGGTAAATGCCAGACCTGTTGCCACTACAAACAGCACAAGTGCGGATTTTTCTTCAAAGCTCATCTTTGGAAGCTTCCGGTACTGTTCCGCAAAATATTCACTGGAACCACCTAACAGATCTGTCTTCTTTACATCACGAAGAATAAATACTACATTGATCAGCATTAGGATCAGCATAACCGGAAGGAACCGGATAACCCAGGAGGAATACATATATTCTTTTCCGGTCAACTGCTGGATATATTCCACCGTTACCAGATTCATAGCACCACCAAGTGGAGATGCCAGACCACCAAGTCCTGTCGCATAGGCGATCGTCAGCAGGATCTTCGATGCCGTCTTGCTGTTTTTCACGTCATCCATTCCAATATATTTCAGCATAGAAACTGCGATCGGCGTGATCGTTGCGCATACTACTGCATTCGGAAGCACCGCAGATAATACCATTGACAACGCAAACCAGAACACAAGCTGCATTCTAAGACTGTTTCCGATCAGACGCAGAAACGTGATTGCAATTCGTTTGTCCAGTCCTGTATTTTCCCATAATACTGTTATGATCGAAGCTCCAAGCAATAGCAGAATCGTTTCGTCCGCATAATTCGATATTATGGCCTTCATCTCCGCCATAGGAACTACTGCATTGATCGCAATCGGCAAAAACGCCGTTACTGCATAATCTACCGGACCTGTTACCCACCAGTATGCCATCCAGAATACCGTTCCAACTGCTGCCCGTTCTGCAAATGTCGGCAGAACTGCATGCGGTAAAAGAAAGCATGCCAACAGGAATAGAACCGGTCCAAGTAACAAATGAATCAATCGTTTATAATTTCTCATATAATCCTCCAAGCAAGTCCTACTCGATATATTGTTCTTTCTACATAAAAAAAGAACCCTAATATCGGATTATAAAAATCCAATATTAAAGCTCTATTAAAAATTCGACATTCTTCTATTTATTTTTAAGGTTTTGGAATAAAAAATGTGAAAATACTTCCTTTATTCTTTGTACTTTCAACATAAATCCCTCCCCCATATAACTCAGCAATCTTCATTGCCTGTGAAAGTCCCAGACCAAAACCTTCCGCATTACGATCTTTTTCTTCCCGATAAAAGCTTTCAAATATTTTGGATATATTTTCTTTCTCTATTCCACAGCCTTCATCCTGAATACGAATATACGACTTTCCGTCTTTCTCTCCACAGGACACATAGATTTTAGTTCCTTCATTACTATACTTTACAGCATTTGAAAGCAAGTTATTTATAACAATATAGATAAGATTCATATTTGCATGTATGATAGTCGGCTGAAAGGAATATTCAAATGTAATCTGTTTCGTATCAATATATGCTATATCATCACATGCAGATTCAATTACATCCCGAACATCAATATCTTCCATACTGAATGTTGTCCCCTTTCTATCTATTGCAGTCATCTGAAGCAATTGATCAACCAGATTCTTCATACGGTTTGTCTGTCGCTCAAATACCTCTATACTTTTTATTGCTTCTTTATCCTGCTTCTTTTCTGCCACCTCTCTCGACACCTGGCATTGTGCATGCATAACAGCAATAGGCGTACGAAGTTCATGGGATACATTCGCATTAAATTCTTCCTGACGTTCCAACTCCTGCTGCACTCTCTGGTACAAATGATTATTTGCATCTGTTAACATCTGAAGTTCTTTAAAACATCCTTTGTATTCCAGACTATCCGTAAAATCCAGATTCTCTCCGCTCTTTTTTATCGATTCATTCAACTGTCTCATTGGTACAGCGATCAGATATCTTAATAAAAGGGCAAATAAAATAAAAAATGCGCCAACAACTCCTATCACCAAATATGACTGATGCCACAGTCCGCGATAATTTTCTTTCACCGCCTGTTCCGATATCATAGCACATACCAGATAAAAACTGTCATCCTCCGTTCCATTCTTCATTTTTCCACGTCTGGTTGCTACGTAATAACGCTCTCCCTGAAAGGTTACTTTTGTAAGACTCTGTAATCCGATATCAAGCCCGGTTCTGGAATCATCCGGCATTCTGCCATCAAGAAAACTTCCGTCTCTTGACTGTAAAAACACATATACATTTTCGTTGTAAGTATCTTTCTCTTCCAGATTGTAAAAATCGCTTTTTATATACGGATTCTCATTCTCATCAAATCCTATATTTTTTTTTGCACGTTTCACTTCCTGCGCCAGTTCTGTATAAGCCAGATATTTAGTATCCTCTTTGATCAGATTCTTCTGCATCAATAAAAGACATATCGTTCCTGCTGCAATGATAAGTCCACAAACAATAACAGTAAAATTAATAAATGAGATTTTCCTTTTTAACATTCCAGTCTATAACCTACTCCCCGGATCGTATGTATCAGTTTTTCTTTAAAAGGATCATCGATTTTTCTGCGAAGATATCGAATATATACATCAACTACATTTGAATTGATATCATCATCAATGCTCCATATATTTGCACGGATCTGCTCTCTTGTGACAACAATGTTCCTGTTACGCACCAGATATTCCAGGATTGCATATTCCCGGACTGTAAGATCGACAGTCACACCATCCCGGACAACCCGGTGATTATTTGTATCAATCTGTAATGACCCATAATTCAATATGCTGTCATTACTTATATGTACAGTACGAAGCATTACCCTTAACCTTGCGAGCAATTCCGAAAACTCAAACGGTTTTGTCATATAGTCACTGGCTCCTGCATCCAGTCCCCTGACAATATCCTGCGTTTCGGACTTTGCAGTCAAAAAAAGCACCGGAACCTGTATTCCTTCTGCCCGGATTGTTTTTAAAACCGACATACCATCTTTTTTCGGAATCATAATATCCATTATAACTCCATCGTAACTTGCCGTCTCCAGATAATCAAGTGCTGCCTGCCCGTCAAAACAGGCATCTACATTGTATCCTTCTTTTGTCAGTTTATTACATATTATATGATTCAGATCCAATTCATCTTCAACAACCAAAATGCGCATGGACACAACCTCCCTATCTTAATATACAATGGCATACCATCATTAAAATAAGATTAAAGGGACTGGCACCGAAAAATATTTTCAATGCCAATCCCTTTTATCATGCTTATTTTAGTTGTCACCAGGCATTTACTACCTGTTTATATTACTACTTCTCATTTCTCGCTGTCAATTTCTGACCGTCATAGTCAATGATGATCGCTGACTGGGTGGATACTTCACCTGCAAGGATCATACGGGCAACCAGTGTCTCAACATTCTTCTGAATAAAACGCTTCAATGGTCTTGCACCATAGACCGGATCATAGCCCTGATCGATGATCGCACTCTTAGCCTCATCCGTAAGCTTGATCGTGATCTCCTGTCCAGCCAGACGTTTGTTCAGATCCTTGACCATAAGATCAACGATACTGCCAATATTCTCTTTGCTTAATGACTTGAAGATGATCGTCTCATCGATACGGTTCAGGAACTCCGGACGGAAGTGCTGTTTCAGTTTGTTCATAACTGTCTCCCGTATCTCATCCGTGATCTCGCCACCGCCTTCTGCGATATCCACACCACCGATATTCGATGTCATGATGATGATCGTATTCTTAAAGTCTACCGTTCTGCCCTGTGAGTCCGTGATACGTCCATCATCCAATACCTGTAATAATACATTGAATACATCCGGGTGTGCCTTCTCTACTTCGTCGAACAAGACAACCGAATATGGTTTCCTACGGACTGCCTCGGTAAGCTGTCCGCCTTCATCGTAGCCTACATATCCAGGAGGCGCTCCGATCAGTCTGGATACACTGTATTTCTCCATATATTCACTCATATCGATACGAACCATGTTCTGTTCATTATCAAATAAAGCTTCTGCCAGTGTCTTTGCAAGCTCTGTCTTACCTACACCGGTTGGTCCAAGGAACAGGAATGAGCCGATCGGCTTGCTTGGATCCTTGATTCCTGCTTTGGAACGGATAATCGCATCGCTGACATATTCAACAGCTTCATCCTGACCGACAACCCTCTTATGAAGTTCATCTGCAAGATTCAGTGTCTTACTCTTTTCACTCGCCGTCAGTTTGGCTACCGGAATACCGGTCCACTTGGATACAATCTCCGAAATTTCTTCTTCTGATACGACCTCATGTACCAGCTTTCGTTCTTTCTCCGATGCAGACTGCTCTGCCAGTTCCAGCTCTTTCTGAGCTGCCGGAAGTTTGCCATACTGCAATTCGGCTGCTTTGTTCAGATCGTAATTTCTCTGGGCAACCTGAATATCATTCTTGATCTTCTCGATCTCCTCTTTCAGGTTACGGATCTTCTCAACGCCTGCCTTTTCATTCTCCCATTTGGCTTTCAGATTATTTGCTTTATCCTTTAACTCTGCAAGCTCTGACTGTATATCCGCCAGTCTCTGCTTACTCAGGTGGTCTTCCTCTTTCTTCAGTGCGGCTTCCTCGATCTCAAGCTGCATGATCTTTCTTGTGATCTCATCAACTTCGGTCGGCATGGAATCCAACTCCGTCTTGATCATCGCACAGGCTTCATCGACAAGGTCGATCGCTTTATCCGGAAGGAAACGATCTGTAATGTACCGGTTGGAAAGCACCGCTGCACTTACCAATGCACCATCCGAGATCTTAACTCCATGGAACACCTCATATCTTTCCTTGATACCACGAAGAATGGAGATCGTATCTTCTACCGTCGGCTCATCGATCTGTACCGGTTGGAAACGACGTTCCAGAGCGGCATCCTTTTCAATGTACTGTCTGTATTCGTCAAGTGTCGTTGCACCGATACAATGCAGTTCGCCACGGGCAAGCATAGGCTTTAACATATTGCCTGCATCCATTGCGCCATCTGTCTTACCGGCTCCAACGATCGTATGCAGCTCATCAATAAAGAGGATTATCTCACCTTCTGATTTCTTTACTTCATCCAGAACTGTCTTCAGACGTTCCTCAAATTCACCACGATACTTGGCACCGGCAACCAACGCACCCATATCCAGTGCGAATATCTTCTTATTCTTCAAGCCTTCCGGCACATCACCTCTGACAATACGCTGTGCCAGACCTTCTGCAACCGCTGTCTTACCTACACCAGGTTCACCGATCAGAACCGGGTTATTCTTGGTCTTACGGGAAAGGATCCGGATCACGTTTCGTATCTCAGCATCTCGTCCGATAACCGGATCGATCTTCTGCTCTCTTGCCCGTTCCACCAGATCGTATCCGAACTTCTCCATTGCTTCATAGGAATCTTCCGGATTCTCACTGTCTACCTTTTTATTTCCTCTGATATCTGCCAGAGCCTTTAAAAATGTGTTCCGATCGATCGCCCATGTTTTAAGCAATGGCTTCACATCGGAATCGGCTTTTTCGATCAGTCCAAGGAACATATGCTCAACCGATACAAAGCTGTCTCCCATCTGCTTTGCTTCCTTTTCAGCCTGAATGAGCGCCTTTGAAAAATTATTTCCGGCATACAGATTTCCACCACTTACTTTTGGCAGTGATGCAAGCTTATCTTCCACCCTATTTACCGCTGCTGTTACATCTATATCGAGTTTTTCAAAAATCTTCGAAATAAGGCTTTCGTCTATCTCAAGCAATCCTGCAAGTAAATGAATCTGTGCAAGCTCCTGATTATCATATTCCAGGGCTTTATCTTTCGCTTTTTCTATTACTTCAAGCGACTTTCTTGTATATTTGTCCATATCCATAATCATTTACCTCCTGACATATAAAAACTACTGTAATTCAAGATACACTTTCATTACAGTAGTTAACATAACATTTTTTGTTAGCACTGTCAAGAGGTGAGTGCTAATTATTTTTATTTTATTTTTTCACACACATTTCAGGAATGATCACTGGGTAAAACTCACATCAAAAATCGTACCTCCGGATGGATTAGACCTAACTGTAATTGTCCCATCATGCGCACTTACGATTTCATGAACAAGTGCAAGTCCAAGTCCGACACCACCAAGTTCCCGGCTTCTGGATTTATCCACACGAAAGAACGGTTCAAACACACGCTGCCTGAGTTCCTCCGGGATTCCATTTCCGGTATCCTCTATTGACAGGTAAATATGTTTTTCCTTTTGATATGCGGTCACTGTAACCCGTCCCCCAGAATGATTATATTTTATAGCATTCTCAACAAGATTGTATACCATCCTATAAATAAGGATATCACTTCCGATCATCCTTATATCCGTGCATTTTCCAATAAGTTTTATATTTTTTTCCTGTGCAAGCGGTTCCAGATCCGCCAATACTTCATCAACAAGAGCATTGACCATTATTACATCGTCTCTCCCCACAGTTTGAAGCTCGCTCATATCCAGAAGGGTTTTTACCATTTTACCGAGTCTGTCATTCTGTTCCGTAACCATCTTTATCGTTTGCTCGGTATCTGCATCATTGCCCGGATGCGGATTGGAATTATATGAATCAAGCTGTATCTGCATTAAAGATAATGGGGTTCGAAGCTCATGTGCCGCATTTGCGGTAAATTGTCTCTGTATATCAAATGAATCCGAGAGACGTTCAAGCATCTTGTTATACGAAACACTCAGTTGGTTCAGTTCTTTAACATTGTTTTCTTCTATTCGTGAATCTGCCAGATTTTGTGCCTGTACCTCTTCAATCTTATCAGAAAACTTACCAATCGGCTTTAGGGCATGTCCACTGATAAAATACGTGGCCACACCACCCAGAAGCGCCAGCAAGGCTGAAATTATCAGGCTGTTTTTTTTGTAGTCTGCCTTGTTATTGTACACCTGAACGGAAAAATCATTTGCAAAATCATCCCAGTTATCCTCCGGAATGCTGATATATATTTCATCCGAAGAGCTTCCGTTATCATCTCCCCTGGCATCAACAGTCTCTTGCAGAGAATCAATATAGTACACACCATTTTTATAAATAAGCATAGTCAGACATCCACATATAAGCGCAATATATAATGTAATTATACATGTAAGTCTCCACTGTAGCGATATTCTTTTCATCTGTCGGCCTCCTCTCGTATTTTATACCCTTCTCCCACCTTGTTCAAAATCGGATCATATCCGAGCACTGCCTTAAGCTTTCTTCTAAGCGAAGACATATGTACTCTAATTGCTCCACTAAAGCTGTCCACGGATGCATCCCAGACATGCTCCATCAATTCTTCCTGACTTACCGGTCTTCCCAGATTGAGAAGCAGATATTCTAAAATACCATTTTCTTTTCTTGTAAGGGAAACCTTTTCCCCTTTTGCATATGCCTCACGTTTTATCGTATCAAAGCTTATCCCGCCGCTTTCCAGACATACATCCTTCTGCACAAATTTTCTTCTTGTCAGACTTCTGATACGTGCTTCAAGTTCCTTTATATGAAATGGTTTTTCCATATAATCATTTGCACCTGCATCCAGTCCCTCAACCTTATCCGCGATCTGTCCTCTTGCAGATAATATAATAACCTTTGTCTCCTCATTTTCCCGTCTGAGTTCTCTTAAGATTTCCATTCCATCCATACCGGGCAGATTCAGATCCAAAACGATCAGATCATAATCCTCCGTAAGGATACATTCAAGAGCCTCTTCCCCATCATAACAGGTATCCACTTCATACCCAACACCATACAGGCTTTTCGCAACCATATCACATATTTGTTTCTCATCTTCAACTATTAATAATCTCAAAAATCTTTCACCTGTTTCTTAACAAAAATTTTACAACAGCTATTGTATAATACCTAAGTCAGCTGGTCAACAAACACAATCAAGAAAGGAGCTGCAATATCTTGAAGTACAGGAAAATATCTCAGATCGTTTTACTCATCACAGGTATAGCAATGATCAGCTATGGTGTAGTCAGAGGTGAAGCGGCTGCCGTGCTCAGCAAAGCAATAAAATTATGTCTGGAGTGTGTAGGAATTGGATAAGAACAAATCAATATCAAAAAAAACAGCCAGAATACGCGGATGGATACAGGCAGCTGCCACGCTGCTTACCAATATTCACATCCCCAATTTATTTAAAGGCAAGATCTATCAGGGCAAAGCCAAAACAGTATGCGTACCGGGATTAAACTGTTACTCCTGTCCCGCTGCAACAGGAGCGTGTCCGATCGGGGCATTCCAAGCGGTTGTCGGCTCATTCAAATTTAAGTTTTCATACTACATAACCGGTTTTTTCATTTTGCTCGGTGTGATCCTCGGAAGATTTATATGTGGTTTTTTGTGCCCATTTGGATGGTTTCAGGATCTGCTTCATAAAATACCGGGGAAAAAATTTTCCACAGCCAGACTGAAACCGTTAAGATACCTGAAATATATCATCCTGATTGTTTTCGTTATACTTCTGCCGATGCTTGTAACGAACTCCATAGGAATGGGAGACCCGTTCTTCTGTAAGTATATTTGTCCACAGGGTGTTTTAGAGGGAGCTATACCACTTTCACTTGGAAATACCGCTATACGGTCTGCTCTCGGAAAGCTTTTTTCTTTTAAGTGCCTTATTTTAATTACGGTTATTATACTGAGTATTTTGTTCTACAGACCTTTCTGCAAATGGATTTGTCCTCTTGGAGCAATCTATTCATTATTTAACAAGGTCAGCCTTATGAATATCAAGGTTGAAAGCAGCAAATGTGTCGGATGCGGTAAGTGTTCAAAGGCATGCAAAATGGATGTAGATGTATGCAAAACACCAAATCATCCGGAATGCATACGATGCGGAGCATGTATAAAGGCCTGTCCAAAAGACGCGATCTGCTATCAGTTTATGGGGAGACCATGTTCCCAAAAGGGACATAAGCAATCTTCCAAAACCAACGTGTAACAATCAGCCACACTAATATTATCTAAATTATTATTTAAAGGAGCAATTATCTATGAAGACAAAAAAAACATTAATACCTATTATCACTCTCTGTGCAGCATTATCTCTCACGGCATGTAGCGGATCAGGATCTGCCACAACTGAGAGTTCACAAAAAAACCAGACAGAAGCCACCACTGAAGCTGCGGACAATTCCAACACGAAGCTGGATGATTTATATCAGCAGGAGAACCAGATTTTTGCAGATCATGCGGATGTATGGAACAAGGTATTTGGCATGATGAATAAAAGCAGCGCTGATCCAAGCGGAGATTATGCCGATTATCTGGCCGGCGCCGTGGAATCAAACAAGGAATCCTTTACAGATGATGAACTGAAAACACTTAACGATGATATTGAAACCATCAGACAGATTGAAAAGCAGATATCCGAAATCGAAAATAATAATACAGGATCAGAAAGCGCCGACCAGAACGACAGTTCCGAAGAAATCACACCTTTCAAGAGTTTCACCGGTAAGGATTTCGATGGTAATTCTGTTGACGAAAGCCTGTTTTCCAATAATGCGGTAACGGTCGTTAATTTCTGGTTTACCGGCTGCAAACCTTGTGTCGCAGAATTATCCAAGCTTAATGAATTAAACGATGCCATCAAATCGATGGGAGGCGAGGTAGTAGGTATCAACACAGAGACCTTTGACGGAAACGAAGATGCTATCAAGGAGGCCGCAGCCATTCTTGACAGTCAGGGTGCCAAATACCGCAATATTTCCATTGACTCTGATTCAAACATAGGTAAATATGCCTCCGACATCATGGCATTTCCTACAACCATACTTGTCGATAGGAATGGTAATATCGTCGGAGATCCTATGCTCGGCGGTATCGATGACCAGAATAACTATGACACTCTTATGAAACAGATCCAATCAGTAATCGATGCTGATAAATAGAATAAATAATCAGATTCAGGGGCAGGATAAAAAGCAAACTTTTTATCCTGCCCCTGATTGCATTCTTAATCATGCTCCTTTGTCTTGATCTTATTTTGTTATCTTGACCTTCATTACTTTACTGTATTTACCATATACTTTCCTGCCTGTGGAATCCTTCTTATATGCACGGACCCGTACATAATAGGTCTTTCCTTTTTTCAGCTTCTTTATGGTCTTCGTTCTCTTCGTTGTATTGACGACCTTCTTACTCTTGGTGAACTTAGAATTGGTCGCGTATGTGATCTGATATCCCTTTGCCCCGGATACCTTTGAATACTTTACAACCAGGTTCTTGCCATTCGTATTCGCAACCTTAAGTCCGGTTGTCCTCTTCACCTTTACCTTCGACCACTTCGCATATACGGTATAATTCTTCTTTGAGCCTTTCTTGATCGAGGTTATCTTCTTCGTATAATTACTATTTGTATACCATCCCTTGAATGCATATCCCTTCCGGGTCGGTTTCTTTAATATAACCTTCTTCGCTGATGTATAGGTCTTCGGATTCTTCTTGTTATTCTTACCCTTATTTAACTTATAAGTAATCGTATATTTTTTCTGGCTTAACTTGCTGACCTGACGTTTCTCAACCTTCTTACATACAGAGCAGGTTCTGCTTTCTTCCCCTGCATTTGAGGTAGTCGGCTTCACTGTCACTGTCCATGCAGTCCAGGTATGACCCTTTGCTGCTATACTGACATCCTCCTGCACCGTCTTTCCACAGGTATCACAAACATAATGTCCACTTCCTGCCGCCGTACAGGTTGCTTTCTTATCTGTTACCAGACGCTTTGATACATGCTTGCAGATAAGCTGTGCCAGCTCTCTTCTCTCAACCGCTCCACATACAGAACAGGTTCTTGTTTCTTCTCCTGCCGCATCATAAGTAGCAGGTGTAACAACCTTCCATTCTCCACAGGTATGTTGATCCGCAAATTCTACTATGATCTTCTGTGGTTTTGTCACATTTTTGATCGTATACTTTCCATCTGCAAATTCTATCCTTGTGCCATTTGCAGATACAAGAACACATCGACCGGCTGCAGCCTTAACTGTAAAGGAATAATCCTCGCCATAACTGATTGTTTCTCCCTCTTTCTCCGGAAGGATCGTATAATCATCCCCACCGGATGGAATCGTAACCTCATATCGGTTCGGGATCACATCTTCTGCTTTCACATCTATGACGTAGTCTTTTCCAATGTTCTTAATAGTATAGCATCTGCCATCTGTCTTAAGTGCCTCTGCCACTTCATCAGACAGTTTATAATAGTTACCATCAAATCCCCTCACCGCTTCGTATACATAGACAACCGCATGGGCATTGCTGTATCGATCTCTTGCCGATAATGTATAGTCTGAATCTTCAACTACGTCGCCACCTGTTTCTTCCAGATAGTCCTGCGCATTCTCTGTAAGTGTAACTCTGTAATACTCGATGCATCCGTCAGGTTTCGTATTTGTCGCTCTGTTCATCGAAAGCTTAAGATCCCGACCGGTTACATCCGATCCCTCTAATCTGACACCAGCGGTTTCACTCTCTGCCTTCCAGTTATTCTCATAATACTTTATGGCTGCTAACTGATATTCTGCCTCTTCTAATTTCTCAAACCGATAAGAGCCATCTTCTGCTGATGTCGTCTTTTTTGTATCACCGTTTCCTTTTAATTTAACTGTTACACCCGGTACAGGATTGCCTTCGGGATCGCGAACAGTTCCGGAGATCGCATAAGTCTCTATATTCTTTTCAAAGATTGCGGTGTAGGTCTCGCCCTCAAAAACACCGTTTACCGCAGTTGGATAGAGTCCGGTTATGGAATAGGACGGACTACCCTCCTTGCTGTCAACCCACTTCACGAAATGCCAGCCAAGATCTGCCACCGGAAGAACTCCCTTTGGCGTTCCGCTTACTGCCTTGATCGTCTCTGTCAATTCACCGGAACCGGTCTTGTCACCTACCCATTTTACTGTTCCATGCTCGCCGGCCTTGTAGGTAAATGTAACTTCTGTTTCCTTTGTTGTAATCTCTACCGTATGATTTGCTGAGATATCGGATATCGTATAATTGCCATCCTCATCCGGCTTCAGTGTCTTTCCATCCAAGCTTACCCCTTCTAATATGCATCCTGTATCCGGTGTTACTGTAAATACAACAGTCTCACCGGTCTCGGTGATAAGCTCTGTCACTTTCTTCTTATCAACGCTTGCCGATGCATAACTACCTTCCGTCAATTTAAATTCCAGAGTATACAGGTCATATGCTTCTGCATATACATCCTTATCTGTAGTTAATACATGCGTGAAATCATACAAGGTCGTATGTTCCTTATCTTCATACCAGTCGAATGTATGAATCGCATCATTCTTTCCTGTTACAGTCGGTGCCTGGGTCTCGGTAACTGCATGGTTGTAATTCGTATATCCATATCCTGCAAGATCTTTACCACCGGTCGTATAATGGAAGGTCATCTGCATAACGCTTCTGCTTGTTTCTTCCTCTGTTAAATCAAGATACGGATATCGTTCGATTTCTGCTCCGCTTATTATCTGTTTCCATACAAATAACTGCTTTCCTCCGGAAGCCTTCAGATCTTCATTGATACCATTCTGCAGTTTCCAGGCAGCCTTACCGGATTCAAAATCTTCCGCTGTCATAGCTTCATTATCAGTAAATGTCACCTTATGTCCCTTCAAATCCATGGAATATCCGTAAGCTTCCACATCAATATCTCCCACATAACAGCAGGCAGATACCACTGCATTTCCCAAATAAGATGAAACACAACCTGCAATAGGCGCTGCAAATGCATGCGGTTCATTATTCTGGAAGCTGGTTGCAACATTTGTTGTCTTTATATTCGTGGAATAATTATAGCAGTCTCTTATCAGAGCATTCTCTACCCCTCCTACAATTCCTCCGGTATGGGAACCACCTTCAACATCTCCTGTATTATAACAGCCGTAGATCGTACCCTTACTACATATTGCATAAGCAGCAATACCTCCGGCGCAACTGTCCGAAGCTGTAACAGCTCCTGTATTATAACAATAATAGATTCCATACTGTGACAGAGAAACCGGAACCAATTCCTCCGCTTCCGTAGAACCGCTTCCCGAATCATCTGAAGATCCGCCGGATGTATCTTCCCACCCCCCAATAGATGGATTTACGATTATTACATCACCGCCTTCTGCCACACCGGTTCCTGCTGCAATACCTCCGACATATGTTCCTGTAAGTGCTCCTTTATTATAGCAGTTAGCAACATATCCCTTGTTATCTCTTACAATACCGGCTGCCTGACCGGTTGATGTAATTGGCGCTTCATTATAACAGTTCAGGATCTTGCCCTTATTCCAATCACAAATTCCTCCCACATCTCCGCTAATGCGTCCTCCGGTATTATTGATTGCTCCACGATTGACACAGTTTTTTACAATGCCATAATTCATATCTACTATGCCAAAGCAATTTTCACGCTGTTTATCGATCCATTCTACATCTGCTGTATTCACACAGTCATCCATAATTCCATAATTCTTATATACAAAAACAGCACCGCCATGCCCACAATATTTTGTGCGCAGTCTTCCGGCTGTACAGTTCGTAACGGATCCATTATTGAACCCTGCAAATACTGCACATGCAGTTACATAAGACTTCTCTATCGTCAGATTCTTTAAAGCTCCCAATCTGCCGATATATCCGATCAGTCCGCCCTGATTATCATATCCCGGATTTTTCCGATACAAGCCCCGGATCGTCTTATGATTTCCGTCAAAAACTCCCTGATATATAATGTTATATTTCGTAAAATTAACATTATAAGATCCGAGAGATGGCCAGTTGATCACATTTGTCGTTTCATCTGTCCATACATCCCATTCACTTGTATCATTCATCTCAATATCATTGCAAAGAACGACATTCTCCGACAGATGTGCCGTAGCATCATCTCCGTTTCCATTTACATAATCAGCAAACCAGTATAACTGTCCGGCATTGCTTACTGCATAGTATCCTATGTAATTTTCGTCTAATCCAAATGCCTTACAATTCTCCGCCGTGACCTGCTCAGCCGGCTGATAGGAACCATCCACCGTTGCAAATCCATTTTCATCATAGGTCAAGCTCTTGCTGACTTCTCCACATGTACTACATTCTGCCGTATAGGTATATATGCCATCCTTTACACCGGTCAACTTCCAGCCCACCTTTTCCTCATGGAAAGTGATGTGATCTCTTGGCACACCAAAGGTCTCCGTCAGGCATCTGTAAATCTCAAATGAATGTACTGTATAATACATCATCTTTAAGCTTTTCCCTATCGTCTCTTTCGATGTGGTTCCATAATCTGTTAAAGTTAACTGCAAAGAATCCTTGTCTGTATGCGGGATCTCCACTATCGTTCTGTTCCACGAACCACAAAATACATTCATATTTAACTCTTTTAAAGAAAGAGGCAGCTTAATCTCACGTTGTTCTTTCAGATTTGTATTATTTTCTTTATATGTAGAAAATAAGCCTTCCGGCAAGGTCTTCAAGGCACATCCGTCTTCAAATGTTATGTCCTTGATTTTTGCATTTCCGCCACCATCCAATGAAGTCCCTGTAAAATTCGTCAAGCATTTTGGATATTCAAGGCTTCGCAGATTACTGATGCTGAATGCCCGGGTTCCAATGGTAGTCACGTTCTGCATATACGGCAACTCGGTTATATATATATAACGGAACGCTTCATTTTTAATTGTCTTAACACTGTCCGGAATCCGGAGTGATGTTACCATTGAGCATCCCATGAAAGCCTGCTCTTCAATCGTCTCTAACCGATTAGGAAGTTTTATATCGGTAACATTCCCGCAATATGCAAATGCTGCTTTTCCAATTGATGTCACGGAATCCGGAATTGCGATCCCCTGTAATCCGTCACAGTCATAAAATGCACATATACCGATCGTTGTGACTGTGCCAGGAATCACAAGCTTCTCTATCTGATCCAGATTTCGGAATGCTGATTCTCCGATCGTTGTAAGTCCTTCCGCTAATTCAACATCTTTCAAAGCGTAACAGGCATAAAAAGCTTCCTTTCCTATGCTTTCAACCTTTGAGCCTTTTTCGAACCGGATCGTCTCAAGATACTGTGAATTATAAAAGCACCTCTCCGGTATCGTTTCAATGGAAGCCGGAACCGTAAATTCTTTTAAAGACTTACAACCGTAAAGTAAATATTGAACATTCTTTCCAAATGAAGTAAGCTTGCATCCTTCCTCAAATGTAATCTTCTCCAGTGACTCATCCATATAGAACATGCCATGATTGAACGAACCTGAATTGAATTCTGTAACAGATGCCGGAATCGTGATCTCCTTCAGCTTCTTCTGTTGCTGCACCAATGCTGTTGTTAATTTCTGCATCGTACTTGGAAGATAGATATATTCATACTGGAGATTTTCTGGTGGACTATATACATTAAAATATGTCAGTCCTTCTCCAACTTCTACCTGCACGATATTGTACTTGGCAAATACGTCTGCATAACCTGAGAATACACTAAACTCACCAGCCCTGCTGCTGTTTGTATCTACGCCTCCATATGTGATCGTAGCAATATATTTTTTCACTGATGAATCTTCTGTATCCACTGCATCTGCTGTGTCTGCCGTAGCTTCCGTATCTGCTGTATTTTCTGCAGCTGCATAGATCCGCCATATATTTCCGTTGTTATCTTTTTCCTCCACCAATGGTTCACCAGTCTTCTGATAGTGATATCCGGTTTCTTCATTGGTTACTTCACCAGTATCTTCACCAGATTCTGCCCCGGCCGCGTCATCTGTCTGTGCATACGTTGTCATTGACCCATAAAGTGTTATGGGCGTCGCAACCGCAAGCATAGCAAGCAT
Organism: Clostridium sp. AF17-21AC; assembly: GCF_003461365.1. Taxonomy (NCBI): domain Bacteria; kingdom Bacillati; phylum Bacillota; class Clostridia; order Eubacteriales; family Clostridiaceae; genus Clostridium; species Clostridium sp. AF17-21AC. The sequence goes on from NZ_QTWY01000008.1 coordinate 128,485, forward strand.
GGCGGCTGCCAGATAATGCTTTTTTCTCTTTGTTTTTAATTTACTCATATTTACCTCCCTTTCATTCATGCACGTATCCCTTATATCCCTAGTACCCCTGCATCCTGTTATACGGATGCTGTCGCATAGTTTATGATCATTTCCTTTAAACGTATCAACTCCGGCATATAATCCCTGTTATCCTCTGCGCCCCATATAAAGCCTCCCGCGTAGTAGGTACATGCTGCCATCATCGTATGTACGGTCACACGGATAAATTCATCCTCCGGTATATCCGTGCGAAAGGTATGATCTTCCTTTGCTTTCTCATACATCATATGCAATCGGGTATCAGCCGAATACACCGACGTATGAATATTCTCAAACTGTTCCGGGTCTACGCCCTCATGCGTGACGTAGTGATTAAAGTTATCATTGTACTGAAGCAGTTCTTTATGATTCAGATACATTTCAATATAACTGTCCAGCGTGAATATGAATCGATCGATCGCCGGAATATCCTGAACCGATGAAATCGGTCTGTTTCTATCGAGCTCGTCCAGATATGATTTCCACTGTGCCATACAGACTGCGATCACGAGTTCTGTCTTGTTCGAATAACACCGGAATAAGGTCGCCCTGCCGATACCGACCGCCTCTGCAATCTCGCCCATACTTACCGCTTCAATCTTCTTTTCTACAAAGATGCAAAATGCAGTATCCAGGATCCGCTGTCGTCGTTCATTTTCTTTTGCTTTTTGTTTCTCTGATTTGTTCATTACCGTGTTCCTTTTTTGATACGTACTGTATCATTAATTTTATAAGAAATAAAATATAATGTCAATACTCATAAACACATCTTATATATAAGTCAAGGATTTTTTCTGACCTCAAAAAATCAGACAGCCCTGCTTTGTGGGCTGCCTGTCTCTATTTAATCTCCAGATATTTCTTAAGCTTTGGTTTTTTCTTTTTATAGTATTCCTGCAGCTTCTCCACCAACAGGGTGAGGTAGCGGAACAGGGATTCTGCCGCGAATCCGAATACCACCATAAGCAGTACGCAGATATTTGACAGATCGGTCAATGCAAATAACTTCTTCAGGAAAAATCCTGAGAATATAAATCCAATGATGTTCAGTCCGATCACACCATATTTCATCTTGTTTAACGGCTCACTGATCTTAAACAGGATCATAAAGCCAACAACGCAAAGCACCATTGTTGCGATCGTACCGATGCTTTCTTCCGGCAGAGCAAATACCTCACCGCAAATCACTAACGCGCCAACCGCAATTACGTCAGTAAGGCCACCCGGAAATGCTTTGAACATGACATTTGTAAGGAAATGTCCTTTGATCCGGTCTCTGTTCGGTTCAAGTGCAAGCAGAAATCCGGGAGCACCGATCGTAAACATACTGACCAATGAGATCTGCGCCGGTTCCAGCGGATAGGTGATCATAAAGATAACCGAGAACAGCGACATCAACAGTGAGAATATATTCTTAACAAGGAACAGGCTGGCGGAACGCTGTACATTATTTACAACCCGTCGTCCTTCGTATACCACATCCGGCATATGTGCAAAATCGGAATCCAGCAGAACGACCTGTGCTGCCTGTGTTGCAGCTTCACTACCGGATGCCATCGCCACGCTGCAATCCGCATCCTTCATTGCAAGGATATCATTGACACCATCACCTGTCATGGCCACGGTATGCCCCTGCTTTTTAAGTGCCTGCACAAGCTTCTGCTTCTGCTTCGGCGTCACACGGCCAAATACCGTATATTCCCGTACGGCTTTCTTAATCTTCGTATCCGTATCAAGTGTCGTTGCATCCACATAACTTTCTGCGTTGTCAATACCCGCCTGAACTGCGATCTGTGATACCGTCTTTGGATTATCACCGGATATAACCTTGATCGCTACATCCTGACTCTTAAAGTATGCAAAAGTCTTTACCGCATTTTCACGAATCGGATTTGCCAGTGCCACAAAGCCAAGCGGTGTTACTCTGTCAGATAATCCATTTGCAATACTGCTTCCTTCATATCTTCCAAATAACAGCACACGATCTCCCTTTTCGGCATAAGGAAGGATCTCTTTCTCGATTGACGCATAATCATCCCGCATGATGAATTCCGGTGCACCAAGCAGATAGATGCCATCCGAAAATGTAATACTGCCGTATTTCAAACTGGATGAAAATGCCAGACGGTCAAGCGGTACTCTGTGTTTTCCGACACTACCGTCTGCCTCATCGGCATATTTCTTCAATGCCTCCATCGTAGCGTTATTATCCTGTGACGCTGCTGTATAATCAATCAGCAGCCCTTTTAATTCGTCCGTCGTCTTTAACGGATTCCGGCTATCCTTACTTAAGAACATATCCTTGACACTCATAACAGGCTCTGTGATCGTTCCGGTCTTATCCACACATAACACATCGACACGTGCCAGTGTCTCGATACTTTTCATATCATGCAGCAGGACTTTTCGTTTTGCCAGATTCATCGTACTGAGTGCCAGTGCAATCGTAGTAAGAAGATATAAGCCCTCCGGGATCATACCAAGGATAGCTGCAACCGTTGAGGTTACACTCTTCCGGATCGAGTCATCATTTACGAAATGACTCTGCCAGAACAGGATGAGTCCGATCGGAATAATGATGATACCAACCCATTTTACAATCAGGTTGATCGACCGGATCATCTCGGACTGTTCACCGCTTCCCATGGTCTTTGCTTCCATGCTGAGTTTTGAGATATAAGATTCATTTCCAACCTTTTCGAGTCTGGCATAGCATTCACCAGACACCACAAAGCTGCCGGACAAAAGGGAACTGCCGCTCGTCTTTTCTACCTCGTCTGCTTCACCGGTAAGGAGGGATTCATTTACCTGAATGCTGCCATCGATAACAACCGCATCTGCACAGATCTGCTTTCCGGCTGTCAGTAAAATGACATCATCCTTTACCAGTTCTTCCGAACGGATCTGCTGCAAAACACCGTCTCTGACTACATCTGCATGAGGTGCATTTAAGAAATTCATTTTTTCCAGTGTCTTCTTCGCACGCAGCTCCTGTATGATACCGATCAATGTATTACCTATGATGATCGGCAGAAAGGTCAGGTTTCGAAAGGAACCAACAAGGATCAATAATACTGTGATAATAAGAAATATTAAGTTAAAGTATGTAAGTGTATTCGACAGAATAATCTCTTTCGTCGTTTTATCCGTCGATATATCGGTCTGATTCGTCAGCCCTTTTTCGATTCGTTTCTTTACTTCGTTTTCTGTCAGTCCCCGGATCGAAGGATTGATCTGATTTGCATTTGTATCGTCCATAAGATTTCCTCTCTGGTCTGTGTTCTTAAAACTTTTACACCATTCTACTACATTCTTATGGAAAGAAAACGAAAATAAATGTTAAATTTTGTTAATTCTTTATTCGTCTTTATTCAGGTGATAACCAGCCCCCCATTTTCTTTCTATCCGTTCATTGAACCAAACTTCAGTTTCTTTCTTGTAATCAGATATGCTATTACTCCACACAGAATTCCAACCAGAATGCCACCTAAGATATCGGTCGGGTAATGCACATACAGGTATAGTCTGGAAAATGCGATCAGCACCGCAAGCACTAGTGCCGGATACCGGTATTTCTCTTTTGCAAAAAACAATACAGTTACTGCTGCAAAGGACGCTGCCGTATGACCGGATGGGAATGAATAATCTGTCGGCTTCTTCACTAACAGGGGAATCGCTGTATTTACATCAAAGGGTCTTGTCCTTGCTACCGCATTCTTCAATATGCCATTACAAAGTATAACATCAAATACCAGTGCAAGTGCCATCAGAATCCCTGTTTTTCTGTGCTTCTTACTGATCAACAGCATGACCGTAAGTGCGATCCAGATGACCCCTGCATTCCCAAGTGTCGATACAAATGGCATCACTACATCAAGAAATGCATTTCTCATATGCTCCTGTATAAAATCCAAAATCGTTAACTCCATCTGATTCACCTTTTGTCCTCCTGCCTGTATGTAAATCGCACACTGTTTCTACCGGTCTGCTCTGTCGCTTCACTTATGCAAGTGATTTGGTATGTCTTTCAGATAAGTATCACTTATTTATTTTCCCCGGAGGATCTTCACACCACGAACGACCATGAATATTCCTACGATCAACAATGCTGCCGACATTACAGTTGAGAACAATGAACTCATAACAGCCATAAGGCTTGCTGTCTGAATAAGCATGACAATAAAACTAAGCACGATAATGCTGTTTGCCAATATAAAACAACCTCCGACCACAATACATATGACTCCGGCATAAATATTTGCACCTTTTTGAACTACAGAACCAACCTTTCTTGCCTTCTCCCGCTGTGCAGAATCCATACCCATGCCGTTCATCATCTGGTCAAATTCCGGTGACAGTCCGCTTCCATATCCTGCAGCATCATCATTTACCTGACTGGTATAGACCTTATTTTCCGCACTTCCTGAATATGGTGTGCCTGGAGTTCCCTGCTGCCATTGTGAATCCTGTCTGGTATCTGTAGCCCATGGTGATGTTTTCTCGCTATTTTCTATTATTATGTCTGCGGGTTGGCTGCCATACACACCATATGGGCCGTTATATCCGGACTGACTATTATATTCGCCATATTGACTGTTATATCCGGAAGTCTGAACGACATCATCGCTCTCTCCTTTTATAAAGTTACGAATTCCCTGTATCAGAAGCAGCACTCCTATACCACCGAAAAACAAAAGGAAAAGTCTCATAATGCCTAACCCTTTTGCCAAAAGACCTACAAAGCCAAAACTCATGAATACCAAAGTTCCCAGAATGCAACCCAGTAATTGTTTGACCCGATTGGATACACTTTCCATCGAATTAATAAACAATACAATTCCTGTCAATGCAAATATCAATCCGAATCCAAGTACGATCCCCCATGTTAAGATTCCTCCCTGATCATACAGGTTTGTTATGCCCCAGACTCCGAGGGCAAGCATCATCACACCAAAGCAAAAGAAAACAAATGCTCCTATTTTTGCTCCTTTTTGTTCCTGCATAAAACCACCTCCGTTTATAGAGTATCACAGAACTGTGTTTTTTTGCACTCCTCCATGTATATTTTTTCGATTTTGTCACCAAATGCCTTCGATGAAAATGCTTCCGATGATACTTCTGTTCCTATAAAGCAAAAAAATCCCCCGCACTTGTCTCCTGTAGTTCTTCGGGCTACAGGCAAATGCGGGGAACCTTTTCTTTATTTGTTGATTTATTCACTCTAATAAGTATGTTTCTTTGACTTTGGTGCTGCAGCTTCAACCTCCTGTGCATTATGATTAGCTGTTGCACATACCTTCTGAACTGCTTTCTTTTTCTTCAATGGATGCTTTGGATTCTTATCCATGATCTACACTCCCTTTCTTATATCTGTATACATATACATAAGGGGTCATGTTTTTTATTCGCACGGCTCGATATCAACACATTTTATTCGATGGCAATGAAGTTCTCCTTTTCGATTGCTTCCGGTGCTTTCTTTGGAAGGGTCAGACGAAGAATACCACTTTCATATTTTGCATGTATATCCTTCTGACTGATACCGTCACCAACATAGAAACTTCTGCTCATGCTGCCGGCATAACGTTCACGTCTGATATACTTACCGGTCTTCTTATCTTTCTCATCCTTATCCAGACCTTTTACAGCGGAAATGGTGATGTAGCCATCTTCCAGTTTGACATTTACTTCATCCTTCTTAAATCCAGGAAGATCAATGTCTACTTCATAGCTGTCATCTGTTTCACGGACATCCGTCTTCATCATGTTCTTAGCATGTTTGCCATACAATGGGCTTTTCTCCGGAAACATTTCCTTTTCAAATTCCTTACCGAATGGGAAATCATCCATCCAATCATCAAATAAACTTTCTCCAAAAATACTAGGTCTTAACATAAGTCATTACTCCTTTCAATTTCAAACCAGTGTCGGAAATCTCAGCTCTTATGGAACCTTGAGGCACTTAGACTTTTGTATGTTTAGCACTGTCAGAGAAACCTGAGGTGTCGAATTTGTATGTTATAAGTTCCGGGATTTTTTCTTTTATCTTCTTTCTTAATCCCTTTCCTTATCTTTAGCTATGTTATAGCACCATTTATTAGCACTGTCAAGAGGTGAGTGCTAATTTTATGTGAAGATTTTGTGAACTATCTGATTTCTATTTCTACACTTAAAAGAAAAAGCCAGACCGGCACTCACCGGTCTGGCTCTTTCTTCTATATAATTATAGGTTATTTGTAATTTACTCTACATCCTGTAAAGCTGCAAAGTCTTCCTCACCGGTACGAACCTTAACAACCTTATCAACACTGTATACGAAGATCTTACCATCACCGATATGTCCGGTATACAGAGCCTTCTTAGCAGCTTCAATAACTGCACTGACAGGAATCTTGCTGACTACGACTTCTACCTTAACCTTTGGAAGAAGGGTTGCATCTAATTCAACACCACGGTACATCTCGCCGGCACCCTTCTGGATACCACAGCCCATAACCTGATTCATTGTCATACCTGTAACACCGAGGTCATTTAAAGCTTTCTTTAAGATCTCAAACCGTGCAAGCTTTGCAATGATAACTACCTTGTAGATACCGCTTGGAGATGCTGTAACAGGAGCTTCCGCAACCTTGACTGCTGCATTCTTTAATGTGTCAGAAGCCTTATCATAATCAGCTACACCAAGATCTGTATTTTCATTTACATCCATTGTCATTGTATTTGATACATCAACGATACTGAAGCCAGCATATGCAGATGGAAGACCATGCTCGCATGAATCCAGACCAACAATTTCCTCTTCCTCTGATACACGAAGGCCGAAGATCTTCTTAATAAGAAGGAATGCAATTGTAATCGTAACTGCTGTCCAGAGGATGGTCGCGCCCATACCTACGAACTGAATACCGAGCTGCTTGAAACCACCGCCATAGAATAAACCTTTGGCTGCAATCTGGTTTGCACCATATGTTACGCCATCACCGATACCTCTTGCAAATGCAGGAGCTGTATCTGTAGCGAAAAGACCAACTGCGATTGTTCCCCAGATACCATTTAAGCAGTGAACTGCAACAGCACCTACAGGATCATCAATATGTAATTTGTAATCTAAGAGCCATACACCGAATACAACCAATACACCGGCAACAGCACCGATCACGATAGCACCGAAAGCATCACAGACATCACAAGGAGCTGTAATTGCTACCAGACCTGCAAGAGATGCATTCAGACACATTGAAACATCAGGCTTACCATATTTTACCCAGGTAATGATCATTGCTACAACTGTTGCAACAGCAGGAGCAATTGTTGTTGTTACAAATATTGAACCAAGTTCTGAAACGGTTGTTGCTGCTGCACCATTGAATCCATACCAGCCAAGCCAGAGGATAAATACACCGAGACAACCGATCGGAAGGTTATGTCCAGGGAATGCATTTACTTTTTCAACCTTACCATCCTTGCCCTTTACAAACTTACCGATACGAGGTCCAAGGATTGCTGCACCGATCAATGCACAGATACCACCAACCATATGAATACAGTTAGAACCGGCAAAATCATGGAAGCCCATCTGAGCCAACCAGCCGCCGCCCCATGTCCAGTGTGCCTCAATCGGATAAATAACTGCTGAGATAATTGCTGAATATACACAATAAGAAATGAATTTTGTACGTTCTGCCATCGCACCGGATACGATTGTCGCTGTTGTTGCACAGAACACTAAGTTAAATACGAAGTTGGACCAGTCAAAATTTGCATAATCAGTAAATATGTCAAATCCCGGTTTACCGATCAAACCAACCATGTCTTCACCAAGTAAGAGTCCAAAACCAAGAAGGATAAATACAACTGTACCAATACAGAAGTCCATCAGGTTTTTCATCAGAATGTTTCCGGCATTCTTTGCTCTGGTAAATCCTGTCTCTACCATCGCAAATCCTGCCTGCATCCAGAATACCAATGCCGCTCCGATCAGGAACCAGACACCGTACACTTCACCAGAAATTGCATCTAAAATTTCACTTGTCATAGTTCTTACCTCCTAAAACTCAAAAATGCGATACATGGAGACTTATCCTTAACAGACGCCCCATTGCATCGCATTTTACTTCATTTTTCCCCTCATCCGGTCCGCGCGTATAGCCGGATATCAGGTTTTTCTTTGTCCTGTACCGGGGAACTTATGCCTCCCGATAAAAGAAAAAGGCACTACGAATATTTCGTAGCGCCTTTGCTATGTCCATGAGTATAGCACCGGGGATTACTCATGTCAACGATAAATTTATATTTTTTTTAGAGATTATTGTAGGATTACAATACATGTGTTACAACTGAATATAAAAAAAGCAGAGAAGCTTCTTTTGTGTTATATTTTAGTCACCACAACAAAAAAACAAAAAAGGAGTTCTCTGCTATGGCTACTATAACACAAGATATGCGGTATCGTCTATCCTTAATCAAATACGCTGAAAGGTTTGGTGTCACCAAGGCTGCTATCAAATATAAAACCAACCGTCAATACATTTATCGTTGGAAACGACGTTATGACGGTTCTATTGAGTCCCTTCGTGACCGCTCTCGCAGACCCCATCATCATCCAAACCAACATACCCCTGAAGAGATCAAGCTGATCTTTGATATGCGCAGACGCAATCCCAATGCCGGTCTTGTTGTCTTTTGGGTTAAACTCAAGCAGCGTGGTTACTCCCGTTCCATCCCTGGACTATACAGATTTCTCCGTAAGCAGGGAATTATGGCAGTTCATCCGCCAAATCCTAAATATATTCCAAAGCCTTATGAACAGATGGATTATCCGGGACAACGCATACAGGTTGATGTAAAATTTGTTCCTTCTGCATGCCTCAAAAATCCCAAGGTCATCGGCAAACAATTCTTTCAGTATACTGCCATTGACGAGTATTCCAGATGGCGTTTCGTAGAGGCTTTTGAAGAACACAACACGTATTCTTCTGCTATG
>NZ_QTWY01000009.1:0-76570 GCF_003461365.1 Clostridium sp. AF17-21AC
TTCTTTAAAGCTGTCTTTGCTTTCTTTGTGCCTTTCACAGTAATGGTTGCTTTCTTATTAATGCCCTTGAACGCATTCTTACTGATGGTCTTAAGCTTTCCTGCTGTAACTGTGATCTTCTTCAGATTCTTACAACCGGAGAATGCTTCTTTACCGATCTTCGTTACATTACTTCCGATCGTGACCGTTGTCAGCTTCTTGTTACCCTTGAATGCTTTATCGGAAACCGCAGTTACTTTATAAGTAACACCTTTCACTTTTACCGTTGCAGGAATGGTCAGCTTCTTGGCTTTCTTATCAGTAAACTTCGTAATTGTAACAGTCGGATTCTTCTTCGAAGATGAAGTTACCTTTACCTGGAGCTTCTTAGATGAAATGGTAAGAGTTGTGCCTTTCTTCGCCGGAGTTCCAGACGCGGGTGTTGCGTTTTTTCCAATTAATTTGACTGGTATATTATTCTCTATGGCATATTTATGCACTGCGGAATTCTTATAACAGGAGATCGCAAGACTATCGCAGCCACGAAACACATCATAGTCTATGCTTGTTACACTTTTTGGAATCGTTATACTCTTTAAACCGCTACAGTCCCCAAATGCACCCAATCCTATACTGGTCACACTGTCTGGGATTGTTATACTTGTTAAACCACTACAACCCATAAATGCATACGCCTCTATACTGGTCACACCTTCCGGTAGCGTTATACTTTTTAAGCCTCTACAACCTGAAAATGCATTCCATCCTATACTTGTTACCTTCTTGCCTCCAATCTTTCCCGGAATCACAAGCTTTGTCTTATTCCCTGTATACCTGGTAATAGTAATTCCACTTTCATTTTCTTCATATGTTAGATTGCCATATGATTCTGCTTGCGATGTCATACCGATTCCTCCACACAGCAATACACACAGAACCAGTCCCAAGCCTGCATAGATCAGGCTTTTTATCTTCTTTTGTATCATTTTTCTTTCATCCTCCTTGCTCATTCCTTGCAAATTTCTACAGTATCTTTACTTATTATCGGTCGACCCGTCCTTTTACCTCTCACCTCTCATTGCGCTTCATATTTATTCATCAATATCCCTGCTCTATTTTTTCTAACCGGTACAGGCTGAAAAAACGGCATAAATATTATAAAAAAAAAAAAGAGTCGTCAATATGCCAGGGGAAATTAATAAAAATATTCTGCAAATATGCAAGTTATTACATCCAGACATGCTGTTTGTTACATCAACCGTTTTTTCATTCCTTTTTCTGGTATGGTTATGTTGTCGACAAAACAGGCGCCGGATATTACGAGGAATTAAATTTATGTACAATGAAAATGAAAAAAGAAACGTTACTGTCTCACAGAAAGGTAACGCTATACAGTCTGCCGCATTAAACATCCATCAGCTTTTCCCATCCCGGACCAAAGATGAATGTCTATTAGAATTAAAGAAGAATCCATCCGTTTACCGGACATATCTGAACTGGCCTGACAAATGGAAAAACCGTTTTCTGGAATTCATGGAAGGCAAGAAAAGTCTGCCATTGACCTATGATCCATTTTTCAAGAAACTGTTCAACCCGGATGTATACCCGGAACGGTTATCACAACTGATCAGCAGTATCATCGGCACAAAAGTAACCGTAAAATGTATCCTGTCAAATGAGGACAGCATGCTGCCATCAACCTCTCTCCTGCTTCTGGATATCATTGTTCAGTTAGAAGATGGTTCGATCGCAAATGTGGAGATCCAGAAGATCCCATACACCTTTCCGGGTGAGCGGATGTCCTGCTACTCTGCTGATCTTCTACTTCGCCAGTACACCAGAGTAAAAGGGGAAAGAGGAAGTATATTCACCTATCAGGATCTGAAAACCGTTTATACGATCGTGATGTTTGAAAACAGTCCAAAAGAATGTAAAGATCCCGAATTATCCGATATCTATCTGCATCATGGAAAGGCTGCATTTGATACCGGGATCAACTTCCATCTTCTGCAGGAATACTATATCGTTGCCCTTGACGTCTTCCAAAAAAGTAAGTATTCTAAAGATATCAACGAACTTAACGCATGGTTATCCCTGTTAACGGCAACTACTCTGGATGACCTTGCAACACTGATATCCGACTATCCGTGGATGGAAGCCATCTGCATGGATATGTCAGAATATCTGTATCACCCGGAGGAGGTTGTTACCATGTTTTCTGAAGCATTACGAAAATTGGATGAGAATACCGTCAATTACATGATCGATGAATTGAAAAAAGAACGGGATGAAGCGATTACTGCTTTATCTGAGAAAGATGCAGCTCTGTCTGAAAAGGATGCAGAGATTGCGGCGTTAAAGACTCAGCTGGCATCGTTAAATAAATAGCAGCTCTTACTCTCATAGAATATAACAAAAACCCCTGTCCATTTCCGAATCTATGATGGAATAGATTTGGAAATGGACAGGGGTTTTCCCTTTGCATGCTCTTCCATCCAGTAATACATGATTCACGATTACCAGCTTGTCTGAACGCTCCGTCTGCTTTACCACCATCCATAATGTATAACAGCCATCTGCTGTTATATATTCCTGCTCCGTTGTATCTTCCGTCTCTGCACAGACCTTCGTCACAGATCCCATACCACTGACAAAGCCTGCTCCGAACTGCCCTGCTGCCACGACCAAAGCCATAGCTACCGCCATCATTCGTAACCTTCTTTTTCCCATCTTCTCTCCTTCTTCTCCCTGTAACAAAAAACATCTAACTGTCTGATATAACAAACCGGAGAATACTTGTATAACAAATATTCTCCGATTCATAATACCAGAATTATTCCAACCTGTAAATTAGGCTCTGAGTTCGATGCCCAGCTTTCCTAATTCTTTTACAAGCTTCTCAATGATCTTATCGACTTCACCAGCCTCTAAGGTTCTGTCTTTTGCACGGAATGTCATCGTGTAAGCAACAGACTTCTTACCGGCTGCGATCTGCTCGCCTTCATATACATCAAAGAGCTTATAGCTTTCAAGCAGCTTGCCGCCGCATTTCTTTATCAGTTCTTCTACCTGTCCAACAAAGATTCCCTTGTCCATAACCATACTTAAGTCTCTGGTACTTCCAGGGAACTTTGCGATACCTTCATACTTGATATCGAAGGATGACAGTGCTACGACATTTGGCATATCGAGAACTGCTACATATACCTCACCCTTCAGGTTATAATTGTCACAGGTCTCCGGATGAAGCTGACCGAGATAACCAACAACGGTATCGTCCTTTACGATATTTGCCTGACGACCCGGATGCAAGAACGGATGCTCTGTTGTAGGAACATAGGTACAGATATTCTTCATACCAAGGTTATCGAATAACTCCTCGATCACACCCTTTAAGTTGAAGAAATCACCCTCGCCGTACATACCGATCGTGAGCTTCATACGTTCTTCCGGAAGCTCTGTCAGTGGAAGCTGCTTTGGAAGATATACATTTCCGAACTCGTACAGACGTGCAACCTTATTCTTACGATTGAAGTTCGTTGCAAGAGAAGTCAGCATACCATTTAAGGATACCGTTCTCATGATACTGAAATCCTCACCCAGCGGATTTGCGATCATGATCGCCTTTCTATAGACAGAATCAGCAGGAAGCAGTAATTTGTCAAATACCTTCGGGCTTTCAAATGAATAGCACATACCACCGGAGAATCCGTTTCCTTCCAAAATGTTTCTTGCAATGTCATAGATTCTATGGCTGTATGGCTTCTTACCTACGGTAGCTTCACCCTTTGGAAGTGACATCGGAATCTTATCATATCCATAGAAACGGGCAACTTCTTCTGCCAGATCTGCCATGCAGTTTAAATCCTGACGGAAGGTTGGAACAGTAAGTGTCTTTGCTGCTTCATCATATGTTAATTCCAGCTTACCGAATATATCAAGCATGATCTTTTCATCAATATCGGTACCAAGAAGCTTGTTGATCTTTTCAGGCTCAAACGGAAGCACCTTAGGCTGTACAGGATCCGGATATACATCAACCATACCGCCAACAACTTCACCTGCACCCATTTCTTCGATCAGCTGGCATGCACGGTTGATTGCTTCTTCTGCAAGATTTGGATCAAGTCCCTTTGTAAACTTGAATGCAGCATCTGTTGCAAGCCCGAGTCTTCTGGATGACAGACGGATATTGGTTCCATCGAAACAGGCTGCTTCAAATAATAAGGTCCGGATATCATCCGTTACCATGGAGTTCTCACCACCCATGATACCTGCGACACCAACTTCTTTTTCTCCGTCACAGATCATCAGAACATCCTTATCCAGCTTTCTTTCCTGACCATCAAGCGTCACAAATGTATCGCCATCCTTTGCGCGTCTGACAACGATCTTATTTCCTGCAATTGTGGACAGATCATACGCATGCATTGGTTGTCCATATTCTTCCATTACATAGTTTGTGATATCAACCAGATTGTTGATCGAACGGATTCCCTGTGAAGCAAGTCTCTCTCTCATCCATTTTGGTGATGGGCCGATCTTTAAGTTCTTTACAACTCTTGCGCAGTAACGCTTACACAGATCTGTGTCCTGAACTTCTACAGATACATAGTTATTTACATCTTCATCATTTCCTGTTTTCTTGATCACCGGTGGGTAGAATGGCTTGTCAAATGTAACAGCAGCCTCTCTTGCCATACCGATCATGGAAAAGCAGTCTACACGGTTTGATGTAATCTCATATTCTACAACAACATCATCCAGTCCCAGTGCCTTTACCGCATCATCACCCGGCTTTACATCTGCTTCCGCAGGGAATACATAGACACCGTTTTCCGGTGCTTCCGGATACAGTTCTCTGGATGATCCAAGCTCCTCAATCGCACACATCATACCATAAGATGGCACGCCACGAAGTTTTCCCTTCTTGATCTTGATTCCATCAGCAGGAAGCTCTCCGCCATCGTGTCCGCCTGCTACTTTACCGCCGTCAAGTACGGTAGGAACCAGATCTCCTTCTTTTACATTTGGTGCTCCGGTTACGATCTGAAGCAGCTCATCTGCTCCGATATCGACCTGACATACAACCAGTTTGTCAGCATCCGGGTGCTTTTCTATCTTAACGATCTTACCAACTACGATCTTTTCAAGATTCTTGTCTTTCTTCTCAAAACCTTCTACATGTGAACCGGAAAGTGTCATTGCATCGACAAATTCCTGTGCCTCTACGTCAAGATCAGGCACATATACTTTTATCCATGAAAGTGGTGTATTCATTTTTCTATCTCCTTTTCCTGTTTTTTAGAACTGCTGTAAGAAACGTACATCGTTTTCGTAAAGAAGACGCATATCGTCGATTTCGTATTTTAACAGTGCTACACGCTCCAGACCGATACCAAATGCAAATCCTGAATATTCCTCCGGATCAATGCCACAGTCATGAAGTACCTTCGGATGAACCATACCACAGCCAAGAATCTCGATCCAGCCACTGCCCTTACATACACGACAGCCCTTGCCGCCACATTTGAAACAGGTTACATCCATCTCTGCTGATGGCTCTGTGAATGGAAAATGATGTGGACGGAACTTAACCTTTGTGTTCTCACCAAAGAATTCCTTTGCCCACTGCTGTAAAGTTCCCTTTAAGTCAGCCATCGTAATGTTCTTATCAATAACCAGACCTTCTACCTGATGGAAGGATGGTGAATGTGTTGCATCTACTTCATCAGCTCTAAATACTCGTCCCGGTGAAAGAATACGGATCGGAAGGTTGCCCTTCTCCATGATTCTTGCCTGTACCGGAGATGTCTGTGTACGGAGCAGGATATCCTTTGTAATATAGAAGGTATCCTGTTCATCCTTTGCAGGATGATTTGCAGGGATATTTAATAATTCGAAATTATATTTATCATATTCAACTTCAGGGCCTTCTACGATCTCGTAGCCCATACCGATGAAGACACGTTCCAGATCTTCAAGAGCGATCTGATTCGGATGTCTGTGTCCATCGATTTTCTTGATTCCCGGAAGGGTAACGTCGATCGTTTCGCGCTTCATCTTCTCTGCACGAAGTGACTGATTGATCTTCTTTGACTTTTCCTCTAAGGCTGTCTCAATTGCCTGTCGTGCCTCATTTACCATCTGTCCAACCTTTGGTCGGTCTTCAGGTGCTACATCTTTCATACCCTTTAATACCTGGGTCAGTTCACCTTTTTTTCCGAGTACAGATACCTTTACATCATTTAAGGATGTCAGCACATCTGCTTCATTGATCTTGGCAAGTGCTGCTGCTTTGATTGCCTCTAATCTGTCTTTCATCTTTCATTCTCCTTATTTATATTTTCTCAATATTTGTGAATAAACATGCGGAATACTCCTACTTGGGATACACCCTCCTGCCTCCCGGCTCGATGATGTACACAAAAAAAGCCCCAGTCCACAAAGGGACGGAGCAACCGCGATACCACCCTGATTCTGACATCCGGTCTTCCCGGCGCTGTCAGCACTCATTCTATGTTATAACGGTCATAACCCGTTATCTCCTACTCTTCCGTTTAAAGAATTCTCAGAGATAAAACTCGGATGTGAAATTAAATGAAATATGGTGCTCAATCAGGCTTCCAGCCGATGACCCGATCTCTCTGTCAGACATATCCCATCTTTTGCATCTTCAACGTCTTCTCTTCCATCCACATCATAGGCAGGATGGTTAAAACTATATTTAAATATAGCACATTTTTAATATGTGTCAATAACTTTCTGCGATCACCCATTCAGATTTTTCTGTTGAATAGACAAGTTTTGCCTTCAGATTCCCATGCCGGTCAGATAACAGGATCTCAGAACTCACACCTGTTGCCGGATCTGAGGCAACGACTTTTCCATTTTCTGACAATGCAATCTGAAGCGGAATTCCACCATTCATATACAGGGTAATACTGCCCATTCCCATTGCTTGAAACATTTCAGAAAAATACTTTGATTTATCTGAAGAATTCGCCATGTCTGCGTAACCGGAAGCAGTTGCACAAATCAACTTTCCTGATCCTGAACCACCATCCGTTGAACCTTTATAAGTCACTGCACGGATCGCATAGCCATCTTCTTCCGCATCCACAACCATATTTACAACGGATTTCTCAATCTCTGATGCCGTATCAAGATATACCTGCAGTCTGGATTTTTTTACATATTTGATAAGTGCCGGTGCGAGTGCACCTGCAAGAATTGCCATGATCGCGATCACAATGATCAGCTCTACAAGTGAAAAACCTGAATTCTTCCATGTTCTTCTTTTCATATTAAACTTTCCTCCATTTATTGAACGATTTCCCCTCGTCTCATATACGCTTAGTATATTTCTCTCCTGTCGTTTTTTCAACTATTTTTTATAAAACTTTAATCTTTTTTAGTTCTTTTTTTATGAAGGTCTGTGTGGATTTTCCGGAATACAGACCGGATCTCATCACGGAAGAACAGATTCAGCTCTGCTCCCAAAAGCAGGATATACATACAGATATACAGCCAAAGCATTGCGATGACCATGCCTCCAAGATTGCCGTACATATAAGTATTGATTCCAAAATAAGTAAGATAGGATGAAAATGCCGCTGATAACAATACCCAGCAGACAGTTGTGAATACCGCCCCCGGTATTGCTGTCTTCAAACGCAGATGATTATCCGGCAGACGACAATAGATTAGTAAAATAACTGCAAATACCAGTACCGGCGCAGTTAACAGTCTGGAATAAAAGAAAATCTTCTCGGAATAATCCACCCAGTTTGTCTTTGCAAGAATATCTTCCATGATTGTATTGCCAAGAACGTATACACCGACCAGTGCGATCAGCATCACGCAGAATATCAGCGTATATAATGCATTTGTCAGTCTTCGTAATATATAATTCTTGGTATCCTTCGTCCGATCCATAAAATTGAGTCCTCGTTCGATCGCCATCGTTCCTTTTGCCGCCGACCAGACTGCTACGACTGCTGACACGATCATCGTCGTTCCAACCTGCGTACTGTAGATTTCATCGACCATAAAGCTGAGTGTCTCTGCCATCTTTCCCGGTATCATCTCCGCTACCAGCTCTATAAACTCCGCCTGTGTTACCGGAAGAAAACGAATACCGATCAGGAGCATCATTGCAAATGGAAAAAAAGAAAGCAGCAGAAAGAAAGCCGCCTGTGCCGCAAACGCAGACAACTGATTATCCTTGTTGATCCTCATTGCTCCCTGAACCATCCGTACAACTGTAAGATTCTGGATCCATTCGATTTTCTCTTTCACCCGGTTTACTTTATTCTTCATTTGTTTTATTTCCCGTTTCTCTCAATTTCTCAAGTTCTGTTCCATTATAATAATGAGACAGGATCTCCTCATATCCATATCCTGCTTCTGCCAGATCATTTGCCCCATTCTGGCTCATGCCGACTCCGTGACCAAAGCCGCCACCATGCAATTGATAATTTCCCTCTTTATCCTGCGTAATATAAAAATACGCGCTTGGCAGCAGATCAAAACCTGATGTTTCACTTCCATCCTGTTTCCGGATCACAACATCCGGCGAACAGAGAAGTTCACGTATCTCCATCTGTCCTTCAATCGTAACAGAACTCTGTTTCCCGTATAATACCATATTCCGGGCAATTCCGCTATTTCCTCTTTTCGTGACCCGGACTTTCTCAATCTCTCCGGTCTGATCTGTGATATCTGCACCCGCAAGTGTCTGTATCTGATCTGCCGTCAGCGTAACCTGCCAGCGGTAAAATGGTTCTTCTTTCTCAATACTGTTCACATAGACCGTCTGATCGATAAATGCACGGAATACCTCTTCCGTTGACAATCTGCCATCCCCTATCTGAAAATATCCATGATCGAGCATAACAGTTGCATCTCCTAACCGTTTCCGATCCGCCTCTGTATAAATCTCCAACTGATCATTCAGATAATCTAACTTCTCTCCACCCCAGACGTCATCATTCCGGCATGTCGTTCCACAGGAGGTTGAAAAGAAATATGCATTTACCACATCCCCGTCATTGGTCAGGATCTGTCCCTCGGTTTCCTGTACTGCATGAATCGTTTCCTCTGTTTCAAATACATTGTTATATACCTGACTGGCAGTTGTGTCATCCAGATCCGCCCCATATTCTTCAAATGCACCATCCTGGATCCTTCTAACTGCATAGCTTCTTGCACATACCGCCTGTGCCTTCAGCGCCTCTTTCTCATATGAGGAAGGCATCTCACTGGAAACAACCGCATACAGGTATTCCTCAAACGCCAGTTCGTTTACAATACAGTATTTATTTTCCTGTTTTTTTATCTGCAGCTTTCCCCGATAGGACGGTGCTCCTTCTGATTTATGAAGACTCTCTACTGTCAGTTTTCCCTGTTTTTCCGGAATGATCGTTAAGGAAACCGGATCTGCGTCCCCGGTAAGCTCTGCCAGATCAATCTCCGTTCCTTTCTTATAGCTTGTTTCTGTTTGCCCGCAGATAACACGAAGGTCCGAATCACTGCTCACCCGGACTTCTGACTGCCAGTAGCTTCCGTCATCGGACAACAGAACGCGAATCGTATCTGGCATGTTCTGCTCCGACAAAACAGGAAGCTCCGCTGTATGATCGGTCTGCATGGCTTCCCGTGCCTGTTTATCTGCCTGACTGTCCGACTCTTTTACAACACCGGCACCTGCTGAATCCCGAAGATTTGATAATATGGAAATATCGGTCTGCTTATATTCATCCGGTATTTCTTCTTTTTCTTTTATAGCATATTTTCCTGCATAAATGATCAAAACGACCAACAGGATCATCACACAAAAGGTTAAAAATTTTAAAAAATTTTTCATAAAATTCCAGTTCCTGTGACATAATTTATTTATACATGTGCTCTGCTGCACATATATATCGAAAGAAAAAGCAGCATCATAGATGCTGCTCTCTTTATCATTTGTTGAAAACTGAAATGCGTTCCTGCATTTTGAGTCCTAGCCAATGCTAGGTGGGCAACCGCAACTGAATCTCTGCCTTCCACGTTTGAAGAGGCCTGACATCGCAAACAGCAATATAGGAATCCCTTTTATTCAAATGTAGGTTCAAAATCGCAAGAAGCTTAGTACATCTCAGCTTTAACGTAATTATACTATAGGCATACTACTCATGCAAGCCCTAAAATTTGGTTATTGCCTTCATTTTTTCAAATAGAAGAATTGAAAAGGAATGGCACTCTGTAGTATAATATGTTGTAGGTATGATTTTTTTTATTGCATTTTATGCAGATCCAATCAATAATATGGCAGGTAATGAACTATGATCAAATCGATTCTGACAGTTGTTTTTGGCATATTACTTCTTCTTGCATTTATCGCTCTGATCGTCTGGTCTGTCCAGGTATCAAAGGAAAAAATGGCAAACAAACGAAGCCGCCGGACAACTGCTGTGAAAAAGAAATATGAAGAGGCACTGGAAGGTGACACAGAGGCCGATATGGGTTACTGGTATAACAAAGAGGATATGGAAGATGGCGATGCGATCACCCGTCTCCGCTGCGAACATCATTTCAACAAACTGGAAGAATGTATCAATGATCTGGTTGTGGAAATGTATGACTGCGGTCTGGTGCGAACCGAAGAGCTCTATATGATCGCATACGGAATTGAAGCCCTGACACCGGACTCTCCTGTATTCCATATAACAGGCGTATCCTCGGATGATGACGATGCTCCAGTCACCTCGCTTCCTCCGGTATCGACAGATGCACAGCGCAAGATCTATGAACGCTGGACCAGCTATGTAAATGCATTGCTGCAGCTTGTTGAGATCAGGACTTCAGAGGACAATAAAAAAGCGATCATTGACGGCCTTATGACCTACGGTCGTAAGAATCTGTTAACCCTGCTCTATAGTCCTGAATAAAAATATAGTAGAAGAATTAAGAATTAGAAAGACATATACATGGAACTTATAAAACCAACTTTATCGCAACTTGACATTTTAACTCCGTATCTGAGAGGTACCAGTATCAGAGACTGTGGTTTCTGTCCTGGAAATGCCATCTTATGGGCAGAGGAATACCATGTATCCTATACAATCCTCTCTGGTATGCTTGTATTTATATCAGAAGAAGGCGGAAAACCTTCTTCTTTTACGTTTCCGCTCGGCAAAGGCAAAGATTTTGTGAAAGATCTTCAGGATCCTGTCTATCTTCAGAATGCAAAAGCCGTATTTGAAGAAATCTGTGCCTGGTTTCAGTCAAAGGGTGTAACCCCCAGTGTCCACTGTGCGACACTGGAAATGTATGAAATCATCTCCGGCTGGTACGGCAAAAACTTCTCTTATACTCTGGATCCAGGTGATTTTGACTATATCTACACAGTAGAAAAGCTGACCGGTCTGCATGGAAAGAAGCTGCATGGCAAACGGAATCATATCAACAGCTTTCTGCGTAATTACCCGGATTATGAATACTATACAATCACAGATGAGCACATCGATGCCTGTCTTGCAGTCGCCAGATACTGGGTGGAAAAACACGATGTCCTGCAGCCGGATCTTGCAGAAGAACATGCTTATGAATATAATATCATCCGGAAAGCTCTTGCAAACAGGAAAAAACTTCAGATGACCGGAGGAATCATCTACGTCAATCACATCCCGTCTGCATTTACCTTAGGGGAACCGCTGACCGCAGATACCTTTGACGTACATTTTGAGAAAGCAGATGACAGTATTGACGGCATCTATCCTATGATCAATCAGTCATTTGTCACGCATGAGCTTCAGGCTTATACCTATGTAAACCGCGAAGAGGATCTCGGACTTCCCGGACTTCGTAAGTCTAAGATGTCCTACGTTCCGGATATCCTCTATAAAAAAGGAATCATTCAGTTAGCTGAAATCTGACAGCACTACTGAGTAATTGATAGAACAAAAGAATGGAGAGACAAAAATGAAAAAAGAAAATTGTATCGTAGCTCAATCCGGCGGTCCTACCGCTGCAATCAACGCTTCTTTAGCCGGTGTGATCGATGGAGTTCGAAAATCCGGTAGTTTTACAAGAATCTATGGTTCTTTGCATGGTATTACCGGTGTTCTGGAAAATAATATGATGGATATGTCACTGATGGCACTCTCCCATTTTCCTATGTTGAATACACTGGAGCTTACACCAGCCATGTATCTTGGCTCCTGTCGTTACAAGCTCCCGGATTATACCGAGGATCCCGCTCCATATAAGCAGATATTTGAACGTTTTGAAGAATATGGAATCAGTGCATTCTTCTATATCGGTGGAAATGACTCCATGGATACAGTTTTAAAGCTCAGCAACTATGCCAAATCCATCCAGTCAGATGTTAAGATCATCGGAGTACCAAAGACGATCGACAACGATCTGTTTGCAACCGACCATACACCGGGCTTTGGCTCTGCTGCCAAATATGTGGCTTCCACCGTATTAGAGATTGCACATGATGCTTATATCTATAAGATTCCGGCAGTTATCATCATCGAAATTATGGGTCGGGATGCCGGCTGGCTGACTGCATCTTCCGCTCTGGCCAGAACAACCTACAGTCAGGCTCCGGATCTGATCTATCTTCCGGAGGTTGCATTTTCAAAAGAACAGTTCTTAGCCGATGTTAAAGATAAACTTACAAAACAGAAAACGGTTATTGTTGCTGTTTCGGAGGGTATTCACGATGCTGACGGCAACTACATCAGCTCAGATTCTGCTGTTGCAGACAAATTCGGTCATGCACAGTTAAGCGGTGCCGGCAAGGCTCTGGAATATCTGGTTCGTGATGAAATCGGTGTTAAAGTACGTTCCATCGAGCTGAATGTATTACAGCGTTGTGCCGGTCATATTGCATCCAGAACCGATATTACAGAATCTTTTTCTCTTGGCCAGGCAGCAGTCAAATATGCTGCTGAAGGCAAGACCGGTATCATGGCTGCGATCGAACGAATCTCAAACGATCCGTATCAGTGGGTGATCAAATCCGCCGATGTTGCTGATATTGCAAACGAAGCAAAATCCGTTCCGGTTGAATGGATCAATGAAGCAGGAAATGATGTCACAGACGAAATGATCGACTATCTTCGTCCTCTGATCATCGGTGAGGTTTCATTACAGTATAAAGATGGACTTCCTGTATATCTTCCGGTCGATCACTTATTACATTAATTGCCTGTACATCAAAAAATACAATCAAAAATCCATGCGTCCGGTGAATTCATCAAGATAAACAATGCGCATGGATTTTTTTGTATAAAACGCACAACGTATGAAAATATGTCAAAAAAAACTTACTTTTAATTTGCAAATCGTTGTTTTTATGGTCATAATTTGTTCATAATTTATCGTTATTATATAGACAGTTCTTAATTCATAATTTTTTTCTTTGTTGTTGAAGATATTAGATAAGCCCTTTTCTTTTGAGAAGGGCTTATTTAATTTATACGGACTGCGCATATTTTCTATAGCTCTGTCCTTTCTTTCACGAATATTTATTTCGCCTCAAGGATCTCATGCACAATATGCCCAATAGATTCAAAAGCCTAAGATAACAAAAGCAGGATATCCTCACTCCTTATCGGAGGTATTGGATATCCTGCTTTTTACTGTTCCCATGCTCCGGAAATACCGGTCATGTTCACCAAATCCTTATATTTATTTTACTGTTACAATACATTTTGCAGTTTTCTTGCTGCCATCCTTTGCCTTCACAGTAATTGTTACTTTGCCCTTCTTCTTAGCTGTTACAAGACCGGATGCAGATACAGTTGCAACCTTCTTATTTGAAGATGTCCACTTTACTGTCTTATTACCTGCTGACTTTGGTCCTACAGTAGCTTTTAACAAATATGTTCCCTTCTTCTTGATCGTAACCTTTTTCTTATTCAGTTTGATCGTCTTAACCGGATTTGCAACGGTTACAGAACAGGTTGCGTAAACATTGCTTCCATCCTTCGCAGTACATGTAATCGTTACACGACCTGCTTTCTTAGCAGTTACAACACCCTTTGAGCTTACTGTTGCAATCTTTTTGTCTGAAGACTTCCAGGTTACAGCCTTGCTGGTTGCATTCTTTGGTCCAACCTTTGCTTTTAAGGTATATTTCTTACCCTTTAAGATTGTTCTCTGTGTCTGATTCAGTTTGATGGTCTGTACCGGATTTACAACCGTAACACTACAGGTTGCGAATACGCCGCTTCCATCCTTTGCTTTACATGTAATAACTGCCTTTCCTGCTGCCATTGCAGTAACCTGACCATAAGATGTTACCTGTGCAACCTTTGCATTTGAGGAGCTCCACTCTACAGTAGCCATATTCGCATTTTCCGGTAATACCGTCTGTGTTAAGGACTGTTTATTGCCCACAAATAATTTCATTGTCGTTGCATCTAACTTGATTGATGTAACTCTCTGCTTAACCGTTACACGGCAGGTTGTCTTAGCACCCATTCCGTCTGCAGCACTACATGTGATTACGGCTGTACCTCTTCCAACCGCTGTGATCATACCCTTCTGATCTACTTTTGCGATCTTCTCATCGGACGATGACCATACAACCTTCTTATTACCTGCATTTGCCGGTAATACAGATGCTGCGATCGAAGCTTTTTCGCCTGCATTGATCTCAACTGCTGTCTTATCCAGTGTGATATTTGTGATCTGCTGTACAACTGTGACTTTAATTTCTTTTTCAATATTACTTCCATCCTGTGTTGTACATCTTATCGTTGTTGTTCCCGGTGCAACACCACGGATTCTTCCGATCGTATATGAGATTCCATCTACTGTCATTGTTCCACCCGAAACGGTTGCAATGGATGTATCATCCGATGACCAGGACAGTGTCTTTTTGGTTGCTGTATCCGGTGTTACCTTTGCTTTTACAACCGTATCTTTATCAATATATGCGACTACATTTGTCTGATCAACGGTAATATCTTTTGCAAGTTCATTAATTGTAAGATTAAACTGTGACTGTTTACCGCTTCCATCAAGAGCCTTGCAGTAAATGATTACTTTACCCTGCTTTAATGCGGTGATCGTTCCATCAGCAGCAATTGCTGCAATGTTCTCATCCGAAGATGACCACTCTACATCCGGATTACTTGCATCTGCAGGCATAACATTTGCTGTTACTTTCATCTTCTCTCCGGAATTCATAACAGTTCCTTCTCTTACAATCTGGATTCCGGTTACTCTCTGTATAACTGTGATCTTGCACTCGGTTGATATACCATCTGCAATCGTACAGGTAATAATGGCTTCTCCCGGTGCTACTGCACTTACAATACCCGTGGTTGTTCCTACGGTTGCTATCTCCGGATTACTGCTGCTGTATTTCGGTTTAAATAAAGATGTATCTTCTGCCTGGATCTTTGCAACAAGTGTTACTCTTCTTTCCTCTGCAGTTGCTCCCTTGATCAGGGTATATTCTGTGTGATTTAAGGTTACACCATTTGCACTTGTATATACTGTGATCTCTGCTCTTGCATATATTCCCTGATTTGCCTTCAGCTTACAGAATATAGTAGCAGTTCCTTCAGAAATTGCTGTTACCTTACCATTCTGGTCAACCTGCGCTACGGTTTCATCACTGGATGACCATACAAGTTCTTTGTTTGTTGCGGCATCCGGTGTTACTGTTGCTGTGAATGTCTTAGATACACCTGTGAACATCGTTGTCTTCTGTTCTGACAGTGTTACACCTTCGCCCATCTGGGAAACATTTACCTTTAACACTGTATCTACACCTGAATCCTTT
Source organism: Clostridium sp. AF17-21AC (assembly GCF_003461365.1). Classification (NCBI taxonomy): domain Bacteria; kingdom Bacillati; phylum Bacillota; class Clostridia; order Eubacteriales; family Clostridiaceae; genus Clostridium; species Clostridium sp. AF17-21AC. Next base: position 15,776 of record NZ_QTWY01000009.1, read on the forward strand.
GAAATACAATGTAAGTATACTGTACCTGCCCCCTTTGCTGTCAACACGCCTGCATTGGTACAGGTTGCAACTTTATAATTTGATGCGCTGTCTTTATCTGCTGTTGTTGTAACCTTATAAGTAACGCCTGAATACTCTTTGTCTGCTACGCCTTCATCTGTATAGCAGGTTGCTGTAAGTGTTTTTGTTTTCAGGTCATCGCCAACCCAGCTTCCTGCTACCAGGTTGATCGTATCACCATCATTATATTCAACATTCTGTTTGTCTTTTAATACAACCTTTGTTACCGGCTTATGACAGCTGATCGTCATATAAGCTCTTGCTTTGTTATTGATATTTACATAAAGGGTTGCTGTTCCTGCGCCAACACAGGTAAGCGTGCCATCATTATCTACCTTGAATACCTTTGGATCACTGGAGCTCCAGGAAATGATATCCTTGGAATATTCGTTCTCCTTCTTATCCTTTGCAACTAATGTTGTGGTATCACCGACACGAAGGCTTAACTCTGCATTTCCGCTATTCACAATGCTGCCATTTGAGGTATACCATACAATTAAGGATAATGGATTATCCACAATTAATTTAAACTTTGCTGTCTGTTTTCCAAGTCCGATATAGTAGCTGTATTCAACATTCTGTGTCTTTTCATTGGTAACGTCTGTATATAAGGTGTATCCCTGAAGTGTTGCATTCTTGATCAGATTATTACCATTCTGATCCGTCGTACGGATACATGCATATCCGATCGTATCATCCTTACGGTCTACACCGGAATACTCTGACTGATATCCATCGGCTACCAAATCCGCCATATTAAAGATGTAGTTTGGCTCTGAAAGAGAAATATGTCTGCTGTTATTTGTACAGGAGAACTCACCCTCCAACAGTCCAGGACAGGAAGATACATCGATTGCAACCAAAGCATTATTATCCAGCTTCAATGTAGTTAAACCTGTATTATTCTTAACGTCAATTCTCTGTAACCGGTTATTCGAAAGATCCAGCTCTGTCAGTGCTGTGTTTTTGCTCACATTGATCTCCATGAGCTGGTTGGAATTCAGATCCAGCTTCTCCAGTAACGGATTCTTTGTAACATCGATCGTGCTTAACTGCATAGCTCCAAGATTCAGATATTTCAGGACCGCATTCTTGCTGACATCCACTGACTGGATACTGTTATTGGACAGGTTCAATGTTTCCAGACTGGATTCTTTGGACACATCGATCGACTTGATCTTATTTCCTGCTACACTCAGTGTCAGTAGTGACGTTGCTCCATCCATATTTAATACATCTATGGAGTTATCATCTGCGATCAGTGTCTTAAGGCCGGTATCACCTGTAACATCCAGTTCTTTGATCGCACCCTGACCACCCGACAACATATGGGAACAATCAACATAGGCTAATTTTGTATGATCCGCACTGTTGCTTGATATATCTAACGTCTGCAGCTTTGTCATGCTCTGACAGTGCAGGAATTCCAGATTCGTGTTCTTGCTCAGATCCAGTACCGACAAAGCGTTGTAACCAACATTCAACCGCACAAGTGCCGGCAGCTTTGACAGATCGATTGAAGTCAACTGGTTTCCATATACATTTAATTCTTTCAGAGCTGCATAAGTCGTCTGGAATGTGATATCTGTGATCTGATTATAGGAAAGATTAACAGAAGCAAGCTGTTCTGCTTTCTTTGGTAATGTAAATGTCGTCAACTGGTCGCTCGATGCATTAATAGATTTCAGATTCTCCAGATCCGCTACATCCAGACTTCCAATTGCCTGACCGGAACAGTCCAGATATTCCAGTGACGTAAATACATCCACGCCTGCAAGACTTGATATCTTCTTTGAATATGTACTGATACTTACATTCAGTGATGTTACCGCATCAATTTCTTTTTCTGACAACGTGCCATCTTTATTTGTATCAAAATTCGATGATACATATGACCGAAAGTTCGCGTCGGTAAATGTCGAATTGATATCTACATCTCCCGTTGCAGCGACAGCTACCGGACCAATTCCGGCAAACGACTGGAATACCAGTGCAAACCCTAGTGCCGCTGAGATAAATTTCTTACCTTTTCTCATAGTTTACTCTCCTTCTTTTTACTCATCTGCCTGATTTTGTTCTGTTAAAACATCGTTCCGGGCAGAATTCACCTAGATAACATCTATTTTAAACGTCCCCGGTTTTTCTGTCAATAAGTATAAAAGAAAACCCAAAAAATTAGAAAATTTGCACATATTTAACAGAAAAAACTGCCATGCAGACATCCTTACTCCGGACATCTGCATAACAGTTTCTTCTATAAATATATTTAGCTGTTCAGGTTTGTATATCCAACCAACATCGAATCTACTGCAACAGCAGCTTCTCTACCTTCATGGATCGCCCATACGACCAGCGACTGGCCTCTGTGCATATCACCTGCAACAAATACCTTTGGCACATTTGTTGCATAGGACTTCGGACATGCAGTCTTCACATTCGTACGTTCATTTAATTCTACGCCAAAGCTGTCTGCTACATACTTCTGGCTGCCAAGAAATCCGGCTGCGATCAGAACAACTTCACAGTCGATCACATACTCACTGTCCGGTACCTCTGTCATATTCATACGGCCGGTCTTTGGATCCTTCTGCCAGTCAAGTTTTACGCACTTGGCCCCCTTCACATTACCATCCTTATCCTTTAAGAACTCCTTAACGGTCGTCTCATAGATACGAGGATCGTGTCCGTATACTGCAATTGCTTCCTGCTGACCATAATCGGTCTTGCAGACTCTCGGCCACTCCGGCCATGGGTTATTCTCTGCTCTCTGATCCGGAAGCTTCGGCATCATCTCAAGCTGGGTAACACTCTTTGCTCCTTCTCTGACGGCAGTTCCCACACAGTCATTACCGGTATCACCGCCGCCGATAACCAGAACATTTTTACCCTTGCAGTTCACGAACTGCTTATCTGCAAACTTTGAATTTACAAGACTCTTTGTCGTTGTCTTTAAGAAATCAACCGCAAAATAGATTCCCTTCGCATCTCTGCCTGCTGCCTTGATATCTCTTGGATTGGATGCGCCGCAGGCAAGTACAACTGCATCATATTCCTTTAACAGATCTTCTGCCTTTACATACTTCTGATTTGGATTCTTCAGATATCCTGTGATCTGGTCATCCTTTGGATACGGTGACTTTGCTGTGGACTTTCCGGTTGCCACTTCTGTATTTAATATAAAACGGATGCCTCGCTTTTCCATATATGCGATCTTACGGTCGATGACTTCTTTTTCCAGTTTCATATTTGGAATACCATACATCAGAAGTCCGCCCGGTCTGTCACTTCTCTCATATACAGTGACGTCATGTCCACGGCTGTTTAACATATCCGCTACAGCAAGTCCAGATGGACCGGAACCAATCACGGCAACTTTTTTGTCAGTTTTTCCTTTTGGAGGCTGATCATTTACCAGACCATTTGCATAGGCATATTCAATGATCGCACGTTCATTTTCTCTTACGGATACCGGATCACCGTTAATATTACAGGTACACGCCTTCTCACAGAGAGCCGGACATACACGGCTGGTAAATTCAGGAAAATTATTGGTCTTGCTCAGTCTGGCATAAGCATGTTCCCAGTTGTCATTATAGATCATATCGTTCCATTCAGGGATCAGATTATTTAACGGACAACCGGATGCCATACCGCCGATCATCATACCTGCCTGACAGAATGGAACACCACAGTCCATACATCTGGCAGCCTGGATCTTCTGTTCTTCAAGACTTAATGGTATATGGAATTCATTGAAATTCTTAATTCTTTCTTCCGGAGCGATCTCTATACTGGTTTCTCTTTCATATTCTAAAAATCCCGTTGGCTTTCCCATATCTATTTACCTCCATTTTTAATCTTGTAGAATGCTTCGATCGTTGCCTGTTCACTGGTCAAACCCTTTTCTTCCATCGCAACAATGGTGTTCATCATCTTCTCATAATCCTTTGGAATGATCTTCTTGAATTTTGGAAGATACTCATTAAACTTATCCAGGATTCGTTTTCCAATCTCTGAATTTGTATAATTTACATGATCCATGATCATCTGCTTCAGTTCACCGATCTCATATTTGTCGGATACTGCTTCCACATGGATCATTTCCTTATTCAGACGCTTATACAGGTCATTCTCCATATCAAGAACATATGCGATACCACCACTCATGCCGGCTGCAAAGTTCTTTCCGGTGCGTCCAAGGACTACCACCTTACCACCTGTCATATATTCACAACCATGATCGCCGACACCTTCAACAACTGCGGTTGCTCCGGAGTTACGAACTGCAAATCGCTCACCGGCAACGCCGTTGATATATGCCTTGCCACTGGTTGCTCCGTAAAGTGCTACATTACCGATAATAATATTGTCTTCATGGACAAATTTTGCGGAACGTGGCGGATATACGATCAGCTTACCACCGGAAAGTCCTTTTCCGAAGTAGTCATTGCTGTCTCCGACAAGCTCTAAGGTAAGTCCCTTTGGTACAAATGCACCAAAGCTCTGTCCACCTGCACCATTACATTTTACAAGGTAAGAATCATCCTCCAAGGTATCTCCATAGCGCTTTGTGATCTCTGATCCGAAGATCGTACCAACGGAACGATCGGTATTCACAACATCGATCTCGATACTCTTCTTCTGTCCCTTTTCAAGAGCAGGTCCAAGTTTCTTTAACAGAACACGCATATCGATCGTCTTTTCAAGCTGGAAGTCATATGGATGCTTCTCGTTATATTTGATCTTATTCTGAGGTGCGTCAATATATGGATTATTGATGATCAGTGACAGATCAACATTTCTGTCCTCTGCTCCCTTTCCTGCATATAACAAATCGGAACGTCCTACCAGTTCATCCACCGTTCTGACACCAAGCTTCGACATATATTCACGAAGCTCCTCTGCAATAAATTTCATAAAGTTGATGACATATTCCGGTTTGCCTTTGAATCTCTTACGAAGCTCCGGATTCTGTGTAGCGATACCAACCGGACAGGTATCCAGATTACATACCCGCATCATTACACAGCCCATGGTTACCAGCGGAGCTGTTGCAAATCCGAATTCCTCTGCACCAAGCATGGCTGCGATTGCAACATCACGTCCGGTCATCAGCTTACCATCGGTTTCAAGGATAACCTTGTTACGAAGATCATTCTTGATCAATGTCTGGTGTGTCTCTGCCAGACCAAGCTCCCAAGGAAGTCCTGCATAATGAATGGAGTTATTTGGTGCTGCACCGGTACCACCATCGTAACCGGAGATGAGGATAACCTGTGCTCCTGCCTTTGCAACACCGGCTGCAACTGTACCAACACCGGCTTCTGATACCAGTTTTACAGAGATTCTTGCATCACGGTTTGCATTCTTGCAATCGTAGATCAACTGTGCCAGATCCTCGATCGAATAAATATCATGATGTGGTGGTGGTGAGATCAGGCTGACACCCGGAGTAGATAACCGAGTCTTTGCGATCCATGGATATACCTTTCCACCAGGAAGATGTCCACCTTCACCCGGCTTTGCGCCCTGTGCCATCTTGATCTGGATCTCTTTTGCGCTGACCAGATATCTGGATGTAACACCGAATCGTCCAGATGCTACCTGCTTGATCGCGGAGCAACGGTTCTTACCGTCTTTTCCTATTGTTAATCGGTCGATCGACTCTCCACCTTCACCGGAATTGGATTTACCACCGATCGTATTCATTGCGATCGCCATACATTCATGTGCTTCCTGTGAAATGGAACCATAACTCATTGCTCCGGTCTTGAAACGTTTTACAATGGATTCTACCGGTTCTACCTCTTCCAGCGGAATTGGATTCTCAGCATATTTGAATTCCATCAGTCCTCTCAAATGGAATGGTTTTGTCTCATCTTCCAGACATGCGGTATATTGCTTGAACAGGCTGTAATCTCCTCTTCTGGTCGCCTGCTGCAGCAGGTAGATCGTCTGTGGATTATACAGATGCTCTTCCTTACCGCTTCTGAACTTATGTGCACCGATGCTTGTCAGTGCAAGATTAGTATCCAGGCCAAGCGGATCAAATGCAGATGAATGAAGGGCATCCACTGTCTTCTCGATCTCCTTGATACCGGAACCGCCTACGCAGCTTACTGTATTTGTGAAATATTTATCAACGACCTCTTTGGAAAGTCCGATACATTCAAAGATCTGGGATCCCATGTAAGACTGGATCGTTGATACGCCCATCTTGGATGCGATCTTTACGATGCCATGCATGATCGCTGCATTGTAATCATCAACAGCCGCATTGAAATCCTTATTTAACAGATGACTGTCTACCATCTGTTTGATCGTCTCAATTGCCAGATATGGGTTGACAGCACAGGCACCGTAACCAAGCAGGGTTGCAAAATGATGCACATTTCTAGGATCGGCACTCTCCAGAATGATTGCAACCGAAGTTCTCTTCTTGGTCCTTACCAGATGCTTCTGCATAGCCGAAACTGCTAATAAGGAAGGAATCGCAACATGTGTTTCATCGACACCACGGTCTGACAGGATCAGGATATTTACACCATCACGGTACAGCTTGTCTGCTTCTACGAACAACCGGTCTAACGCTTTTTCCAGTGATGTATTCTTATAGTAAAGGATTGGAAGAACGCCGACCTTCAATCCTTCTACCTTCATGTTCTTGATCTTTAAAATATCAGTATTTGTAAGGATTGGATTATGGATCTTTAATACATGACAGTTTTCCGGCTTCTCTTCCAGAATGTTGCCATCCTTTCCAAGATATACGGAAGTTGATGTAACGATCTCCTCACGGATCGCATCAATCGGAGGATTCGTTACCTGAGCAAATAACTGTTTGAAATAGTTAAACAATGGCTTGTCACTGTTTGAAAGTACAGCAAGCGGAGTATCCGTTCCCATTGCGCTGATCGCTTCTGCACCTTTTTCAGCCATTGGATAGATCGTATTCTTAAAGTCCTCAAATGTATAACCAAATGCTTTCTGAAGCTTTGCCCGTTCTTCATCGGTATATTCCTCTACACGGATGTTCGGGATCTTCAGGTCATTTAACTTGACCAGATTACTGTCGAGCCATTCACCATATGGTTTTGCTTTTGCATATTTTTCTTTGATCTCATCATCAGAGATCAGACGGCCGTTTACCGTATCAACTAAAAGCATACGTCCCGGTCTTAAACGATCCTTCTTTACGATCTTTGACGGATCGACCTCTAATACACCAACCTCTGAGGAAAGGATCAGGTAATCATCATCTGTTATATAATATCTGGAAGGTCTGAGTCCGTTACGGTCGAGCACTGCACCCATGATATCTCCGTCTGTGAACAGGATCGATGCAGGTCCGTCCCAAGGTTCCATCATAGTTGCATAATACTGATAGAAGTCCTTTTTCTCCTGACTCATAAATCGGTCATTCTCCCAAGGCTCTGGAATCGTGATCATAACGGCAAGTGGAAGCGGAATGCCATTTAATACCAGGAACTCCAGACAGTTATCCAGTCTGGCAGAATCGGAACCATTTGGATCAAGTACAGGCATAACCTTGTACATCTCATCCTGCATGATCGTGGATTCCATTGTCTCTTCTCTGGCGATCATCTTATCTTCATTTCCACGGATCGTATTGATCTCACCATTGTGACAAAGATAACGGTATGGATGTGCACGAAGCCAGCTAGGCGTTGTATTCGTTGAGAATCTTGAATGTACAAGTCCGATTGCTGATTCATAATCCGGATCCTGAAGGTCGTTATAGAACTTACGAAGCTCTCCAACTAAGAACATACCTTTATATACGATCGTCTTGCTGGAAAGTGATGGCACATAGGTATCATCGTTACTTTCTTCAAATATTCTTCTGACAAAATACAGCTTCCGGTCAAAATCAAGTCCTGCTTTTACGGTTGCCGGTCTCTTGATAAACGCCTGCATGATACATGGCATAACATCAATAGCTTTCTTACCGAGGATACCCGGAGTCGTCGGAACCATTCTCCAGCATAAGAACTCCAGTCCTTCTTTCTCGACAATAACCTCAAACATCTTCATTGCCTGTTTTCTTGACAGTTCATCCTGTGGAAAGAAAAACATACCAACACCATAATCCCGTTCCTTACCCAGATCATATCCAAGTTCTGCAACGGTTTTTCTGAAAAATTTGTGTGAGATCTGAAGAAGGATACCTACACCGTCACCGGTTTTTCCTTCTGCATCTTTTCCTGCTCTGTGTTCCAGATTTTCAACAATCTTTAACGCATTATTTACGGTCTCATGTGTCTTAATGCCCTTGATATTCACAACGGCACCGATACCACAGTTATCATGTTCATATTCTTCACGGTATAACCCTGGATTTGCTACGTTTCTGTTATCTTCCATGCTCGTTTTCCTTTCCAACTTATTGTCAGTGCCTGTTGAGATCCTACTGCCCGATCATCTGATAGTATTTCTCAAATACAGCTCTGTGCTTTTTATGATTTGTAATCATACTATCTTTTTTTCCATTTGTAAACAACTTTTTTCGTCAAATTGTCAGATAGTTTGCAAACTTAATTTTATAAAGTATTTTGTATTTGCAATTTATTATATTTGTATATTTAAAAATGCAATTCATGTGGTTTTATTCCCATGAATTGCATTTTTACTCATAATTTTCTTTTTGATGTTTTCATCGTTTTCTATCATATTTTTGAATTGTGTTACTATTGTTTCTCAATTTTATGATCCATCTGGATTCCATTTACCTGTTTTGCCATCAGTATCCGTTCCACGCTTTCATCGATCCGCTTCTCAGTCAGTTCTCCCTTGTCTGATGCAGTCAGAATCCCTTCAACCGTTTCCCCAAGGTCTTCCGGTTCAAGGATCAGATCCACACCTGCCTGGATTGCCCGCACCGCAGCTTCTCCCGGTTCATAATGATCCGTGATCGCTTCCATCTGAAAGGAGTCTGTGATGATCAATCCATGAAAGGCCAGCTCGTTTCGCAGACAGTCTGTAACCAGTGTTTCCGAAAGATCCGCCGGCTGATCTGATATGTCAGGTACTACCAGATGCCCGATCATAACACAATCGGCCCCTGCCTGGATTCCTGCCCGAAACGGAACAAACTCCTGCGTTTCCAGTTCTTTCAGCGTTGCCCTTACATACGCCGTTCCATAATGGGAATCCTCAACGGTATCCCCGTGTCCCGGAAAATGCTTCAGGGTACACATCACGCCACCGGCATGAAAGCCCTCCACTGCATACGGAATCAGCTCCGCCGCCTGTTCATAATCATCACTGTATGCCCGTTTTCCGATCACGGTATTCTTAGGATTCGACCACACATCAGCCACCGGTGCGAAATCCAGATTAAACCCATAATATGCCAGATTGCTCCCAAGCTCCCTCGCATTTTCAAATGCCGTATCCGTACCATCATCCTTATATTCATACATCGGATCGAGCGTCCCGCCTTCCCGGTTTCCGAGGTTCGACAGTACCCGGCTGACATTTCCACCTTCTTCATCTACCGCAAGGAATAATGCGATTTCCGATTGCTTCTGCAAATTTTTAATCAACTTCTTTAATTGCTTTTTGCTTTCGATATTTCTGGACTTCAGCATAATCCCGCCTACCGGATAGTCTGCAAGTGCCTGTTTCATTTCCACATCCACTTTTGTGACATCATGTGTTGTGACCAGATTCTCCGGATCGGCAATGATCATCTGGCACACCTTCTCCCGCAGTGTCATCGTAGATATGTACTGTTTTACCATAGCTGCCTGTTCCAGCTTACCTTCTGTTTCCAGCTCCCACTCTGACAGGATATAGCTTTCTCTTCCACGAAACGGAACGATCTCTGTTTCTTCATCCGGAAGCTCTGCCGCACATACATGGGTGATTGCATCCTGCTCTACCCTATTCAGTTGTTGATTACCATTTCCGGCATTCCCGGCTCCAAATCCTGCTGTCAGAACAACGGTCAGGATACCGGATATCCACCATCGTTTTCTCATATGCATGACACCTGCCTTTCTTTGTGCTTGTGAAAAAGAACCTGAAAACCGCATCGGATACAGTTCTCAGGTTCTCTGTCTGAATCTATTTACCCGGCATCTGCCGACTATTCATTTTCTATCATACCCTCCGGAGGTGTTGTGATCGTCTTCACATCCGATGAATCATCTTCTTCTGTACCGTTTCCAGCTTCTGAAGCAGACTCCGTCGACTCAGTCGTAACTTCACTGACCGCCTGCTCGATATCAATGCTGCCTGCTGATGCCACACCGGTTTCATCAGCAATCGTTTTACTGATCGCAGCCGCCGTTGTCGATACCGAATATCCGCTGTCTCCATACAGCCATGCATGAAGTGCTGTTACATTTGCCGCCATATCTGCAGGCACGATCACACTGCCCTTATCCTCAAGGGATGCGAAGCTGTAGGCAAATGGAAAGCCCGTATTGCCTGTGATCTTGTAAGAAGCAACATTCTTCGCAAGCTCCTCCGCCTCTGTCTTTGTAAGACTGGTAGAGATACAGCTAAAGGATACATCCAGCAGATTGCGGATCGTATCGGTTCCTGCATTTCCCAGCTTGCTGATCAGACCTAACAGAACGATTCTCTGTCGTTCGGTTCTGGTAATATCACCCTTTGCATTGCTCCGGATCCTGGTATAGGCTACTGCCTGCTGACCATTCAGGAGCTGTTTCCCCGCAGAATGAACACCATTGGAGTATTCTCCTGATATTGCGATCTGTTCTGCCAGATTCTTATTCAGGCTGTTGACTTCTTCCTCTTCGATCGTTATCTCCACACCACCAAGTGCATTGATGATGCTTGACATCGCATTAAAATCTACCGTTATATAATCTGTGATCTTCAGATCCAGATTCGTGTTCAGTGTGTTAATTGACATTAATGCTCCGCCCAACTGATATGCGTAATTTACCTTCTGTGTAACCGGTGTCTCACCCTGGATCTCAAACAATGTATCTCTGTACACGGATACCAACTTTACTTCCTTTGTGTCATTATTGATACTGACAAGAAGGATCGTATCACTGTTGGTTCCTGTATTCAGATTGGCGTCTCTGGAATCCACACCATACAATGCGATCGTTGTATATCCTTTCGTCGCATCTTCCACGCCATCATTCACTGTCAGGTCTGATTCCGCAATCGGACGGATATCCATCTGGTTATATTTGTATGATTTGTTTGCTCCAATATAACTTATCGTCAGCACGATAAAGACAATCAAAAGGACAATTCCGACGATCAGCCAACGATTAACAACAGATACAGTTCCAGATTGTTTCCGTTCCCTGTCCTTATCCTCTTTCTCTTCCTGTTCCTTTTTCAGATTCTGAAATGCCCGGCCGGCGCCAAACAATATATTCTGAAGATTCTCCTTGGCTGCCGATGTGCGTCCGCCATCTTCTTCCATAAAATCATCCGAAGAGTCATCATCATAATCAGGTTCTTCCGGTTCCGGCTCTTCTGTCAGTTCCAAAGTCTCTTCTTGGTCAAGCCCTGCATTCTTTCTTGCCAGCCGTTTCCGTTCCCGTTCTGCCGCAGCTTCAATATCATTTTTCTTTTCAGCTTTCTTTTCGATTTTCTTCTCTTCTTTTTTATTTTCTTCCTTTTTCTCCGGTTTCTTTGATACGCCGACTTCCTGTAATACAGATTCCAGCTTGTCCGCATACTCTTTATACGATTCCGACACCGGTTCCGGCGCTCTCTGTGTATCTTCCTTCTCCGATGCCTCCGACTGCTCCTGTATCTCATTCATGCCCGCAGGAGCCTCCATTTCCTCTGTATCTGCACTTCCATTGATGATCGCATCGATCCGGTCATCATCGTCAGTCGTCATTTCCTTATTCCGTTGTAACAGTCTGTCCCGATATTCGGATAGACGTTGATCGAATTGTGTAGTCTTCTTATCCATATAAATAAAGACATCCTCTCTGCAACTTATTTTACGACATTATTATTTACATGATACAATAAAAAAGTGTAATTTACAACCAATATTCCTTTCAAAGTCCGATTTTCAGACCAGCATTTTCCAAAAATACTTGCATAATATTCATTACCGTTATATATTTATTTGCAGGTAAAACTTTATGAATTTAAGGAGGATTTAGAAATGGCAAAAGACAAAGTTGTTCTTGCATACTCAGGTGGTCTTGATACAACAGCTATCATCCCTTGGTTAAAAGAAACTTATGATTACGATGTTATCTGCGCCTGCATCGATGTAGGACAGGAAAGTGAACTGGAAGGGCTGGACGAAAGAGCAAAATATTCAGGAGCTTCCAAGTTATACATTCTGGATGTTGTTGATGAATTGTGTGATGAATACATCATGCCAACCGTTCAGGCAGATGCTGTATATGAGAATAAATATTTACTTGGTACTTCTTTTGCAAGACCTCTGATCGCTAAGAAATTAGTTGAGGTTGCACGTAAGGAAGGTGCTGTTGCGATCTGTCATGGTGCAACAGGAAAAGGAAATGATCAGTTAAGATTTGAGCTTTCAATTAAGGCTCTTGCTCCTGACATCAAGGTTATCGCTGTATGGAGACAGCCGGAATGGAAGCTGGATTCCCGGGATGCGGAGATCGCATACTGTCAGGCACATGGTATTAATCTTCCATTTGATGCTGCTCATTCTTACAGCCGTGACCGTAATATCTGGCACATCAGCCATGAAGGTCTGGAACTGGAGAATCCTGCAAACGAACCAAACTACGATGATCTTCTGGTTCTCGGTGTTACCCCTGAAAAGGCACCGGATGAGGATGAATATCTGACACTTGATTTTGAAAAGGGTATCCCAACTGCTATTAACGGTACAAAGATGAAAGTTTCTGATATCATTCGTGAATTAAATCGTTTAGGCGGAAAGCATGGTATCGGTATTATCGATATCGTTGAGAACCGTGTTGTTGGTATGAAATCCCGTGGCGTCTATGAGACTCCCGGCGGAACAATTCTGATGGAAGCTCACAAACAGTTAGAGGAGCTGACTCTGGATCGTGAAACACTTGCATACAAGAAGCTCGTAGCAACCAAGTTTGCCGATCTTGTATACGAAGGAAAGTGGTTCTGCCCTCTTCGTGAATCGCTTCAGGCATTTGTTGAAAAGACACAGGAGACCGTTACCGGTCAGGTTAAGATGAGACTGTACAAGGGAAATATCATCAAAGCCGGAACCACCTCTCCATATTCTCTGTATTCTGAGAGTCTTGCAAGCTTCACTACCGGTGAGCTGTATGACCATAAGGATGCAACCGGATTCATCAACCTGTTCGGCCTGTCCATGAAAGTCCGCGCAATGATGAACGAGAAGAACAAGAACAACGACAAATAATAGTTGAAATGGAAGCGGCATTCCTGTTATAAAGGAAATTTCTTCCGTAAATCTTTGAAATAAAATGGGAAATACATTACATATTATTCCGCAAGTCGTTCGCACTCTATTTTAACGCAACGGTACTAAGCTCCTCGCCCATGGCGACTCGCTAAGAACCGGCGTTAAAAAGGCTTGCTTCATAATAGTAATGCTATTTCCCATTTTGTTTTATATATCGATTTCCAGATATGTTTCCTTCACAACAGGAATACCGCTTCTATTTTTTAGATATTTTCACGCTACCAGGCGGTGGTTTCTGGCACGGTCGATCACGATTGCGATTGTGATGATGGCGGCTGCAAAGAGCACCTCGATCCCCATATATACGAATGCTTCCGATGGTATCTTTGCCTCATAGTCCAGAAGATCAACGACTTTGACATACCAGTAAGCCGGAAGAAAATGTGCCAGCTTAATGACCCCTGCTCCAAGGAATTCCACCGGAACAAAGATGCCGGACAGGAACGCCATACCAAGGGACACTATATTGCCGATCATACTGAAACCTTCCTCGTTTCGGGCAATCTTACTTGCAAGAAAGGCAAGCGCCATGGCTACAAACATGTAGCAGACCATATTGAGCAGATTCCCAAGTCCTGCTGCCGTAAACATTTCTTTTCTGAATACAAAGCATCCTCCAACCGCAAATACAGCACATCCAAGAAATCCTGTTACAATCGTACCGAGAAGGATTTCTTTTGTCATATTGGAATATTTATATGCCGAGCTTGCGATCCGTTCTCTTAATTCTTTTTTGTCATATACGATCAATACCGGACTTACACCTTCGATCATCATGACCACAAATATCCAGCCCAGATAACTGAAAAATGTATATCTCGTACTATGTTTTCCACCATGGTCTTCGGTTGTCATTGTTACATTCGTTCTGATCTGAAACAGTTCATTTACCTGAGCTGCTGCCTCCGCCCGGTCATATCCGGCTGCAAAATATGCATTCAGATAAGAGATGTATTTATTCACGTCCGATTCAAACAGTTCCACCTTGCTCCGGTTCGGAATTGCAACGATCTCGATATAATCGGACAGATCTTCCTTATCCAGATGATCCGCATAACCCTTTTTAATGCGGACGATACAGTCTGTATTCCGGTTAAACAGACTGTCCTGCATCGCTTCCGTTGTATCTGTTTTTAATTCAGCATGTTTATGTGCATGATCCAGATACGAAAACAGTTCTTCACTTTCTGCCGTCTGGTCATAATCAAACCAGGCGAATTTACACTTCATGCTTTTATATTCATCTTCTGTTTTACCGGAATTTGGCAATATAAATCCAAATATAATGCCTGCAAAGATCCCAATATACATCAGCATTGAGCCTTTTTTCTTATTTAAGATTTTAAAATAGGATTTAAACACTTGCATATTTGTTCCTCCTTAAGACCAAAATACTCGCTCCAAGCAGACAGACAGCCATACCGGTTAAGATCAGGATATTTCTGAAATAACGATCGTAATTATCGTATACATTGAGTGCATAAAGGCAGTCCGTTACCAACACTGCCGGATTGATCCGGTTCAGAATCGGAAGTTTATCTTCAATACTGTTTTTAATTCCATGAACCATCAGATCCGCCATAAAAGAGAACGTCAGGCTGGCCGCTACCGCAATTCCAATCTTTCCTCCATATGAGCATTTTGACCAGGAACCAAGCAGCATTCCCCCGGCAATACCGATATTACATGCAATAAAAAGCACCAGTAAAATAGCCGGATATTTCGTACCAAACTGTACACCGAACAGCCGCATATAGATCACAGTAATAACCTCTGCGGTAAACTGAACCAGCAGTAATGCCAGATACTCCGCCAGGACGGTCACAAGTTTAGGATTTGGCGACAGACAACGACGCATTCCAAGCGCACTTTCATTTGCCTGCAGCTTGTGCATTCTTGTGATTCCGGCAAAAGAAGAAAACAGACAGCTCATAGCAAGCACTGCATAGAAATAATTATAATACTCATTCTGGCATCCGTCCGATGTAGAAATCTCTTCATAATATACCGCATCACTCTGCACTGCCTTCTGAATGATCTCCGGTGCAGCCTCCGGATTCTTCTGTATCAGATTCAGATACATCTGTTCCATCTGCTTATACTGATTCAGAATGGATTCCAGAATCGACTCCTTGGTGTCACTCTGTCTCACAGTCAGGTTCGCATCCGATGTATAGATCACACCGGTCACTTCTTCATCCTTTAACTTCTGAAGCGCTTCTTTCTCGCTAAGCACCTCCATGTCGATCCGTTTATTTTCGCCGTCCATAGAGAGCGTAGACAGTACCATCATAAGCGCTGTATCGTTCTCGCCATCCCTCACAACCGCAACCGGGATATCTTTAAACATTTCATCCTTTTCCATGATATTTCCAAATGCCATGTACATGAATGTGAATAATGCGATCGGGAACAGTATCGTCCAGAACAGCGTATCTTTTCCTTTTATCAGCATTTTACCTGCATATTTAAAATTATGCCAAAACATATCCACCCCTCCTAATCCCGAAGCGTCTTTCCGGTGATCTCAAGGAACACATCGTTCAGACTCGGAAGCTCAGTATATACTTTTCCAAATAATACCGCATGCTCCTTCATATATTCCATAACCCGGATCAGATTGTGATTTCCACCGGAGTAGATCAGTTTCAACATTCCATCCTGGTATGAACTGTCATACACATGCGGAAGCTGTCTCAGCTCCAGCAGTTGTTCATCTGTCAGTGCCGGAGCTTCTATGAAGATACTCTCCGTCTTCTTTATCATTTTTTTCAGTTCTTCCTTCGTACCAAGGGCGACCTTTTGTCCTTTATCCATGATCAATATCCGGCTGCAGATCTGTTCTACCTCTTCCATATAATGAGAAGTGTAGATGATCGTTGCACCCTTCTTATTAAGCTCCACAATTCCCTCTAAGATCTTGTTCCGACTCTGTGGGTCTACCGCCACCGTCGGTTCATCAAAAAAGATCAGCTTCGGTTTGTGCGCGATTCCACACGCAATATTTAATCGTCTGAGAAGTCCTCCTGACAGCTTTTTCGGCAGGAACTTCTTATAGTCCTGAAGCTCGACAAATGCGATCGCATCCTCTACATACTGTTTTCTCATCTTTTTATCCCTGATATACAGTCCACAGAAATAATCAATATTCTCATATACCGTCATTTCGTCAAATACAGCCACATTCTGCATTACAACACCAATCTCCCGTTTCAGATCGTAGCTCGTCGATGTCATCTTCTTACCAAATACCCGGACATCGCCCTGATCATATGTAAGCAGCGACAAGATACAATTGATCGTCGTCGTCTTGCCCGATCCATTCGGTCCAAGCAGACCGAAGATCTCGCCCTCTTTTACCTCCAGATCAAAGTGTGATAATGCCACAAAATCTTTATATCGTTTCACCAGATCTTTTACTTCAATCGCATATTCCATAACTGTCTCCTCATTCATTTTCTATTCGGATGCTATTGTTTCTTCCGGCATCGCACCTGAAACCCATCGCATGTTTTCTATGTTATGCTGTCATTCTACCATACCAGGACAATTCTGTTCAGTGCCAATCTTCACATCCATAATATGACATTTGTCACATTCTTTTAAAATCCGGAGTTTTTCAACTGTAGTCAATTGACGCTGTATTTTTCAACAGGTATACTAATATCGTCACTTATGAATCCGATCCGGTTCACGCAATTACCTGACCCTCGCGTGACCGGTCCATATACAAGGGGAAGTTATGAAGCAAATTCTGACACGACTGCTTATATTTGCAATATGCTGTATTATGTGTATTCACACTTTTTCGATATCCACACACAGCGTAATATATATCCTGCTTACGATCATTCTAGCCTTTGGCACGATGCTGATTGCTGACAGACTCCCACCTGCATCTCTGACTCTGATCCATGCAGGCATATTTATTCTGTGCTGTATGATTCCTGAACTTGTTGTATTTCTTCCGCTTTTCTGCTTCTATCTGAGCAGACGGCCGGTCTGTTATACTGCTCCCATCGGGATCCTTGCTATCATTCTGGCTACAACAAAATTTTCTGTAGAAACACTTCTTTTAATATGTGTTCTCTGTCTGTGCAGCATGTTATACGGATATCTGACCACAGAGCTTGCCACCCTTCATCAACAAATGAAACACCTTACGGATACATCGGAGACAAACGAGCTTCTGGCAAGGGAACGGATTCACATGATCCAGAAGGAACAGGATAACAGGATCTATACCGCAACCCTAAAAGAGCGAAACCGTATCGCCAGAGAGATCCATGATAATGTCGGTCACATGCTCACAAGATCCATTCTTCAGGTAGGTGCGATCCAGACGATCAACAAAGAACCGGTTCTTACCAATCCACTTTCCGATCTCCGTGCAACGCTGGATACTGCCATGAACAACATACGGTCAAGTGTCCACGACCTCCACGATGAATCTATCGATACAAAAGGTGCCATTCAGGATATGTTGAATGATATAACAGGCTTTCATACTTCATTTGAATATGATATGAGCAACATTGTTCCAAAGGATATCAAATACTGCCTTATCAGCATTGCCAAAGAAGCGATCACTAATGCCGTAAAGCACAGCAACGGCGATCAGCTCTCGATTCTGATCCGGGAACATCCGGGTCTCTATCAGTTGATGATCCATGATAACGGAACAGACATTCACCATACAGACTCCTCAGGCATCGGACTTACTAACATCCGGGAGCGAGTCCAAGCCTTATCCGGTACTTTACAGATCACAACCGATTCCGGCTTCCGCCTGTTTGTCAGTATTCCAAAACGCACACGAAAAGGAGATTGAACTGCATGAATATTATAATTGTTGATGATGATGCATTTGTCAGTGCATCTTTAAAGATCATATTAGAATCTTACTCAGATATTACCGTACTTGCGACCGGCGCAAATGGTCACGACGCCATCTCCCTGTACGATACATACATTCCCGATGTTCTGTTAATGGATATCCGTATGGAGGGCATGGATGGTCTGACCGCATCGAAAGAGATCATCACCGGACACCCTGACGCAAAGATTCTGTTACTTACTACCTTCGCCGATGATGACTATATCATCAAAGCCATCCGGACCGGCGCAAAGGGTTACATCTTAAAACAGGATTTTGAGACCGTTGCATCTGCGATCACCGCCGTACACAACGGACAAACTGTTTTTGGAAATGAGATCATGAACAAGATCCCTACCCTGTTACAGGCTGAAGATCGTTTTGATTATCCGTCCTACAATCTGACAGAAAAAGAATTTGAACTGATCCGGCTGATTGCCGATGGTCTGAATAACAAAGAAATTGCAGAGCAGCTCTTCCTCTCGGAAGGAACCGTCCGCAATTATCTCAGTAATATCCTTATGAAGCTTGACCTGCGCGACCGCACTCAGGTTGCCTGTTTTTATTATAAGAATTTATTATGATCTGTTTTCAAAATCTGCATTTTATAAACAAATAATTTATGTCCATTATTTATCGGATGATTTTTTTCGACGGATAATCAAATATCCTGCCAATATTAATATTCCAATCACAGACAGGCATACACCCACCATCAGATAAGGTGTATGGTAAGTCAGCATAATTACATGGTCACCTGCTTCAACCGGAACGCCCATCAGGCCGGTTCCAATCTTTACAGGAGCCAACTTTTTCCCATCTACAGTAGCCGTAAAGCCTTCATTGTACGGAACCGCCAAATACAGGATTCCAGCCTTGTCCGCTGTTATATGTCCATTTAAGCAATTGCCGTCATACCCATCAAATTCCATTGTATTCTTTAACACATACTCTTTAAATGCCTGAACCGTTTCCTCGTTTATCGCATACAAGGCAACTGTCTTTATGCCCGATTCATTCATAGCTGCTCCTGTAGCAAATCGCAGCTTAACCTCATCTCCTGCATTTACATTTCCAATATGTATCATGCCTGCTGATTCCGGATAGACCGAGCCAACAACCTGCTGACCATTCACATAAACATCAACGCCTTGCAATCTGGTATCCGAACACTCTACATACAGATCCTCTGCCTGTTCTGCTTTATAGGAAACGATCATGGAGGTTGCAATATCCGCCTGAGCTGTATATGCATAGACACCCTCCCCCTGCTTTGTTGCATCCAGACCGGTAAATGAGATCATATCATCTGTAACCGTTTTCTTCTCAAACAGATCTGAAAACTCCGGTTGCCCCATTCCAAGCATCACCAGATCATTCTGATTTTCGGCTGCACTCTTCTCTCCACTCCAGTTCAGAATGTCCTCATCCAGAAGGAAGCCCATCCCTGCAAGAGCATCCGCCTCATACAGATATCCATATGTTCCATCCGGTGCTGCCACCATATGATATCCACCTGCTGCTCCTAATTCATTTGTCATAATATACCGGACATTATACATCAGTGCTGTAACCGGAGTCGTTCTTCTGTAGGTATACTCTATATTCTGATAATGTGATAATCCAAGACTAGCAAAGGAATCAATGGCAGAACCATTTGCCATGGAGGAATAGCAGTTTGTATTTGATAACTGCAGATAATCATAGGAATACAATGCCGTCTTACGTTCTCCGGCTTCCAGATCACATTCTGCATATGCCGTTTCCCTGGATGTCTGTTTTATATCATCTGTAAGACTTCTGTTATTTCCCTTTGCACTCAGTACATAGCTGCCATTTAACACCAGCTCTATGATCCAAAGGCTGACCACCCATATATAAAAGGTCTTCCATTTGATGCTTTTCCGGAGTACAAAGACAAACAAACCAAAATAAGCAACGATAAATATGAGTACCGCTACATAGGAATTTGGATTTGTTTCATCGCGATTGAAGAACAGCTCCAGCAGAAACAATACAAGGCAGCTTCCAAATGCTGCTCCTGCCTGCCACATCCGGATCTTCTTTATATTCAACAGACATACATAGGCTGCCCCAAGCAGCAAAAATGTCCAGATAAATGCAAAACGATTTCCCATACCGTGTGTGACTGCGAATCCATGAAGCACATAATTCAGTCCTGCCTGATTCATTGCAAATGCAAGAAATAACAGAACTGTCAGATACCGGAGCTTCCAGGTCCATTCTATCTTCTTCATAAAGAACAACAGGATCACAAGCAATACAATCAGTGTGCCACAATAATTATTATGATTAAACAGATTGCCTGTCGTCACCTTATTCAACGGGTAAAATGAATTGATAAAATTACCGATATTACCAAGCTGATACCACGGCAGCTTATCATCCATACTTCCTGCCCCGGACAAATGCAACACTGCATAAAAAGCAGGAACCAGTACCACACCTGCGATCATCCCTGCGATAACGGACCAGATCAGAAACCGGAGAATCCCCCTGCCAAATTCACGAAGAGTTTTCCAGTCCTGTAACAGGAAATACAGCACGATAAACAGGCACAGATAAAAGGCAAAATAAAAATTCACGATAAATCCAACCGCAAGCAGCACTGTATAAGCAATCTTTCCCTTACCGGCAGCCATCCGTTCTACTGCGATCGCAAGAAACGGTACAAGGATCAGACCATCCAGCCAGATTACATTGTGCTCATATACCAGCACAAATCCGCACAGTGCATACGACAGAGACAAAACAATTTCAACTGCTGTCTGCCAGCCACGACCAGTTTCTTCATCTGCATACCGTTTCAACTCTGTACGTCTGAAAAAATACAGTCCCGAAGGAGCAAGCAGAGAAGCTTTGACAACGATCATAATAACCATTGCCAGCTCCACATGTCCGGATCCGCATATTACTGCTATGATATTAAACGGGCTCATACAGTAATAAAACATATTTAAAAGCATGTCCATTCCCAGACCATGATCCCACAAAAAGGTACTTTTATCTCCGGAATGCAGCCATTCCAGAAAGGTCTGCAGCATTCCTGTATACTGATCATATGCATCCTGATACAGAAAGCTGTGGCTTCCAAATGGATACTGTCCGTTTATTATCATATTTACAATATAAAAGCCCAGACAAAACAGAAACAACAGAAGGTACATCATACCATGCATGTACCTTCTGTTCTTCTGAGTTGTCTGAGCATCGTTATAATTATCTTTTACATTCATCTGCCTCAACATATCTCTTACATCCATTCACTTATTAATAAAAACAATGATTTCCAATAACCGTATAATCGGATAAGGAATCCGTATCAATATAATTCACATTCAAGAAACTCATAAAAGATCCAATATTATTATTTCCTGCTAATGCATCATCTGCAGCCTGCTGTGCAGTAGACAGCGGTCCGTTCTGCAGATATCCCTGCATCACACTTCCGGTTGCCATCGGAAACTGATTTGGTGCATAAATTACAGATGAGATTGAATTGCCCCAGCTACCACTCTTTACACGATTCAGAACCACATTTGCAACTGCAAGCTGACCTTCGTATGGCTCATATCCAGCTTCCATGCTGACCAGACAGGCAAGCAGATAAGCATCATCATACTGAGATGGATCTACAGAAGATGCTTCTGTCGTCGCTTCCTCTGTTGTTGGTGCTTCTGTAACAGGTTCTTCCGTTGTCGGAGCCTCTGTGGTCACCTCTTCTGTCGTCGGTGTTTCTGTCGTATCGTCCGTTGTCGGCTCATCTACTGACATAACCTCAGGTTCTGATGCTTCTTCAGATGCAACCTCTTCTTCTGCAGATGCAACTTCTATTGTTTTCTGTGTCTCTGCATCAACCATTGCTGTATAATCATCGATTGTCATTGCGTACTCATAAGACTCTGCAACTGTGATATAATCTGCTGCTATGTACCCGGTAACATCATTTGCCAGTGTTACCTGAACCCAGTTCTTATCCTGTTCCTCTACAGGAAGAACCGTATCCTTTGCTACCAGCTCAAGAATATCAGAATCTGTTGACTTCTCTGCACGTACACGGACGGTATCATCCGTTACTGTTCCAAGCACTTTCTTATAATCTGCCGCATATGTCTCTGCATCCTTACCGGTCAGAATATAATCCCTGTTTACATATCCCGTTACATCACCGGAGGAAATTTTCACCCAGTCACCATCTGTTTCCAGAACATCACCTACATTACCATCAAACAGCTTTCCAACAATATCAGAATCCGTCGATGCTTCCTTACGGATATTTAATGTATCGTCAATCTTGGCGATAAATTTACCATCAAATTCGGACTTCTCTTCTGCTTTTGCTACTACTGTCTTCTTCTGTGCTGCCTTCTTGGTTGTACTATTGTTCTGATGTGCAGTCGTATCGACAGAAGCAGTCTCTTCACTGGTTGTCTCCACTTCAACAGTCTGAATGGTCTGACTGTTCAGGTAAGCAGGGTTGTGATCCAACGCCTCCCCATACTTAACAACAAGTCCGATTCCTGCTACCGTAACGACCGTAGTTGCTGCTACAAGCAGATTACGTTTCATATATCTATAACTGAATAAACCTCTCCTCATATGGGAAAAACGATTATTTTTTTTGTTAATTCTCATCTTTTCGTACCTATTTATTAAAAACCATGACAAAATGTTACATTTCTGTTAAAAATAATACTCTAATTTTGATTTCATGTCAATACGCATATGTCCCCCGCATCAACTTTTTATAGTAAAATGTATTAATTTTTTGTGAATAAACAAAGGATTTTTTTGTTTATTTTATATAATCTGCTGTAATATTGCTTTGTAATCACACACTTAACATTTCCGTCATAATTACAGATTTATTATAACATTTTCGCACAATACCTGCCATATTCTGAAATTTACTGAATTTATTCCACAGCAACGAAAAATCCATGCTATAATGGTGAAAAATCGTCAGCCAGCAGGCATGGTTTTAGACTCAACAAATGAACAAAAGGCAGGTAACAGCTATGCGAATTGATAAATTTTTGGCAAATCAGGACATCGGCTCCAGATCCCAGGTAAAACAATATATTAAAAAGGGAATGATATCAATAAATGGAACGGTCTGCAAATCTCCTGAACAGAAGATTGATGAAAATACAGACCAGATTTCTTACAACGGAACGGTTATTGGCTATCAAAAGCACCACTATTACATGCTGAACAAACCGGCAGGCTGTGTCAGCGCAACCAATGACAATCTGCACACAACCATTCTGGATCTGTTAAAAGGTTCTGTTTCTGTAAAAAATCTGTTTCCTGTCGGCAGACTGGATATTGATACAGAAGGGCTGCTGCTCATCACAGATGATGGAGAACTGTCCCACAATCTCTTATCCCCATCCAAGCATGTAGCAAAAACATATTTTGCCCGTATCGACGGGCTGGTAACAGAAGAACATATCAAAGCATTCAAGGCAGGTCTGGATATCGGAGATGATAAGCCAACCAAGCCGGGCACTCTGGTCATAAAAAGCACCAATCCTGATACCAGCACCTCTGAAATTCTTCTGACGATCACCGAAGGACGTTACCATCAGGTCAAACGCTCCTTTGAAGCCCTCGGCATGAAAGTCACCTACTTAAAACGCCTGTCCATGGGTAGTCTGGCATTGGACGAAGCCCTCGCTCCCGGCGAATTCCGCGAACTGACAGAAACCGAGTTACAGGCATTAATACAGAAAATTTTTTAATTTAACTTTGCGCTGATATTGTTATTCCTTATAAACATACAGAAGGGGTTCTGCCCCGGATACAGACAACCACTATAATATGACATAAGCGAGGATTTCGAAATAAGATGCACATTGCCAGTAAATGCGAGCGCTTGTTCGAGCCAAAGGCGAGTTAGCGCAGAAGCATTTACGAATCAGGCATGTGCAGCGAATCGAAACCGCAGCGAGTCATATTATAGTGGTTGTCTGTATCCGGGGCAGAACCCCTTGTATATGTTTTGTAATAAATAACAATATCCGCACAAACTACAGAAGGACATTTCCGTATTAGATCATTCCTTTGATGTACAGGATGCTGCTTGTAATTCTTCCGCCGGAATGTTTTACATAATCACGGTACTCTTCGTAGCTGATGTAGTATTTCTTACCCCATGAAGAAACGATCAGGTATTCATGACCTGCTATTTCCTCTACTCCTGTCACAACAACAAAATGGCTGTGAACATTTTTCTTCATGGACGCAAGCATCCGCCCATCCTTTTCCACATACATATGGATTCCTTTATTTCCAAATACATTTGGTATATTCGGACCAATTGATAATACAACCGGCTTATTTTTACGGATCAAATGCCTGATCTGTTTCATCATTTCCTCGTCAGATAAAAACAGTCTCCATCTGGCACGAAGTCCAATATCATTCAGCATAAAATAACGGTTCAATGTATTCATTATCGTCACGCCTGTCATTCCTTTATACCACAGGAAAAATACATAATGCTTATAGAACCATTTCACATATTCAAGGTAATCATTTTTGTTATAAAGTCCCTTCGGCTTGTTGATCTTGCGGATTGCATCTGTCATAAGTCCGGGATTCTGTTCTGCAAGATAGATGGATATATCCGCCAGTGCGATCACTCCGCAGCCTACCTTCTGCATCTTCTTACTCTTGCACCATGACTGATTACCACCATAGCTGATCGTATTCATGTTTTTTATTCTGATATAATCTTTATTTAACAGATAATTATTCTCCATATTATTCACCCTCTTATATCAAATCTTTGATAATACTTATTATCAGGCTTCTATAGAGAGATTATAACACCCATCTCCATTCACTTCAACCATTTTTTATACCATGAGAAGTAGTTTTGAAAACCATGTTTCTGTTTCTATATTTTCCCCTTTACTTTTCGTCCCTATTCTGCTATAAAAGTAATGAGCTGGACAAGTGATCGCGGCTGTCATATGACAGGTGAGGAAAGTCCGGGCTTCACAGGGCAGGGTGCCGGATAACGTCCGGTGGAGGAAACTCCCAGGCTAGTGCAACAGAAATAAACCGCCATGTATATGGTAAGGGTGGAAAGGCGAGGTAAGAGCTCACCGCTGCTTCTGGTAACAGAACAGGCTCTGTAAACCCCACTCGAAGCAAGACCAAAAAAGCAGCTTCGGCTGTGAGACGAATGGCTGCCCGTCAAGTCTCAGGTAGGTCGCTTGAGCTTTATGGCAACATAAAGCCTAGATAGATGATCACTCTCGACATAACCCGGCTTATCGTCCAGCTTTTATCATACTGACGATAAATGGGCTGGCTATATATGTATTTCACAGAACACTCGCGTTCTATTTTCTACGTAGCGGTTCTAAACTCTCCGCTTTTCAAGCGGCTCGTTAAGCACCGACGTAGAAAAAGGTCTGTTTCATACATATATAGCCAGCCCATTTATCTGTTCATTGACTTATACAAAGTGAGAATCATCCTCAGACTTTAAAACAGCCTCCACCGATAAACTCGCGTAAGATGGAGTTTAATGGTACGACGGTTTCTTCCAATGGAAGAAACCGATCAGTCAGCTCTTTTAATCGAAGGACGTCTGAATAATATGGAGACGTTTCTTCTACTGCCATCAATAGTGGTTCAATATGTTTTTTCAGCACAGAATATTCATACAACAATCCGGAATTAAACATCACATCCGCATTGTCTTCATATGGGAATATATACCGTTCCTCTCCCTGTCTGACGGATTGCCACATCGAAAGAGTTCGTTCTATGTCATGGCCACGGGTTCGGTTATCCCGGACGATCCGGCGGATCAGCCGGCTGTCCAGTGTAGAAATCTTATCCTCTGATCCAATCATAAGCTGATTCAATGGACTGATATAGATTTTATATTTATCCTCATCTGAAAGTGCATATGACATTTTGGGATTCAGTGAATGGATTCCCTCCAGAATCAAAACATCCTGAGTCCCTATACGCAAATTATCCCCTTTGTACAGTCTTCTGCCATTCATAAAATCAAATTCCGGCAGTTCAACTGTCTGTCCGCTTAACAACTGATTCATATCATGATTCAGTAATTCTACATCCAAAGCTTCCAGACATTCAAAATTATAATTTCCATTTTCATCCTTTGGATTATCTTCCCGATTGATAAAATAATTATCAACTGCAATCGGATGCGGATGCAGTCCAAGTGCACAAAGCTGTATACTAAGCCGGTGTGAAAATGTCGTCTTTCCGGCAGAGCTTGGTCCTGCGATCATCACAATCCTTTTTTTCTCTCTGCGGATACTTCTGGCTATATCATAGATCGCATTCTGCTGCATGGCTTCACATACAAGGATCAATTCCGTGCCTTTCCCTGCTTCTACGATCTCATTGATCTTTTCAACCGAATCAGCCCCTACACGGACTGCCCATTTCTTTGCAAGCTCTTTTAAAGTCAGCACGCTGTTATGTACCGCTTTTTCGCTCATATTTCTAATAAACCTCCAAAACCCTTCTGTCAACAAAGGCCACTGATGATCATATCATCCACGATCTCTGTCATCCATCTATGCCATATACCTGCTTCAAAACTGCACAAATGGTCTTTTGTTCTGCTTTTACTGTCTTCAGCCGTTTTGCCGCATTCTCCGTATTCTTACCACTTAGGCTGTTGATCAGCCCGGCCGTTGTATCCCGCCGTTTTACCAGCCACGACCGTAAAACCGGATCTTTCTTTCGTAACAGGCTTCCACCATACATATAGCACCAGTCATCAGCAAGCTTTGAACAATCATATTCATCCTTCTGCACCATCTCATGAACCCTTACATCCAACAGGTTATAATATTTTCCGGCGTCGATCAGCATCTGTTCATCTGCAAGATGATATCCTTTTTCTGCCAGATATCGTCTGACCTTTTCAATATCCGACTGTGGTTGAAGCACAAGCTGATCACAACGTGTAACCACCTCTTCGCCGCGTTCCAGAATGTCAATCATCAACATACCGCCCATTCCAGCCAGAACAACAGCGTTTACCTCGCCCGGCACAATTGTATCAAGCCCGTCACCCATACGAATCTCAATCTGATCCGACAGGTTCATTGCTTCAATATTCCGTTTTGCTATCGCAATCGGTCCCCGTCTGACATCGGATGCGATCACCCGTTTTGCTCTGCGCTGTTCTACCAGATATATCGATACAAATGCATGATCGCAGCCGATGTCTCCGACTGCATCACACGGCTGTATCATATCTGCAACCGACTGCATCCGTTTCGACAGTTCTATCATATGCTCTCCATCCCTATTTTAGTATATATAATCTCTCAGTTTTCTGCTTCTGCTTGGATGTCTGAGCTTCCGAAGAGCCTTTGCCTCGATCTGACGGATACGCTCTCTGGTTACATTAAATTCCTTACCAACCTCTTCCAGTGTTCTTGCTCTTCCATCTTCCAGACCAAAACGAAGGGTAAGTACCTTCTTTTCACGTTCGGTCAGCGTATCAAGTACCTCAACCAACTGTTCCTTCAATAAAGTAAATGCAGCAGCATCTGCCGGAACCGGCATATTATCATCCGGAATAAAATCACCCAGATGGCTGTCTTCCTCCTCACCGATAGGTGTCTCCAAGGATACCGGTTCCTGCGAAATCTTCAAAATCTCACGCACACGTTCAACCGGAATATCCATAACCTCTGCAATCTCCTCCGGCTGTGGCTCCCTGCCAAGTTCCTGTAATAACTGTCTGGATACACGGATCAGCTTGTTGATCGTTTCTACCATATGAACCGGAATACGGATTGTTCTTGCCTGATCTGCGATTGCTCTTGTAATTGCCTGACGGATCCACCATGTTGCATATGTGGAGAATTTATAACCTTTTCTGTAGTCAAATTTTTCTACTGCTTTGATCAGACCAAGATTTCCTTCCTGAATCAGATCAAGGAACAGCATACCACGTCCAACATAACGCTTTGCAATGCTGACAACCAGACGAAGGTTCGCCTCTGCAAGCTTCTGTTTTGCCTGCTCATCGCCTTCTTCCATACGTTTTGCCAGTTCAATTTCTTCCTCTGCACTCAGAAGAGGCACTTTACCAATTTCCTTCAAGTACATTCTGACAGGATCCTCGATGCTGACACCGTCCGGTACAGAAATGTCGATCTTATCTACATCCACATCCTCTTCCAGATCCTCTAACAAAAGCTCCTCATCGTCATCCTCTTCTGTGATTGTCAGAATATCTACATTGTGGCTCTCTAAAAATGAAAAGATCTGCTCCATCCGTTCCAGATTCAGCTCAATTTCTTTTGCATCATTAAAGTAACGTATGATCTCTGTATCTTCAATTACCATCTTTTTCTTTTTTGCCATCTCAAGCAGGCCCTGAAGCTTCGCCTGAAATTTCTCTTCAATCTGCTCTTTATTCTCTTTTGATTCCATAAATCATGATCCTCCATAAATATATAATAGTTTATCCATTCTATAAGGAAATATGCAGCTTTGTAAGATTCGCTTTGGCATGTATGAGGCTCTGCATCTCGCTTATATCATTTGTCTTTGCCAGCTTATCTTCTATACTGCTTAAACTTATCTTTTTTACAACATCGGTCACTGCATTATTAATTTCTTCCTGCGTCATATCAATTCCGATGTTCGTCTGAAGCATCTCTGCCACCAGCCGCTGTTCCTCCAACGACTCAAATGTCGTCACGATGCTCGCAGGCTCTACCCTGCCATTCTCCCGATACTGGGAATACAGCTTATCAGCCACTACCCGGTAAACACCATCTTCAAAACAGGTTTCATCAATGATTCCATCCAGTTTCTGAAATAATCCCGGTTCGTTGACCATCCATGTCAGAAGCAGCTTCATTGGTTTATTCTTTGCCGGATCGGCAGCTCTGCTTTCATGCTCTGCCCGCCGTTCTTCCCGTTCTACAATCTCTGACCGCGGAACACCTGCAATTCCGTATTTGTGTACCAGATCTGTAAGACCTGACTTGTCAATATGGTATAGGTTCGATACCGCTTCTATATAATTATTACGCTCCAGCACTTCTTCTATCTGTGCCAGTCGTTTTGCTGTCTCATTGTGGAAGGAGGTTCGCTCCTCCGGATCGTTCAGATTGTATTGTTCCGACAACATACGAACCTCAAACATGATCGCGCTTTCTGCATTCTTGATTCGCTCCTCAAAGGCTTCACTGCCAAGTGTCTGAATAAATTCATCCGGATCCTTATACGGCCGCATATTAATGACTCTCGCCGAGATACCTACTTCACGCATGATCGATATAACCTTCAGCGTAGCCGCAACACCTGCACCATCGCTGTCATATGCCAAATATACTTCCTTTGTATATCGCTTCAATATATTGGCATGTCCAAAGGTAAATGCAGTTCCAAGTGATGCTACCGCATTATCAAAGCCCGCCTGATGCATGGATATGACATCCATATAACCCTCGCAGCAGATAAACCCTTTTCGCCGGCTTCTCCTGGCAATATTCATTGCAAACAGATTCCGGCTCTTATCAAATACAACTGTATCACTGGTGTTGATATACTTTGGTTTTCCATCACCCATGACTCGTCCGCCAAATCCGATCACCTTGCCATTGATATCCAGAATCGGAATCATCGCACGATTCCAGAACTTGTCCGATCCGCCATTTTTCTCATCGATCAAAACCAGACCGGAGTCCTTTAACTCTGCATCTGTATATCCTTTTCCTTTCAGGTAACGATACAGATCATCCCGGTAAATGTCTGCATATCCCAGACCGAACTGATTGATTGTTTCATCCGAAAGGCCTCTGCCCTTAAAATACTCATAGGCTTTCTTTCCATGCTCTGTATGTCGCATGATATAATGAAAATATGCTGCTGCGGTCTTATTCATATCCCGAAGCAATATTTTATATTTCTCTCTTGATGCATCCTGTCCGGACTGATTACTCTCCGGCAGCGTCATGCCTGCCTTATCCGCCAGATACTGTACGGCTTCCGGGAATGACATATTCTCATATTCCATGATAAATGTAAATACATTTCCTCCAGCTCCGCATCCGAAACAATGATACAACTGCTTGTCCCGGTCCACCTTAAAAGACGGTGTCTTTTCATGATGGAATGGACAACAGGCTTCAAACGTCCTTCCTTTTTTCCTGAGACTGACATACCCCGATATCACATTCACAATATCATTTCTGGATATCACCTCATCTATCACTTCATCTGAATAGTACAACGACTACCCTTCCTTTCCAATTCAACTACTTTCTATCTATACGCCCATAAGCTTCTGTCCAAACACATCTTTCTTACGGATTGCAGTCTCATCTCAGACACCCTTCCATGCACCTGGAACATAGATCTCCTTAAATGTCTCGATCGCATAGTTGTCTGTCATTCCCGCTATATAATCACAAATCACCGTCGTAAGATCTTCACCCATATAGAGCATCTCTATACTTTCATTGTTCAACCTCGACTGATCTTCCATGTAATAATCATATAATATCTCTAATAACTTTTCTGCTTTTACTTCCTCGCTCTTTGCCACCGGATTCGTATACAGATATTCAAACATATATCTGCGGAGAGCTGATAATGCATCTCCGATCTCCTCTGACATTTCAACTGTATCAGTACCATAGCTGGTATCAATCACGTCATGGATCAGACAATCCAGCCGATCCCTTGTATTGCTTCCAAGAGCCTTTACAATACTGATCGGAAGATCCGATTCTTTCATAATACCGCCGCGGATGGCATCATCCATATCATGGTTTACATATGCAATCTTATCCGCCAGCCTGACAATCTTTCCTTCCAATGTTGCCGGTGTACAGGAGGTCTTATGATTCAGCATACCATTCCGGACTTCCCAGGTCAGATTCAGTCCTGCTCCTTTTTTCTCCAGTTTTTCCACCACACGCACACTCTGTTCATTATGCTGGAATGACCTGCCGGAGCATCTGGACAATGCCCGTTCTCCTGCATGACCAAATGGCGTATGCCCCAGATCATGACCAAGTGCGATTGCCTCTGTCAGATCCTCATTCAGTCGAAGTGCTCTTGCGATCGTTCTTGCAATCTGCGCCACCTCAAGGGTATGCGTCAGTCTGGTTCTGTAATGGTCATCTCCCGGTGATAGAAATACCTGCGTCTTATGCTTCAGACGACGAAACGCCTTACAGTGAATGATCCGATCCCTGTCCCGCTGATAGACCGTCCGAAGATCGCACTGTTCTTCTTCCCGATCCCTGCCTCTGCTCTGATCACTGAATGATGCATAAGGACTCAGGATCTCATGTTCCTGTTGCTCCTGTTTTTCACGAATCAGCATATTTCACCATCCTCCATGGTCAACATAACGAATATAACAAAAAAGTCCGTACAATTTTATTATTCTACAGACTTTTTCATTTTCCTTTATTTTATTATTAAAGAAACTATTTTGTTTTTCTTTTATTTTCCCTCTTCATCCACTGATTCCGATTCATCCGATTCAGCTTCCTTCGCTGCTTCTTCCGCAGCTTTTCTCTCCTTCTCTGCAGTATCAATGATCCTTTGTTCATTCAACCGGAATATCTTTCGTATCGTATGCGTTGTTCCCCACGCAATTGCCCCAAACAAAAGCAACAGCCACATATACCAGATACTCACAAACACAACCGGATATTTCACACAGATAAATATCGGAACAAACCATGCGATAACGACCTTTACCCATGACCACAGATAAGTGATTGAAAGTACCATTGCATTTCTTACCGTGATACTCAACGCATTATTATACCTTGCAATTAACGGAAATAAAAACGGTACAACAAGTGCAACTAATACTGCCTCAATTATAAGCACAAATGTATAAAATGTTGAAATAAACCCTGTCACCCGCTTGATCATAATATATTCAGCCAACATTACAGCAACTGCAACGAGCAACAGTAAAAACGCAATCGTAGATTGTTTGAAACTACGCTTAAACTCATGAATGAAACCAGAAACAACAGTTTCCTCTTCATCTTCCTGAAGTCGGATGCACATTGCATACAATGCAGTAAATGATGCACCAATCGTAAAAATCGGAATACATCCTATTACAAAACAGATATTCAGTGCAAACATTGTTCCAAATGCATCCATTGCGCGTCTCAGAAACGGTTCTTTATCCCTTCCGCTATTCTTGTTGTCTTGATTGTTTGTCATTTCATTCATCAAATTTTCCTCATAAACAAAAATATAGAGAACCTGCTACAGCAGCTTCTCCTCACTTATTCAGTATATATAATGTGGGTATCGATCGCCTATGGCTTCCGATACCTACATTATATTTTATAAAAGACCTATTTACTCCTTTACACCACCAAGTGCTACACCTGCGATAATGTACTTAGAAAGGAAGAAGTACATAACCAGAATTGGAAGTACTGTAGTGAAAAGTCCACAGTAAATCTGACCCCAGTCTCTTGACTTATCATTTGCCTTTAACGCTGAAACGTACATAGGCATTGTCTGCTTCTGTCTCTCTGTTGCAAGAATAATTGAAGGTGTATACAGGTTATTCCATGATGCAACGAATCCGAAGATCGCCTGTGTTGCCATAGCCGGTTTCAACAGCGGAAGTACAATCGTATTGAATGTATGAATTTCTCCCGATCCATCGATTCTGGCTGCTTCAACGATCTCAACTGAAAGACCTGTTTCCATGTACTGCTTCATGAAATAAACAGTAGTAGGAGCAGCGATTGCCGGAATAATCAGTGCTAAGAATGATCCGTATAAGTGTGTTAAGTTACAAATCTTAATGAAACCAACGATTGATACCTGCTGAGGAATCATCATGATCGCATAAATAAAGCCCCATGCAAACTTCTTTAACTTGAAGTTATATACTGTAACTGCATAAGCTGTTAATGATCCGAAATAGATCTGTAATGCTGTAGCCGGAACAGTAACCAATAAAGAGTTTAACA
Organism: Clostridium sp. AF17-21AC; assembly: GCF_003461365.1. Taxonomy (NCBI): domain Bacteria; kingdom Bacillati; phylum Bacillota; class Clostridia; order Eubacteriales; family Clostridiaceae; genus Clostridium; species Clostridium sp. AF17-21AC. The sequence goes on from NZ_QTWY01000009.1 coordinate 49,158, forward strand.
TAGCCTGAAGTACGTTAACACCACTTGTTTTTTCACTACCTGCTAACAAACCTTTGAAGTTTGTAATAAATTCTCCACCCGGTATCAATTTAATACCTGTAACAATTTCTGTTGACTTTAAAGTAGAGTTAATGATCAAAATATAAAATGGCAATATCGACAGGAAACAAAGCAAGATACAAACGACGTATCTGACAATCTTGCCTCCTGATACTTTTGATTCTGTCTGATCCACTTTGTTCACCTACCTTCCATCCTTTGATGATTTTTCTGCTGTTAATCTGTAGAACAGTAAGCTGATAATCAGTGTGAATGCGAAAAGCATAACTGAATATGCAGCGGCTTTACCAAAATCCTGTGTACCTCCGGCACTTACATACTTCTTAATCAGCATTACGACTGTTGTTGTTGAATTAACGGATGATCCACTGCCTGTTACAACTACAGGACCGCCCTCATTGAACAACTGAGGAATATCGTACATCTGTAAACCACCGATAGCTGATGTTACAAGTGTATACTGTAAGATCGGCTTTAACAATGGAAGTGTAATCTTGAAGAACTGCTGTTTAGATGAAGCACCATCTACGCTTGCAGCCTCATACAGGGATGGGTTAATACCTAAGATACCTGCACAAAGAACGATCATTGTATTACCATACCACATCCAGAACTGAATGAAAGCAATGATGATCAATGATGCCCAGCCATGATTTAAGATACCACCCTTATCACACCAGCCAAGGTCTTTGAAAATAGTCGTGATAGGACCATTAACCTCGAACAGACCGTAGAACAATACGGCGATTGTAGCTGCTGTAATAATGTTAGGCATATACATGATAACCTTGTAAATACCGCTTCCCTTTAACTTGATCTTGATGTCTGTAAACCATGCAGCAAGAAGTAAAGCTAATAAAATCTGTGGAATGAAATTTAAGATCCACAGAACAACTGTTACCATTAATGACTGCCAGAACTCGCTACCAGTCTTTGCAAATACATAGTTTGTAAAGTTTCCAAGACCAACCGTCTCGGTTACATATCTACCATTTTTCGCGGAATAGATTAATGAATTATAAAAAGTATAAAGAAGAGGATACAGCTGAAAAACTAAGAATACAAGAAAGAATGGAATGAGAAACAGTAATCCATATTTTCCATATTCAACTGTCTTATTCTTTTTCATTGTGTAAGAGCACCCCCTAAAAATTAATCGTTTATAGTACACACGCACCAGCAACTTTCATTACTGATGCGTGCAAATTGTGTTACTTAATCAGTTTTTAGGGATTATTCAGCTGAAATACCTAATTCTGATGCACACTTATCCTGGATATACTTAATAGCTTCATCAACTGATTTGTATGTTCCTGAATTGTATGCTGTAGAAGCTTCATCAATAAATGCCTTGATTGAAGCATCCTGGTATGTTAAGTTGCTGAGGTTAATACCTTCTGCTGCTGCTGCCCAAACTTCGATAGGGTTCTGACCACCAAGGAATTTAGCTGCTGCATTGTCAGCACTAAGTTCGCCAGCGATAAGTCTAGCATTAGCTTCTTTGTTATTTACACAGTCACCTGTCTGGTTTGTGATTTCAACACCTACGTCTGGATCACATGTTAATTCGTAAAGAAGGAATGCAGCTAACTCAGGGTTATTTGTATTCTTACCTACACATACATATGTACCACCCCAGTGATAAGATGTAGGACCTGTAACAGCTCCCCAGTTACCATCTGTAGCACCATTACCCTGCATTGAACCAATGAACCAAGGGCATCCGAAGTAGCAGAATACCTTAGAATCATCCTTCATATCTGCTGCCCATGAGTTATCCCACATAGATGTGTTGTTTGAATATTCACCATCGTAAATCTTCTTAGCTGTCTCAAGATACTCTGTAACTGACTTGTCAAGTGTAAGAGTTTCCTTTGAACCGTCATCTGTTACCCAAGGCTGTGACTGAGTATCCCAGATAGCGTACTTAACATCAGGAGCACCAGATACGATCTTGTATCCAGCAGCCTTTAATGTATCAGCTGTCTCGAAGAACTTATCCCATGAAGCAAGTGCTTCCTGAACCTTTGCAGGATCATCTGTTCCAAGAACCTTCTTAGCGATGTCTCTTCTGTAGTATACAGAACCTGCTGTTGCCTGCCATGTTACGCACTTAAGCTCGCCGTCTGTTGTACCATACTGCTTAGCGAAGTCGTATGAGTTAGCAAGCATCTCATCTGTGAAACCTAAGTCATACAGATTAGCTGTCTTTGTGTCATCCTCTGACCAGTACTTAGCTACATCATTATCTGCTGGGATAAGTGTAGGATACTTCTCTCCGTTTTCAAGAGCTGTATCAATACCTGTCTTGTAGTCATCTGATGTTCCACCAACACCAAGTGTTACGAACTCAACGTAATCCTTGTACTCTGGGAACTTGTCAAGAACAACTTTCAGCTTCTTTGAGAAATCTTCATCCCATGAATAAGCGTAGATCTTCTTGCTATCATCCCATCCATCTGTGCTAGGAGCTTCAATCTTAGCTGCTCCTGAAGCGTCCTCTGATGATGCTTCTTCTGATGATGCATCCTCTGATGATGCTGTCTCTGATGTTGCTTCTGATGATTTTGACTCTGTTGTTGAGTTATCTGTCTTGTCACCACAAGCAACAAGTGATAATCCCATAGCAAGTGCTAATGAAAGAGCCAATGCTTTTTTGATTTTTCTCACAAAAAAACCCTCCTTTTAAAATATGTGTGCTATTCCTTTCATTCATACTTCTGCGGATTGACATCTGCATCTGTATTATTTACTGGAATGCCTGCCACCTTTATACATGATCTGATTAACTTATCATTTACACAATATGTCAAACATGATTATGTATGTGGCTTTCTTAAGATATTATTGACAAATTTCCTTGTCAACATAGGCTTATTATAGGACATATTATCTAATTTGGCAAGCCCTTTTTTATTCTTTTTTATCTTTTTTGTACATTTTTAAATTTTCGTTTAAAAAAATTTACCAATTTGCGACACAGCTTATTTATACTATTTCCACAATTTTAGCTCAATTGACATACAATTTAAATCTTTATCTTTCCGTTGTCTCATTTTTCGCGTAGTTGCAGTTCTCTTTCTGTATAACTTCATCTATATATGATGTACATTGCGTATTCGTTAAAATGTATACGTTTTTACCACAACGCATATCGCCAATTCTGTTTTTTACAAGGTACACGTCTTTATGATCTGCTAAATACATATTCTTTATATTGCATTTCTTATATTTTCATTCTTTTTTCATACTCTTTACCACGCCTGCTTCTTTTTATCCATTTCCATCTGTGTTATACTTATCATTATTATATAAGTAGAAAAGGAAACACTATGAGCAACAACAAAAAGAAAAAGAAGAAAAACAACCATACCTCCGCAACTTCCAATGTACAGGCAAAAAAGCAGACTGCTGTGCAAACAGCAAAACCGGCTAAGGCACAAAATATCGAAACGAAACAGGAAACTGTCAATACTCAGGCTACCGTCGAAAAGAAGGAACCGGTAAAGGTACAGACTATCGAAAACAAACAGGAGCCACCGCACGAGTTCAAAGATCCACGCAAGGTTCCACCAAAGGAAGATCTTAAGATTGAGGACAAACTGGAATTTGCAACCATGTCCCGTAAGGAGCGTCGGGCAGCAAAAAGAAAACGATTAAAGGAAACGACCGAAGGAATGACCTTGGTGCAAAAGTTACAATACTTTTTATATGCGTATAAGATGGAGATCCTGCTACCGCTGATCGTGATCATCGCAATCAGCCTGATCGTAGTTGCATTCTTCCGCGGCAACAAACCGATCGCACTCTCCTACGCAGTTGTAAACTGTGAAGATCTGGAAGCACTTGACACCTCTGTCATAGAAGCTGATTATTGGAACTACTATGGTTTTGATGACAATTATCAGTTTCAGAAAGTTCTGGATCTGAAGTATGATCCAAGCATTAGCACCAACGAAGCATCTAAAGATGCCGAAAGCGGAAACTACATTGCATTTCCTACTCTATGTGATGAAAACTACTACGATATTATCATCACAAATAAACGGGGACTGGAATACTTAAGTGAAAGTTCGATCATTCATACACTGGGTGAAGCATTGCCTTCCGATCTGTATGATATTTTCACCGCTGATTATAATGATCAGATCACAACTTCTCCTGCTTACACAGGAAAGAGTGCTCCATACGCGATCAACATCAGTGATACCGACTTCGCAAAGAAACTGAATCCGGGATACAACGATGTCTACATCTGTTTTCCCGGCGTATCCGAGGACAACCAGAAGCGTGTCAAGCAGATCTGTAACTTCATCTTCGATCTCGGATTGGAGCTATAAATAATACCTATATAGAAGAAGATCACACAGGACTGTCTCTGAAGTGATCCAAATATAAATATACCCACTATAAATGACTTGCTGCGGTTTCTGCTCGCAACACATGCCTGATTCGTAAATACTTCTGTGCTAACTCGCCTTCGGCTCAGACAAGCACCCGTATTTACTGGCAATGTGTTGCTTGCGACGAAATCCTCGCAAACGTCATGTTATAGTGGGTATATTCATATAACGGATTCACTCCGAAGACAACCCTGTGTGATCTTCTTCTATCCAGCTATATTCTGTTTTGTTTCTTTTCTATTATAGTAAAGCATTCCGAGGACTAAGACTGCTGCCATCACGACAGTTGCCACGATGCTGCCCTCCATGCCGAATTTACCGCCCGTCAGGAATATATTTCCCGGTTTGATTTCAGAGGAAAGAACAGCACTTCCTACGTTGGTTCCGCTGACAGAGATTCCATAGAAGGTTCCCTGCACGAAATTCCACATGCTGTGGTAGCCTGCCGCACCCCAGATGTCATTTGTTTTTATCACATAGAGTGACAAGAATATTCCAATCAACAGCAAGTTCAGGAACGCCAGAATCGTAAGTCCCGGATTCAACATATGGCAGAATGCAAATGCCAGTGAATTTACAAGAACAGCTTTTACTGCCGAGCTTCGTTTCATCAGGCTTATCATAAAATATCCTCGGAATGTGATCTCCTCACTGAAGCCCTGTACCAGAAATCCGATAAAATACAAAAGCACGATCAGCAGATTGCAGTTCTGGTTCCATCCCTTAATATCTACAAATCCAAGAGCAGCACCTACAAGTACGCAAAGAGAAAAGGATACCGCGCCAATAAGCAAGCCCTGTACATAATGCTTTGCTCCATCTTTTTTAACGATTCCCATAGAATAATAGGAACGTTTTTCTATCTTATTACAATAGATCAGAACAGAAATGATCAGGATCAGTGTACAGAATAATGTAAGTATATACATTCCGTCTGTCATATTGGTTGCCAGTTCCATCATATCCGAAAAAGATGAATCTCCGTTTAAGAACAGTCGCTGCAGTTGGTCAAACATTTCCATATCTGACAGGAACAGGTACATTTCATATATTGCAGGAATCAAACCTGCAATAAAGCTTCCGACCAGGAATACCAGGATAAACCGCCATATTTCCTTGCCAAACGAATAAATCTTTCCTTCTTCGCCTGCCCGCTTTGCAATCTCAGGCTTTTCTAATCTCATCTTCATATGAAACATCCCCTGTCTGCCATCTTAATCTCTGTCTTAATCTTCTCCATCAACATCCATGTTCATGATCTGACGTTTTCTTGCAAGCTCATCATTTGCCAGATATTCATCATATGTTGTCTGCTTATCGATCAGACCTGTATTGGTAAGTTCGATAATACGGTTTGCTGTTGTCTGTACGAACTGATGATCCTGTGACGAGAACAAAATAACACCAGGAAACTTGATCAGTCCATTATTCAACGCTGTAATAGATTCCATATCCAGATGGTTTGTAGGCTCATCTAAGATCAGACAGTTTGGAGCCATGATCATTAGCTTGGATAACATACAGCGGACCTTTTCTCCACCAGACAGAACCTTTACTTTCTTAACACCATCGTCGCCGGCAAACAACATTCTTCCAAGGAAGCCTCGTACATAAGTTGCATCCTTTTCTTCCGAATACTGTGTCAGCCAATCTACTATGATCAGGTCATTATCGAATTCCTTTGTGTTATCCTTTGGGAAATAACCCTGTGAAGTTGTAACACCCCATTTGAAGCTTCCTTCATCCGGCTTTTCTTCTCCTGCAAGAATCTTGAACAGCATTGTCGTTGCCTTTGTATTTGGTCCGACAAATGCAATCTTATCATCATGTCCTACTGTGAATGATACATCATCTAACAGCTTCTCGCCCTCTACTGTCTTTGAGATATGAGATACGGTCAATACTTCATTTCCGATCTCTCTCTTTGGACGAAAATCAATATATGGGTATTTACGGCTGGATGGCTTGATATCATCTAGTTCGATCTTTTCCAGTGCTCTCTTTCTGGAAGTTGCCTGCTTGGACTTGGAAGCATTTGCCGAGAATCTCTGAATGAATTCCTGTAATTCCTTGATCTTCTCTTCCTTCTTCTTATTCGCTTCTTTCATCTGCTTGATCATCAACTGACTGGACTCATACCAGAAATCATAGTTACCGGCATATAACTGAATCTTTGCATAATCGATATCGGCGATCTGAGTACATACCTTATTCAAGAAATAACGGTCATGGGATACCACGATAACGGTATTCTCAAAGTTGATCAGGAATTCCTCCAACCATGCAATCGCATCCATATCCAGGTGGTTCGTAGGCTCATCGAGAAGGAGAACGTCGGGATTGCCAAATAACGCCTGTGCAAGCAGTGCCTTAACCTTCAGTCCACCATCCAGATCTTTCATCATCATATAATGATATTCTGTGTCTACACCCAGACCATTTAACAAGGTCTCCGCATCGGATTCTGCTTCCCATCCGTTCATATCCGCGAATTCACCCTCAAGTTCAGAAGCACGGATACCATCTTCATCTGTAAAATCTTCTTTTGCATAGATCGCATCTTTTTCTTTCATAATCTCATACAGACGCTTGTTTCCCATGATAACAGTATCGAGTACTGTGTATTCATCGAACTTGTAATGATCCTGCTGTAATACAGACAGACGCTCACCCTCATCCATTGTGACATCGCCCTTTGATGGTTCGATCTCTCCTGAAAGGATCTTCAAAAAGGTTGATTTACCGGCTCCGTTTGCTCCGATCAGTCCGTAGCAGTTACCCGGTACAAATTTAATATTTACATCTTCAAATAAAGCTTTCTTTCCAAATCTTAATGTTACGTTATTTGCACTTATCATCGATACACATACCTTTCCATTTTTCTAATCTAAAAGTATATCAATTAGTTGAATATGTGTCAATTATGAAAAGAACGTATGTGCCTGAAAAAGCCGGAAAAGGCTCATTTTCTAAGTCTTTTCCGGCTGACCGGTCAGGGGTGAACCCTTCAGTTCTGTTTTCCTGTTATTTCAGATTCTTTACAATCGGATCATAAAGATCTAATTTACAATGTTCGTCCTTGCTGAAATGGGAACAGTTTAAGCAACTCTTTTCACCATCCGCTTTGTTGGTCATGCTGTTGCAATGGCATGTCTTTTCATAAGCACTACAACGTTCTGCTACCTCATGATAGGTTTCTGTTGAACTTCTCATCGTTCTTACCTCCTTGACATTTGTCAGTCTTTCTCGCAGATTTCATAGATCCGGTCATGCACCAACAACATCAGGCAATGATATCTGCATAACTGTCTATTATCATCTACATGCATTAGTATCTGCATCTTATCTGTCATTTATTCCGAACATTACCGGATAGTGTAATGTTTATGTAAAACCATCATTTCTTAGCCGTTCTGTTCTTGACAAGATTTCCTCTATTCTGTACAATCAAAAGCAAAAATATTTTTAGGAGATGATCTTTTTTGCACCCCAGTACAATTATCCAGTTATTTACAATTATTCTATTGATCCTGTTGTCGGCATTCTTTTCTTCTGCCGAAACAGCTCTTACGACCGTCAATAAATTCACCCTGCGCTCAATGGCTGACAATGGGAACAAACGTGCTGCCAGAGTTCTTAAGCTGATCTCTAACAGTGACAAACTGATCAGCACAATATTAATAGGTAATAACATCGTGAATATTTCAGCTTCCGCTCTTGCAACAACACTTACCACTAATTTATTTGGAAGCAAGGCAGTCGGAATCGCAACCGGAATTCTCACCATCTTGATCCTGTTATTTGGTGAAATCACACCAAAAACGCTTGCCCAAAATAACAGTGTTAAAATGTCAATACTTTATGTGGACGTCGTACGGTTTCTGGTATATATCTTTACCCCATTTGTGTTCATCATAAACAAGATCTCTCATGTTATTTTCTGGATCTTACGAATGGATACAAACGGAAGCGCCAAATCCATCACCGAAGACGAGCTGATCACTATGGTAAATGTCAGCGAGGAAGAAGGTGTTATTGAGAACAAAGAAAAGGAAATGATCACAAATGTAGTGGACTTCGGAGATTCCCGTGTACGTGATATTATGATTCCCCGTGCCGATGTGACCATGGTTTCTGTTACTGCTTCTTATGATGAACTGCTGAAGCAATATATGGAGGTTCCTTACACCAGACTTCCTGTTTATAAGGATTCCCGTGATAATGTCATCGGTATTCTGCATGTAAAAGATTTATTTTTTTATAAAGCAACTCATGATATCAACAATTTTGATGTTGCAAAGATCATTCGTGAACCACTCTATGTGTATGAATTTCAGAAGACAAATGATCTTCTGACCAATATGAAATCCAGCTCCAACTCCATCGGTATTGTTTTGGATGAATATGGCGTCAGCGTCGGTCTGATCTCCATGGAGGACTTGATTGAAGAGATCATCGGTGATATCAAGGATGAATACGATGATGCAGAACATAATAATATCGTAAAAATAGATGATACACACTACAGCATCGATGGTGGCATCAAGCTCGATGACTTAAATGATGCTCTGGATCTGGATATTGAATCCGAAGATTACGATTCCATCGGTGGCTATATCATTCAGTTATTAGATCACCTTCCTTCGGTCGGTGATACTGCATCCGACGGAGCAATCTCCTGTAAAGTCACAAAACTGGATAAAAAACGTGTATCCAGAGTTCTTCTTGAAATCCTGCCACAGCCGGATACCGACAATGATGACGGCAACGCATAATGAAGTCTTGTCTTATATGACTTTTACCTGTACTAAAATACCGGTATCGTGCAGGTATACAGATTCCAATATAATTCGTAATTTATAAAAATTCTGGCAAAACGCTTGTGTTGTGGTTTTTATTCCTATATAATAGAATACTAAGGTTATAAAGTCCTGTATTTCATATCATTTACATGAAAACAGGACTTTCCTATAGAATTCATACAGATTTGGTTACGTTTGGGAGAGATTCTAATGAATAAAAATATTACTCGCAGAAAAAAATTATTACAGATCGCAACTTCTCTAAGTTACATTGATCCGGATGATATACCCGAGATTGATCTATATATGGATCAGCTAACAACCTTTATGGAGGATAAGCTGAACGCTAATAAGCGAAGCGAAGAAGACAAGACCATGACGAAGACCATGATCAACAATTATACGAAAAACAACCTTCTCCCGCCCCCTGACAAGAAGCGTTACTCCAAGGATCATCTGATCATGCTGTTGTATATTTACTACCTCAAGAACTTTGTAAGTATCACTGATATCCAGACACTTCTTGCCCCGATGAATAACAACGACTGCTATAACGGCGAGTCCCCGGTCAATATCGAAGAGGTCTACCGCAAATTATTCAATTATGAGATTGATAACTATAACGATATTATCAAGAGCATTTTATCTACCTATGATAAGGCATCCGATATGTATGATCCGGAAACAGACGCTTATCTTCATGATATGTGTATGGTATCTATGTTGTCCGTCGATGTCTATGTTAAGAAGAAATGTATCGAGCATCTGATTGATGATATGCATTCCGTTCAGGAACAAACATTGAAGCAGAATGCACAGAAAGCAAAAACTGCCGAGAAAACAAAGAGTACCGAGAAAGTTACTGCAATCAGTAAGGCAAAGACTGCCGAAAAGGTTACTGCAAACAGCAAAACGAAAGCTGTGGATAATACCAAGCCAAACCGAACAACAACCGGCAGCAAAAATAGCGGACGCTAAAGGCAGCACCAAAGAACAAAAGGCTGAATGTCTTGCACAAAAATGTACAAAGCATTCAGCCTTTTATTATATTTAAATCCACAACAGAAATCATGGATTTTCCATACCTGTCATATCAGTTTTCTTGCCACTGCATAATTGATATTTTTTTCATTTACAGTTTTGCCTGTTAAAATCGCGGATCACAGCAAGTACAGGCAGGGCATTTCCATTATAGTCGAACAACGCCTGATTCGCCCACTCATTTCCTCCCGGTCCTTTTTCCCCGGTATATGCGAGCGCTGCTTCTGTTGCCCAACCACATCCCGGAACCGGAATCCATGCAGGCTCCCAGTAATAGAAGCCTTCTCCACCCGGAATATCTGCGATCAGTTCCATAAGATCTTTCATAAATGTAGTCTGTCCTTCCTTTGTCATCGGATAATCCAGCTTCTCTACAAGCTCCGGCTTTGTCGCCATTCCTTTTAACTGATCCAGCGGTTTACCCTCGCGATCACGATAATCTTCCATCGCGCCGTGCCAGAACGGATAATAAGACAAGCCTATAATGTCAAATGGTTCTGCTCGCTTTGTAAATTCGTCGAACCACTCCACATACATCTCATTAAAGCCACCATTGTCCAGATGAATCATGATCGGAATATCCGCCTGAATCTCTCTCACTGCACGGATTCCTGCATTCAGATACTTTGCGATCCGGTCAAACTCCAGTTTCCTGCCGCTTGGCCAGAGCAGACCATTTGTCAGCTCATTTCCAACCTGTACCATTTCCGGAAGCAGGTCTTTGTCTTTTAGTGTCTGCATGACTTCTTTTGTATACTGATATACTGCTGCCTCCAATTCGTCCTCGTTCATACCCTGCCATGCTTTTGGTGTTGTCTGTTTTCCCGGATCCGCCCAGAAATCACTGTAATGAAGATCCAGCAGATATCCAATTTGATATTTTTTTGCACGCTCGGCAAGAACGATCACTTTATCCAAATCATTGGTCCCTGCGCCATATGGAGTACCATCCGGCGCATACGGATCATTCCAGAGTCTTAATCTCACAGAATTTGTACCATATGCTTTCAAAATAGCAAATAAATCCTGTACTACACCATTATCATAATACTTCGCACCACAGGCTTCTTCCTCCAGCAGGGTGGAAATATCCATTCCTTTTATAAACATAACATCCTCCTTTTAATACAACTTCTACCTATATATCTTTCAAAAATCAACTTCATACTTCCGCAGCCTGCTTTTACAGTTTTTTATCTGCTGTCCTGCGTTTATCAGGCATCTTTTATGGAGCAGAACTGATGATCTTTTAATTTATATTTCCCCTTTTATAATTATCACATTTTTTGCATCAACAGTGATTTTTCCGTTTACAACCTGTCCACTCAGAAGTTCTGTTCCATTCACATTCAGAATTTCTGCCGCCACATCGCCCTCATTGATATAAAAGGCATAACGGTGTGTATCCGTGTAACGCTCATGATATTCCACATTCTCAGGCAATTTCTTTATCCGGATTCCTGCATTTGTAATCAGCTCTTTGATCAGTTCTGTCATCTTCCGATAATCAAGTCCGTCATAGAGCTGCATAAAATTCGTTGTAACCGGGCGATCCGGAGTCAGCTTCTTCACCAGATCAATCTCAAATTCCATATAATCATTCATATTCCATGTCGTGAATCTCTTCCATTCCAGATTTAAGCCCATAATACTGTACTCGCCATTTTCATAACTTCTACCTCTTATCTTTCTTTTATATTCAGCGCGGATGCGCCACCCTACAAACTTTAATTATATTTATCCAAAGAAAAAAATTCTCTCGTAGCTTACATATAGCACCATATAGATCCATCTTTAACCCTTATAAAACATGCTTTTTTCTTCTGGTCATGATTCCAGCTCACAATCTCATCATCATCGATAGTTACTGTTATTCCTTTGTTCATTACAAATTCCATAAAAACCCACCTTTCTCTACCCCCTATTATTTTACTAATCCTTTTTATAGCGGAGCGCATCGACCTTTGACACGCTCCAAGAAAAAGGATGGGAACTCATGCGTTGAGAGGGGGGGAAAACAACGCATAAAAAAAGTAAGTACAACACACAATTCATGTGTTGCACTTACTTTACAACGAATAATTTTATTTTTCTGTGTATTCCATACAGGATTCCCTGACGATCAGATTACAAGGAATCTCCGCCTTTAACGGAGTACGGATACTAAGGTTTGATGCAGCATAGATCAGATTAGCACCATGCTGTCCCATATCATATGCCGGAGCATTTACGGTTGTAAGTGCAGGAACTGTATACTCACTAAGCTCTGTGTTATTAAAGCCAACAAGCGATATATCCTCCGGCACTTCCATATTCGCTTCCTTGAATGCCTTTAATGCTCCTACTGCAAGAGCATCACTGGCTGCAAAGATTGCACTTGGACGTTCGTCAGCTTCTGCTATTACTTTCCCCATCTCATAACCAGAGAATGTATTGAAGCTTCCCTCATACAAATATTTCTCATACGGGAGTTTTTTCTCCTTCATATATGCAATGTATTCTTCTAGTCTCGGATCTACCAGAAGCTCATGATCGCCCACAAACTCTTTACCACCCATGAAACCGATCTTACGATGTCCCAGATGATACAGATAGTCAAGTGCATCCCGTACTGCCTGTTTGAAGTCCATTGTCAGGGATGTAATGTTGTAGTTCTCAACCTTCATATCCAGAAATACGATATTACTGCATATCTCTATAAATGATTTTACTTCCTCATGCGCAAACTTACCCAGACAGATAATTCCATCACAACCACGCAGCATGTCCAGATAGTTGCTGTCATTCCGAAATACCCGAACCAGTTCAATCGACTGGCTGATACAGAAATCCTCGATTCCCTTTCTTGCGGACAGATAATAACTATCCTTCATCTCATCCTCTGCGGAAAACCAGAGTACAAGACCAAGTTGGAATGACTTCTTCAATCTGGCTGACTTTTTCTTTGTATAGTGTAGCTCTTTTGCTGTCCGAAGGACTCTTTCCTTAGTCTCCGGTAAAACATTTAATGTCGGATCATCGTTCAAAATTCTTGAAACTGTAGCCGGTGACACATTTGCCCGTCTCGCAATATCCTTGATTGTCGTCATAATGTACCTCTTTACTCCATATTTATTGGATAAATTTACTATATTTTTACTAACTTAGTGTAACAGATTTCTTTTTATTTTTCAATTACTTTTTCAGTAAATCTTTACTAAAGTGTGGTTGACATTTTACTAAACATATGTTATCCTGTCACTATAAAGAACAAACAGACTTAGGAAAACAGGCACATCTGTACAAGTAAACACACATTTACGCATCGTACAGGTGTAAGCACATTAATTATCATGTATGATCAGGAGGACAAACATATGAAACATGCATCTGAATTAATAAAAGACTTTGAATCAGAACAGTACAATGAATTATTAACCGATATCTATGTCGATGAGCATCTGCTCGCTTATCAGAATGGCAGATATATCGCTGCTCTTCAGGAATTCATCAAAGATTTCGGAGACACAGAGGTATCTATCTTCTCCGCTCCGGGTAGAAGTGAAGTAGGCGGAAATCATACTGATCATCAGCACGGTCAGGTACTTGCCGCATCTATCAATCTGGATGCGATTGCCATCGTTGCAAAGACTTCCGATGATAAGATCCAGGTTATCTCAGACGGATATGATCTCATTACAATCGACGCATCCGACCTTTCTCTTGTAGAAAGTGAAAAAGAAACAACAACGGCTCTGATCAAGGGTGTTGCTGCCGGATTAAAGGAACACGGACACGCTGTCGGCGGCTTCAAAGCATATATCACCAGTGATGTACTGATTGGTGCCGGTCTTTCATCTTCTGCAGCATTCGAAACAATCATCGGAACCATCCTGTCGGGACTTTATAATAATGGTTCCGTATCTGCAATCGAGATCGCGATCATCGGCCAGTATGCAGAAAATGTATACTTCGGAAAGCCTTGCGGCCTGATGGATCAGATGGCATCTTCCGTCGGAAATCTTGTACATATCGACTTTGCAGATCCAGCCGATCCTATTGTTGAAAAGATCGACTTTGATATGGCAAAGAGCGGTTACAGTCTCTGTATCACTGATACAAAGGGCTCTCATGTAGATCTGACTGCTGACTATGCTGCAGTTCCTGCCGAGATGTGTGCCGTTGCGGAGATGCTTGGCAAACCGGTATTAAACGAATTAAGCGAACAGGATATTATCGACCACATGGCTGACATCCGCACCAAACTTGGCGACCGTTACCTGCTTCGTGCCCTTCACTATTTTGAAGAAGTAAAACGGGTAGAAATTCAGGTTGCTTCCCTGACAAAGGGTGATATGCCTGCATTCCTTGCAGCGGTTAAAGCATCCGGTGATTCTTCTTTCAAGTATTTGCAGAACGTATATACGAATAAAGATATTCAGGCTCAGAATGTATCTGTTGCTCTGGCTGTCAGTGATATCACACTTGGAAGTCACGGAGTCAGCCGTGTTCACGGCGGTGGATTTGCCGGAACTATTCAGGCATTTGTAGAAAACGATACTGTTGAGACGTATCGCCAGGCTATGGATCACGTATTTGGCGGAGGCTCCTGCCATGTACTGAAGATCCGTAAATACGGCGGTATGCAGGTACTGTAAAACAGACGACATGATATAATGAACGCAAAATCACTTGCTTGCAAGGGGGCTGATTTTGCGGAATGCATTGAACGTGCGAAGCACATGATATAATGAACGCAAAATTATTTGCTCGCAAGGATGCTGATTTTGCGGAATGCATTGAGTGAGCTATGCTCACGATATAATAACAAATTTTATGGGAGGTTATGACTATGATAGAAACATATATCAAAGAATTGGTTACTTATGGTTTAAACAAAGGACTTGTTGATCCTGCAGACGAAATATATGTTACAAACCGTCTGCTAGAGTTATTCGACATTCAGGAATACAACGAACCGGCTGAGATTCCATCCCGTCCGCTCGTTGATATCTTAAACGATATGTTAGATTATGCATACCGGCACAAGCTGATGGAGGATGACACGATCACAAACCGTGATCTTTTCGATACAAAGATCATGGGTATGCTCACTCCTGCTCCATCTGTTGTACGGAAAATATTTGCTGATAAATATGCCGTATCCCCAAAGGAAGCAACGGATTATTATTATGCTTTCAGTAAGGCTACAAACTATATTCGTGAAGATCGTATCGCAAAGGATGAAAAATGGGTTACGGAAACGGAATACGGTCCGATCGATATTACGATCAACCTGTCCAAGCCGGAGAAAGACCCAAGAGATATCGCGAAAGCAGGAAAGGCAAAGAAATCCGGTTATCCAGCCTGTCTGCTCTGCCGTGAAAACGAAGGTTATGCCGGACATTTCTCACATCCTGCCAGACAGAACCACAGGATCATGCCTATTACCTTAGATGGACAGGCATATTACTTACAGTACTCCCCTTATGTGTACTACAACGAGCACTGTATTATCTTTAATGCAAACCACACACCAATGAAGATTGACCACGCTGCGTTTGTAAAGCTACTTGATTTTGTCCGGTTGTTCCCTCACTATACAGCCGGCTCCAACGCAGATCTTCCGATCGTTGGCGGTTCCATTTTAAGCCATGACCATTTTCAGGGTGGCGGCTATACATTTGCAATGGCAAAGGCTCCATATGAATCAAACTTTACTTTACCTGGTTACGAAGACCTGACAGCCGGTATCGTCAAATGGCCTATGTCTGTTATCCGTCTTCAGGGATCTGATCCTGCTCGTATCGCAGATGCAGCAGATCACATCCTGACAGCATGGAGAAATTACACAGACGAAGCTGCATATATCTACGCTTACACAGACGATACTCCACATAACACGATTACTCCGATCGCAAGAATGCATGGAGATCTGTTCGAACTGGATCTGGTACTTCGTAACAACATCACAACCGAAGAATGTCCGATGGGACTCTACCACCCACACAGCCAGTATCATCATATTAAGAAGGAAAATATCGGTCTGATCGAGGTCATGGGTCTGGCTGTTCTTCCTGCAAGATTAAAAGGTGAAATGTCAGAGCTTGAGGATGCAATCTTAAACCACAAGGACATCCGCGCAAATGAAGCTATCGAAAAACATGCAGACTGGGTTGATGAATGGATTGGAAATTATGACATTACTCCGGAAAATATCCATGGAATCATCCAGAACGAGATCGGCAAGGTATTCTCAAAAGTTCTGGAATGCTCCGGTGTATACAAAAATACCACCGAAGGCAGAGAAGCCTTCATGCGCTTTGTAAATACCCTTTAATCCCCGCTTCGCTTCCTAATACCAAATATATAGGGGATTTTCTCCCCGCATGGTCGGGCAGACTGATGTCTGTCCGACCAATTTTATGTCTGCACAGGCACTATGGCAAACAGAGTACTGTGCAAATGACATCAAGCGAAGATTTCGTAATAAATTGCATATATCAGCAAATATGGGGGCTTGTTTGAGCCGTCAGGCGAGTTAGCACAGGAATATTTGCGAATCAGATATATGCAGTTTATAGAAATTGAAGCGAGTCATTTGCACAGTACTCTGTTTGCCGCAGTGCCTGCGCAGACATAGGTTGGTTGTAGGACAAACAAAATCCTCCGGAAACGGATCGTCTTGATCCATTCCCGGAGGATTTCCTGTTTTATATGTTGTTATTCTGAATCTTTCTTTTCTTTATCCAGATTCATTCTGCTGAATACAAGTTCATAACCATCTTTACCATAATTAAGAGATCTGTTCACTCTGCTGATTGTTGCTGTCGATGCACCGGTCTTCTCGGCAACTTCCAGATAAGTATTATCTTCCTTTAACATCTTCGCAACCGCAAATCTCTGGGCTATGGACAGCAATTCATTTACCGTACAAACATCTTCAAAGAAATTAAAACATTCCTCCTCTGTCTCCAATGTCAGTATTGCTTCAAACAGATCACGGACTGCTTCTGTATGTACTGTCTTTCCCATAACTCATACTCCTTTGCCACTTTTATGCTGTGAAAATCCGGATCATCCTCAGACTTTCATGCACTTTTACAATCTAAAGTATTAATATGATAACTCAATTTCTTATAATTTGCAATCTTTTTTAATCCAGATTGCAAGTCCCTGACGGTTTACATAGAATTCGCCGCAGCCTTCTTCATCGATACGGATATCATACTTTGCATTTCCCATTACATCTGCGAAATGACAGCCTGCAAACTGTCTTCCGACATACATGCGCTTTGTTCCGCCGGTTCCATCTGACATAATAACTGCCAGACCGGAATTCTCATGCTCTGCATCTCCTTCTCTGGTAAAGCCGACAACATCCGGATGATCAAAGTAGTCATGCTGTGTTCCGTATGCATATTTCTTACGAAGCTTTAACAGTTTGTTCATGATTGTCTTTCTGGACTTGATCTTAGCCGCAGGAATGCCTTCATAATCACCCATGAACATACATGGATATCCCTGTTCTCTTAATAAAATGATCGCATATGCCAGTGGTTTAAACCACTCTGCTACAGCAGATTCCAGCACACCGCCCGGCTGTGATTCATGATTCTCTACAAATGTAACTGCCTTTGCAGGATTACTCATCATCATGGAGCCATCCAGTAACCGGCTCAGATCATATTCTCCTTCTGCAACGGATGCATCATGGAAACTGAAATGCAGCGGCACATCAAACATAGATGGCTGATTGTCCGCAGACGCGATGTAATCATTGATATAGTCACATCTCCAGTGCCAGAAGTCACCTACCGTAAAGATCTCTTTTTCTTCTTCTCCGGCATTCGAAGCAGCTTCTGCAAAGTCTCTGATGAACCATCCCGGAATCTTCTCTGCTTCCTGGAAACGGAATCCGTCCACTCCGGTCACATCCTCATACCACTTCGCCCATGCCATTAATTCATCATATACTTCCTGATTGTACAGATCCAGCTCACTGCCTATGATATAATCATATTTGCTGAGCTTGTATTTCTTCTCTGCTTCCATCTCTGTCATACCAGACAGTTCGCAGACACGTCTCTTAAAATCATCCTGCTGCCAGTCAATCCCTGCAAAATGATTCCAGTTCCATTTGAACTTGGAATACTTGCTCTTTCTGCCCGGGAAGGTGAACTTCGACAAGGCTCCAACTATCTTTTTATTACCAATCATCTGCGGAATATCCTTGGCATTAAAATCTGCTGCCGTAACCTTCTCCACAGAATCTGCGCCTAACTTCTGTCTGACTGCGATATCTGCATATACATTGATTCCCTGTGCCTTCATTGCATCGATTGCTTCCAGATATTCTTTCTTTGTACCATATCTGGTTCCAACCGAACCCTTCTGATTAAATTCACCCAGATCATACAGATCATATGGCGCATAGCCCCTGTCATCTTTTCCCGCTGCCCCTTTGGTTGCAGGTGGAAACCATACAGCAGTTGCACCGAGCTTTTTCAATGTCGCTGCATCCTTTACCGCTTTCGCCCATAATGTCTGATCAGCCGGTGTATTTGCATTAAAATACTGCACCAGCAGTCCATTATCTTTCATCTTGCTACCTCCACGATTATATAGTTAATTGCACCCCGCTATTATAACGCTTTAATTCTCTCGATTGCTTCTACTGTATTCTCATATGTACCAAATGCTGTCAGCCTGAAATATCCTTCACCACTCGGTCCAAAGCCTGAGCCCGGTGTACCTACGACATTTGCATTTGCAAGCAGATAATCAAAGAACTCCCATGAAGTCATCTTATCCGGTGTCTTTAACCAGATATATGGTGCATTCACACCGCCGGATACGGAATAGCCTGCTGCCTTTAATCCATCATAGATCACCTTCGCATTGTTCATATAATATGCAATCTGTGCCTTTGTCTGTGCTTTACCTTCTTCTGAATATACAGCTTCTCCTGCTGCCTGAACAATATATGGAGCACCATTAAACTTGGTCCCATGTCTTCTAGCCCATAAACCATGAAGTGCAACACCATTTGCATCCTTCAGATCCTTTGGTACAACTGTAAATCCAAGACGGGTTCCGGTAAATCCTGCATTCTTCGAAAAGCTTCGAAGCTCAATCGCACAGGTTCTTGCACCTTCGCACTCGTAGATAGAATGTGGTACATCGTCTTCACTGATATATGCTTCGTATGCTGCATCATAGATGATCACAGCTCCGATCTTATTTGCGTAGTCAACCCATTCCTGAAGCTGTGCTTTGCTGATGGTCGCTCCTGTCGGATTATTTGGGAAACACAGATAGATAATGTCCGGCTCCTCCTTTGGGAATTCCGGTGCAAATCCGTTCTCCTCCAGACAAGGCATATAGATCACATCGCTCCAGAGTCCGGTCTCTTTATCATAAGTTCCGGTTCTGCCTGCCATTACATTTGAATCTACATAAACAGGATAAACAGGATCACATACAGCAATCTTGCTTTCCGGTGCAAAAATCTCCTGAATATTTGCAGAATCGCTCTTTGCACCATCACTTACAAAGATCTCATCAGCAGAAATATCAACTCCATGGTCAATATAGTCATTCTTTACGATGGTATTTCTTAAGAATTCATATCCAAGATCCGGTGCATAGCCCTTAAATGTCTCTGCTACCGCCATCTCATCTACAGCCGAATGCAGTCTCTCAATAATAGCAGGAGCAAGCGGCTGTGTTACATCTCCGATGCTCAGACGGATAATCTTCTTATCAGGATGTGCCGCACTGTACTCTCTCTGTTTCTTTGCTACTGTTGAAAATAAATAGCTTCCCGGAAGCTTCAGATAATTCTCATTTGCCTTAAACATGTCATTTCCTCCTAAAATCTGTCAGTCTCGCCGTCAAACACTACCTTGGCCGGACCTGTCATGTATACCTTATTGTTCTCTCTATCAAAACGGATGATCAGATCGCCGCCTAATAATTTTACGGTTACCTCATCATCTGTCTTTCCATTTAATACACATGCAACTGCAGTTGCACATGCTCCGGTTCCGCATGCCAGTGTCTCTCCGGTTCCTCTCTCCCATACACGCATCTTTACGGTATGACGGTCGATCACCTGAACAAACTCCGCATTCACACGGTTCGGAAATACTTCATGATGCTCGAATAACGGACCAGCTTTCTCCAACGGGAAATGTTCTGTATCGCCTACGAACATAACTGCATGTGGATTTCCCATGGATACACAGGTCATATGATAATCCACACCTGCTACTGTGATCTTCTCGTCGATCACCTGCTCTTTATCTGAACGCACAGGCACCTGATCTGCCTTGAGGATCGGCGCACCCATGTCAACTGTTACCATATCAACCTTGCCGTCCTTTATCACAAAATCCAGATATTTGATTCCGGCAAGTGTCTCTACAGATATCGAAGTCTTATCCGTAAGTCCATAATCATATACATACTTTCCTACACAACGGATACCGTTTCCACACATCTCAGATCTGGAACCGTCTGCATTATACATATCCATTGTAAAATCTGCTTTATCGGATGGCTTAATCAGGATCACTCCATCACTTCCAACACCAAAATGCCGGTCACTCATGGCAATCGCCAGTTCCTCAGGATTTTCTACCTTCTCTGAAAAACAATTTATGTACACATAATCGTTTCCAAGACCTTCCATCTTTGTAAACTTCATATTCGTGCCTCCTTAAAACAGTGCTGTATGTTCCAGTATCATATATGCCATTTCAACAATATTGATACCATTATCCATGCTCTTTTTCTGCAGATACCGATGAGCGCCCTGCTCATCAAATCCATTATCATTCATTAATTTCAGCTTTGCAGCCTTAATTACCTTTTTTTCATCTTCTGTGCGTTCCTTTGGTTTTGTCTTGCGTTTTTTACGCTCCCACAGAATATTTTCAACCGTCAGTGAAACAGTATTGATAAAATCCTGTGTACGAAGTGGCATCGGCAGGCATGTAATTCCACTTTCTCTACACGCCTCGTAATGCACACGAGATGCAATCACAAGCATATCAAAATAATCCGGTATATTTGCCGCCAGCTCCGAAAATAACATATCCGGATACTGGTATCCGCATATAATAAGACCATCATCACACGCATCTGCTGCCTGTGCTGCCTGTGCTCCGGTCGTACATACCTGAGTTACATTGATCCCATGTCGAACCAAAAGATTTTTTATGCTTTTTGCTTCTTCTATCTTTGCAAATAGTACAATTACATTTACCAAAACAACAACCTCTCACCCGACCAGTTTCAGTTCCTTATATTTTCATGGAACAAATTGATTCTATAATATAGCAACACAGGCACCCATAAAATGGGTGTCTGTATTACTCCTTGATGCTTCTTCGGTTTTACTTAAACATACCGGCTTCTGATCAGACTTTGTAAAGGTAATTGCTGATCTCCCAGTCAGTGACCTGTCTGGTATATTCGTTCCACTCATCTAATTTTGCTGATGTGTAACGTGTAAAGATATGCTCACCAAGTGCTTCCTTCATGAAGTCACTGTCTCTCATACATAAAACAGCTTCTCTTAAGTTTGCCGGAAGGCTCTCGATGTGTCTTGCTTTCTTTTCTTCTCTTGTTAATTCAAAGATATTGCTGTCAACACTTGGTACAAGCGGAATCTGTCTCTTGATTCCGTCTAATCCGGCTTTTAAGCATACAGCCATTGCCAGATATGGATTTGCTGTTGGATCCGGGCAACGAAGCTCTACTCTCGTTCCTGCTCCTCTTGCACTTGGGATACGAACCAATGGGCTTCTGTTTTTTGCTGACCATGCAATATAAATCGGTGCTTCATAACCAGGAACCAGTCTCTTATAAGAGTTTACTAATGGGTTTGTGATTGCTGTCATCTCTCTCATATGTTCCATGATACCTGCAATGAAGTAATATGCTTCCTGACTTAAACCAAGCTTATCATTATCATCTGCAAATATATTTTTGCCATCCTTTGATAAAGACATATTCATATGCATACCGGAACCACATACGCCATACTTTGGTTTTGGCATAAATGTAGCACACAGACCATGCTTCTTGGCAATTGTCTTAACAACGAGCTTAAATGTCTCGATGCTGTCGGCAGTCTTTAATGCCTCGCCATACTTGAAATCTATCTCATGCTGTGCAGGAGCAACCTCATGGTGGGAAGCTTCAATCTCAAATCCCATCTGTTCCAGTGTCAGTACCATATCTCTTCTGGCATTCTCACCGAAATCAAGTGGTCCAAGATCAAAATAGCTTGCACGCTCGTAAGTATTCGTTGTTGGTAAGCCATTCTCATCTGTCTGGAACAGGAAGAACTCACATTCTGGACCTACGTTCATCATGTAACCCATATCAGCAGCTTCCTTCAATGCCTTCTTCAGAACATATCTTGGATCACCTTCAAATGGAGTGCCATCCGGCTTATAAACATCACAGATCAGTCTGGCAACCTTACCCTGCTGTGGTCTCCAAGGGAAAGTCTCATATGTATCATAATCTGGATATAGATACATATCGGATTCCTCGATTCTTGCAAATCCTTCAATAGAAGAACCATCAAACATAATCTTGTTATCCAGTGCTTTTTCAATCTGACTTGAAGTTATAGCAACATTCTTAAGGTCTCCAAAAATATCTGTAAACTGAAGTCTGATAAACTCTACATCATCTTCTTTTACCATCCTTAAGATATCTGCTTTCGTGTACTTACCCATAATATACTCCTTTTCATTACTTAATGTTGATATAATGCAGCGTCTGGTTATATAAAAGTATTCCACTGTTGCATTCTTTCCTGTGGACAGACTCCATCCACATTAAAGTTCTTAATAATCATAAACGCATCCCTTTATTTTGTCAACGAAAACCACACTTTATCATAAGGCTTATCGGTCAAATATCTTCACATAGCCGGCAGCATTCATTTTCTGTTTTTATCTTTTTTTCTTTGTAAATACAGTATTGCCAATAAACACCGCAAGCCCGCCATAGCCGACCGCTTCTATCAATCCTGTTATAGTTTCCCGCACAGTAGTATCTGTATGATCGATATAGGCAAACTGTTCGATTGCGGATAAGAGCCAGTACTTGCGGAGAAACACATCTCCATCAGCAAGAATCTGATCCAGACCTGTTATCACTGTTGAGAATAAAAGTACAATAATGAGATTCACCGCAACTGCCATTCCTGCATTTTTTACATTCATCGCAACTGCCATATAGATATAGGAAGAAACTACATACATAACAAGCATTAAAAGAAACACTCGGATAAATCCTGTCACATCCTCGCGTTCGATTGTTCCATGCCAGAATATCGCCCCGGCAATCAACGATACAGCTACATATAAAAGATAACCGATGCCTGCTATCACCGTTGTCGCATATAATTTAGCCATATAAATCTGACGTGTCTGATACCCGCGTTCCAGCATCAGCGAATAGACACCATTCCGTTTCTCTGCCCCGATCATGATCGTGATCACGATTGCATACAAAATAGAGAGAATCTGCATCAGTGAAACAGCGATTCCGGCACAGTCAAACAGATTTATGTCTGTAAATGCATCCACATCCGTATCATATCCACCCGCTGCTTCCATCAGCTCTCCGGATATCATATGTGTTGCAGCATAAAACAATGCAAATCCAACCAATACCATTCCAATGATCACAATGCATGCAATACGAAATGTCTTATTCTTCCTGATTCTGTAATTCTCTGCACGAATGATCTGATTCATCATTTGTTTCCTGCCTTTCTGTCTTACCTGTTATTTTCTGTACAGCATGTTATTTTAATCTACTAGCCCTGTTGATTTCTCTAATGTATTCTGGTTCTGTCTTTCCTCTTGTTTATTATTCTGATCTGCTATATTTGTTTTATAATTTTACTTGATATTCTACACTTATGCTATTTATTTACATTGTTTTTTGGAATCGTGTAATAATATAATCCTCAACTGCTTCCTCGCTGCCTGCCTGCTGAAGCAGTTCTTCTCTTGTATATTCCATACAGATCCTGCCATGATCCATAACCAGATACCGATTGCAAAGTTTTACCAATTCACCGATCACATGACTGCTGATCAATATTCCGATTGACCGATCCTCATGCATTGCCCACAGACGTTCTTCCAGATCCTGCATTCCCTGTACATCCAGACCGTTTAACGGCTCATCTAAAATCAAAAGTCTCGGATCACCGAGCATTGCAACCGCTATGCCAAGTCTCTGTTTCATTCCAAGTGAATACCTGCCAGCCAATTTCTTTCCGGCTTCTGTAAGCCCCATCTGCTGCAGCAGGCTCTCATATACTGCTTCATCCTCTACCCCAAATAATCTGCCAAAATATCGAAGATTCTCGATTCCAGACATATCGGTATATATATTTGGATTCTCGATCAGCGTTCCTACATCCTGCGTTCTTCGTTCTCCTGAAAAACTGATTTCTCCCGAATCAACCGGAATGCTTCCTGCAATCGCCCTCATCAGTGTCGTTTTACCTGCTCCATTGCTTCCCAATAACCCAATGACATCCCCTGTCCAGATAGACAATGATACATCATCCAATACTGTACGTTCCTTATATTTTTTTGTAACATGATCTATCTGTACGATCTTCTCTGCCATAAAGGTCTCCTTGCATTCTTTTTTTGTGCTAATCCTTTTTTCATATTGCTAATTATCCATTTATTTTTCATCTAACAATATAACTATACCTTCTATATTTAATAATATCTTTAATCAAAATTTTATCCCAGATGATTCAGGACGTCAATATTGCATTAAATAAGTCAAATGTTGTTTTTCATATAAACACGAAATCTGCATTTGGCTTATTAACATAAACATAAAAAGGATGATTGTGAATCACTTCACAACCATCCTTCATTTTTCAGATTGTATGCACACCCTACGGTGTAACCAATGAATATAGATTAATCTACTACGTATGGTAAAATTGCAATCTGTCTTGCTCTCTTAACTGCTACAGTTAAAGCTCTCTGATGCTTAGCACAGTTACCGGTAATTCTTCTAGGAAGGATCTTACCTCTTTCAGAGATGTATCTCTTTAACTTGTTTGCATCTTTATAATCGATAACAGCAGTCTTATCTGCACAGAATACACATACTTTCTTTCTTCTACGAATATTTCTTCTCTTCATTGGAGCGTCTGCTCTATCTGTCTTTGTATAAGCCATTGTATTTACCTCCTTCTTTACTTGAATGGTAAATCATCCTCTATACCTTCCGGAATACTCATAAAACCTTCTGCACTTGCATTTGCAGGTGAAGGTCTGCCAGCTGGCTGATAACTTCCGCCATCTGATGAAGAACTTCCTTTGCTTTCAGCAAATTCCTGGTCTTCGATAACAACATCTGTTGTATATACTTTGTTTCCATCTTTATTGGTATAACTGCCTGTCTGGATTCTTCCAGTAGCCACGATCTTTGTACCCTGTTTCAGATACTTTTCAGCAAATTCTGCTGAACGGCCAAAAGCAACACAGTTAATAAAATCTGCGGTCTGATCACCATTTCTGTTAAAACGTCTATCTACAGCGAGAGTGTATCTGGCAATTGCCATCTGATCATTCCCCTGAGAATATCTGATCTCTGGATCTCTTGTTAAACGACCCATTAAAATTACTTTATTCATACGGAATTCCTCCTATTACTCAGCGTCTAAACGAACGCAAAGATATCTGAGAACAGGCTCCATGATACGAACATTAGCTTCAAGCTGTGCTGGTACATCAGCTTCTGCATCGAACTGAATGAAGTAATAGTAAGCTTCGCCCATCTTCTGGATTTCATAAGCAAGCTTCTTAAGTCCGCAGTCTTCAACATTAGTGATAGTTGCATTAGCTTTCTCGATGTAAGCCTTTACTTTCTCAACTGCTGCTGTTCTAGCATCCTCATCAATCTTTGCATTAACTACTAAAGTTAACTCATACTTGTTCATGTAATTGCACCTCCTTATGGTCTCTGGCCCATATATGATATATGAGCAAGGAAATATATGATTATTAACACATCACAGAACAAAATAATATCATAAAGGTTCCCATGTTGCAAGGATTTTTTTATTATTTCAATACTTTTTTTGCTATTCTATAAAACCTTTAAAATTCTTTTCAACTAATTTTCTCGGTACCATCACCTGATGATCGCACCCTTTACATTTCAAACGAAAATCCATACCAACGCGAAGGATCTCCCATTCATTTGCACCACATGGATGCGGCTTCTTCATCTTAATTACCTGACCAACATTAAACTCCATACTGCACACTCCTTATTTATCAACACCTGAATCTGATTTTCTCTCAGTCTTTTTACAGATAAAAGAAAAAGCTGAAATCGTTATGATTTCAGCTTTTCAAAGTCGTGCCCAAAGCTGGAATCGAACCAGCGACACGAGGATTTTCAGTCCTCTGCTCTACCAACTGAGCTATCTGGGCATATTACATAATAGTAGCGGGGACAGGATTTGAACCTATGACCTTCGGGTTATGAGCCCGACGAGCTTCCAGACTGCTCCACCCCGCGATATAAATAAAAAAGAAATGGGCGGAGGTGGATTCGAACCACCGAAGCATTACGCAGCAGATTTACAGTCTGTCCCCTTTGGCCACTCGGGAATCCACCCATTTTTTGCTTTTCAGCAAAAAGCCGATGATCGGACTCGAACCGATAACCTGCTGATTACAAATCAGCTGCTCTGCCAATTGAGCCACATCGGCATATTAAATTAAATGACCCCAACGAGATTCGAACTCGTGTTACCGCCGTGAAAGGGCGATGTCTTAACCGCTTGACCATGGGGCCTTATAAGATTAGCTCCCCGAGTAGGGCTCGAACCTACAACCCCTCGGTTAACAGCCGAGTGCTCTACCATTGAGCTATCGAGGAATAACACCTGGTATACCACGGCGTACTCATCAAGCCTAACACAGATTCAGGTTGATGTCAATACTTTTTATTTCATGTACCTTCAGAATTTCATACAGAAAGTCTTACGACTTCATTCTCTCCAATCTCTTCCGCTTATCTTTCGAACCTCTCAGGATAAGTCTTC